>JALOLT010000005.1 GCA_025455775.1 Fimbriimonadaceae bacterium
CGGGAAAGTCGCGCTCAGACGGATCGACCACCGGGCTGCCCCGGTTGATCGCCAACTGTCCACGTCCCTCTTCAAAGATGTCTCGTCAGATATCTTGCCTTCGAGGCGTCGGTAAGGATAAAGTCGCAGCCGAATGACGCAATGTGGTCGGCACTCCTCCAGTCAAGAGAGACCAGAGGAACTGACAAGCAGGACGCCGGATTCCTAAAAAGTCCAACAACCCTTGTAAGGTGGTCCCTGGCCTGTCGTTTCTGATGGCATGACCGTACCAAACAGAACCACCAGCACAGCCGCAGTCCTCGCCCATGTTTTCGGGGTCATCAGTGTCTTCCTCGGAGTCATCTGCCTCTTCTCTCTCGGGTTCCTCTTCGCCATCGGAGGAGCTTTTGCCGTTCTTTTTGTCCCGATTGCCTTTGTTGGCTTTTGGCCGATCCTCATCGCGACTGTCTGTGCAATCATCGCTCGCAAAGAAGGGGATCGCCAGGTTGCCTGGGTGATCCCTGGTATCGCAGCCGTGTACGGCACGATCGTCCTCACTGTTGTCGGGAACATCCTCATGGTTTTCCTCACTGTGGGAGCCCATCTCTAAACTTCACGAGGGCAGGATGGCACCCCCACCTCGCCAGCCAGAGGCGGTAGTCTAACCAGTGATGCGAATCTCTCCCTCCGATAGTGTTCTCGTTCTGGTGGACATGCAGCCGAGCTTTATGGCAAACATCTACGAGATCGAGCGAGTGACAGCCAGATGTAAATTCCTGCTGGAAATCGCTCAGCTTCTGGAGATCCCAGTCCTTGCGACGGAGCAGTACCCGGAGAGGATGAAGGGGACATTGCCGGAACTCGCAGCCCTCCTCCCCAAACATCCCTTTGCTAAGATGGCCTTCTCTTGTTGCGGGAGCGAAGAGTTTCAAAAAGCTTTGAGGGCTCTCGGACGGGAGCAAGTGATTCTGATCGGGATCGAGACCCACATCTGCGTCACTCAGACCACCCTGGACCTCATCGAGGAAGATTTCTTACCCTATTTGGTCGCAGACGCCATCAGTGCCAGAACCAGAGAAATGCATAAGATCGGGCTCAAGAGGCTCCAGGATTCTGGAGCACTTTTAGCACACAGTGAATCTGTCGCATACGAGTGGGCAGTGACAGCCGAGCATCCCAAATTTAAGGAGATGCTGGCGATCGTCAAGCGGTACGCAGGCTGAGGCCCAACAGATGTCTAGGGATCAAGTTGCTTGATCCGCTCTTGCAGCTTGGTCATCCGACGATCAATGGCCCTTAGGTAAAGAAACAGGCCGCACCACACCAGGATCGGTGGGATCGCGGCGGCGATCAGTGTCCAATTCATTTAGATTCTCCAAGGTGAGCTCCATCTCCCCGACCTTCACTCTGCGGCGAAACAGAGCGACGAAACACAGGAAGAGGAGGAAGAAGGTCGCGTACAGAACAACTCGGTAGTTTGTGTCCAGTTGGCCCTGGGCGATAGTTTGTGATGGGTGCAGGGAATTCCCGGCAATCTGGGGCAGGCGTGGGAAAACGAAGGTGAAAAAGATCAGGGGAATGACGGAGGCGACGCAATAGACGGCAGTAGACGACGCCCGCTTGATTTCGTCACTCAGAGCCCCTCGTAGAGCCAAGCCTGCCAGCATTGTGAGCAATACAATCAGGAAAGAAGTCTGGCGAGGGTCATTGTGCCACCACGCTCCCCACTGCACACGGCTGAAGAGGATCCCAGTCGCCATCGCGAGCCCAGCGGAGAGGGCCCCCAGCTCAAGAGCTGCTCCCACCCTGATATCCCATTTCATCTTTGGTGAATTTAGATAGCGAACCGCATAATAGGCTGCAACCAGCACGAAGAGAGAGCTGAGCAAGGCACAGGGGACATGCCAGAAGATCATACGGGCCAAGGCTGGCTCCTTGAAACCCCTGGCATCTGGCACAAGGAAAGTGGCTAGGGCCACAGGGATCGCAAGGAGGCCCAAGGCGAAGAGGCGGAAATTCATTCCTGACTGGCGTTATTTTACTTCTTTCGGGGGTGATTTGAGCCGGGACGCCAAACTGTTGGGACGAGTGCTGGCCCCAATGCCAGAAGGCAAACACCCATTCCCAAGATCGCGAGACAATTGCGCCATCCGTCGCTTTCTCTTCCGTCCCCAAAAGCAGCCCCCAGGGCCCCGACCCCCATCGCCACCAAGGGGAAGAGGAAAGGCATCGCCACAGCAGCAGCTAAAACCCAGCGATTGGCTGCACCCAGGACAAGGGCCCCGGCAAAACTCACAGAGGCCCCCAGGGCAAGACTCAAGACAAGAATCGATCCCCAGAAGAGAGGCCACGACTCGACCGGTATTCCAACCATCACCACATAGAGGAGAGACAGAAGAAATCCCGTGAGGGCAGTGGTCACGATTGTGACAAGCGTCTTACCGAAGTAGGCAGGGCCAGGATCGACGAGAACCATGAGAAGGTCGAAAGTTCTCTGCTCTTCTTCGCTGATAAAGAGACGTGGCACCCCTAACAGACTGGAGAAAGTGAGAATCACCGACAAGATTCCTGCCGCCAGCAGAGGGGAAGGCTTAAAGGTGTAACTCGCGAAGACGAGGGCAATGACAGCCGTGACACCAAAGAGACCGGAAACAAAAATGCCGTGGCGGGATCTCATTTCTGTGATCCACTCTTTAGCGAAAACGGCTCTGACCTGTGAGAGCCATGGGGCCGGAGAGGTTTCAGGAGAGATGGAGGCCAAGTGTGCCAAACCTCCCATCTTCTTTTTCGTTTGTTGCCAGGAGAACCGCTCCCTCAAATTCTTCTAAGAGGTTCGCCAAAGCCTCTTGCCCTGCTTCGTCCAGTGCAGCACTAGGTTCGTCCAGGAGCAGGACATCTGGTTTGTGCTGGATCGCCAGAGCTAGCTTGAGTCTGGCTCTCATGCCTGTGCTAAACTCGCCTGCCCTTTGGTCAATCGCCCTTTGGAGTCCCAGTTGGCGCAGAAGTTCATCGGCTCGGTCGGGACAGTTTCGAACTTTTGCAGAAAAGAGGAGGTGTTCGCGCGCCGTGAGGGCAGGATAAACCGCGAGATCAAGGGCAGAGTATCCAAATCTCTGGGCGATCTGAAAAGATCCTTCTGAGGGACTCAGGAGCCCAGCCAGGATCTTCAAGACGGTGGATTTCCCGCTTCCATTGTTTCCTGTGAGGAGCAAGACGTCTCGCGGGCGAAGTTCGAACTCCAGGCGACGGATCACCCACCGATCACCGAATTTTCGGCCGAGATTCTGCGCCTGGGCTAACACCATAAACTCTCTTTTACCCCTTGGCTTGCTTTTTCGCCGTTTCTGGCCTCCCTGGTTCAATAAGACAAAAGGGCTGCCTCGTGTGAGACAGCCCTGAAGATGTGGATGGAGAGCTTACACCTTACTTGGTGGGAGCAGAACCATCTTCGACCGGCATTGGCTTGCTATTGTCGAAGCCACTTGCTTCTTCTTGCTTGGCACAGCCACTCAAGACAGCAAACGAAAGAGAGGCGAGAAGGATAAAGGCGATCCAGCGCATGGCTAATTATAACCCTCGAGGCCAGAATCGTGGGAACACCCTTTGGCCTGATCCGTCTGTCTGAATCTCGTAAACGCGGCGGAGATTCATAGCTCTGGCTGATGAGTCGGTGGAAACGTACATCGACTGACCGTTTGGATAGAAGCATCCGCCGGCGGAGGGATAGCTTCCGGTTCCGTTCTGCACAGCTCGTCGAGCGTGGACACCAGTGATGTTGGCCGAACCAGGATTCAGAGATCGAGGGTCGGTTCCGTAACCAAAGTTGCACCAGGTGGCCAAGCCGCCGGAGATCTTTCCATTCATAAACCACATGTCAAAGTTTCCAGCCGGGGCAAGGGCAACTGTGTTGGAAACGTCTGCGATGGCAGTGTTGCTCAAGGACGAGATCGCCCGGCCAGCTGTGCCGCCGTACCGTGCCCAGACAACGAGGGGAGAACTCGATAGTCCTGGATCAAACCCAACTCCATAGATGCCATCGAAGCGAACGGCTGTCGTGCCCACGATGGGAGCCCAGCCTGGACCTGTTTCAAAGAAGCTGTTGGTATTGTTGATGACGGCAATCGCTTGAGTGGGGCCACCGTAATACTGGGTCAACTGCGGGTTGCGGTTGCCACCTGTCGCACGGGGGAATGGGGCAAGAGGATCTTCGTACATGTCCCGATTGCGAACGTAGGGTTGGATCGAGTCATGGAGCGTGGTTGGCCAGGTCTGTCCGACGGACAGCTGAACCATCAGGGGGAAGACATCGTCATTGTCAGCAAGGTAGATCTGCGTTGCAGTTCCGAGTTGTTTGACGTTGGAGAGAGAGGCAGTGCCCTTCGCAGCCTCTTTGGCTTGCGAAAACACAGGGAATAGAATGGCAGCGAGAATGGCGATGATGGCGATTACCACCAAAAGCTCAATAAGCGTGAAGGCTTTTCTAGTAGATGACATTGGGTTTTTAACAACTCCGTCGGTGAAGAAACCTGGCACTGGGGTGCCGAGTCCTCCTATTATCTGAGAGAAGAATGGAGAAAAATGTTCCGAACCAGGAGAACTACTACTTTAGTCCCATAAAATCTGATCCTGTGGCTGAGTTGCTCACATAGGGGCCCAGACGCTAGAATGAGCAATGGCTCGCTTGGATATCGACCTGGACTATTTGATTCGCGTTTTGGAGGATCTCCTAAACACCCCCAGCCCGACGGGAGATACGGAGTGGGCAGTGAGCTTTGTCCAACAAGAGCTTGAGTCAATGGGGATCGCGAGCTATCGCACCCAGAAGGGATCCCTGGTTGCCTTTTTTGAGGGCCTCCAAGATGACAAGCCCCGCGTCGTGACAGCCCACGTTGATACTCTGGGAGCTATGGTCGCCCAGATCAAGCCCAATGGCCGATTGAGATTGACTGCCCTGAACGGCGTGATGTGGCCAGCGGTTGAGAGCGAGAGCGTGACAATACACACGAGGTCGGGAACCAATATCCGAGGATCAATTGTTCTGACGAACGGTTCGGTGCACGTGAACAAAGAGGCTTCCACCTCGCCGCGAAACGCTGAAACCCTCGAAGTCAGGATCGACGAGCGGACCTCTTCGGCCGACGAGACTGCTGTTCTCGGGATCGAAGTGGGAGACTATGTGAGCTTTGACCCACGATTTGAAAAATCACCCTCCGGTTTCATCCGTTCCAGATTCCTTGACGATAAGGCCTGTGTCGCCTGTGCTCTTGCGGCGGTAAAGGCCCTGAGCGATATCGGGGTGAGCCCTGCTCAGCGCACCCACCTGCTGTTCAGTGTGTTCGAAGAGGTCGGACACGGGGGTATGGATGGTGTGCCAGAGGATGTCAAGGAAATGGTTGTTCTGGACATGGCCTGTGTTGGTTCTGGTCAGAACGGAGATGAGTACCACTGCTCGATCTGTCTGAAGGATTCTTCTGGCCCCTACAGTCGAGGCCTCAGCGATTCTCTCCGGGCCATTGCTCACCAAGCTGGGATCATGGTCAAGCCAGACATCTATCCCTACTATGGTAGTGACGGGTCGGCTTACTGGCGAAGTGGGGGACAGGCACAGGTTGCCCTGATTGGCCCTGGGGTCGATACGAGCCACGGCTACGAACGCACCCACTCCGACGCCCTGAGGGATACGGCTCTTCTCTTGGCGGAATATCTGATCGAGGCGTGATTTTCGCGCCCTTTCCTAGTTTCTTGAGGTGGGGCTTTCGGAGAAGTCCCTTCCCTCCGCCGGTGGGGAAGGGATTTAGGGAGGCCTGCCCCGATGTGGTTGGGAGGGGCTTTTGGAAAAGCTCCTTATATAAAGGCAACCCCTCCGTCTGCCCAAATGGGGTGGAGGGGTTGCTCCGAAACCGGGAGAAAACCTACTCAGCGGGAGCGATGACCACGCGGCGGTGGGGCTCTTCGCCTTCGCTGTAAGTATTGACTCCCTCGAATTCAACCAAGGCTTGGTGAATGATCCTGCGCTCGAAGGCTGGGAGGGCATCAAGAACTGCCTCTTCGCCTCTGTTTCGAACTTCGGTTGCAATATTGATTGCCATCGTCGTGAGGGTCTGTTCGCGGCGCTCGCGGTAGTGGTCACCGTCAAGGCTGACCCTTACTCCGTTTCGCAGTTGACGAGAAGTGATGACGTTCAAAAGGTACTGGGTAGCGTTCAGGACCTCGCCTCTTTTGCCCACCAGGTATCCGACGTCCTTCCCGTCTACTTGGAGGTTGATGTATCTCCCATTGACCCCTGCAACCGTTGCGGTGGCGCGAAGATTGCCTTTCTCGAGGAGATCATTGAGGATCTCGACAACCTGGTTGGCTTCTTCCTCAGTGGCCATCGGAGCTTCGGTTGAGTCTGTAGACTCTTCCGGCTGGGTTGCTTGACCTTCGGTTGGGGCAGCTTCTGCGGCTTTCCCTTTCTTCGCTGGCTTTCGCTTCTCAGGGGCAGGGACTTCTGATGCAGCAGCGACAGGCTCAGCCTCTACGATCGTCAGAGTTGGAGCGGTGGTCTCAGTCGTCTCAGTCTTCTTGGCTTTGCTGAGCCTGGCCTTCGCCTTTTCAGCTTTGACCTTCAGCTTGCCAGGGCGTCCAAAGAGTCCCTTAGTCTCTTCCAACACAGTCACTTTGACTTCGTCAACCGAAACCCCCCATTGATCGGCGGCTTTGCTTTGGGCCTCGTCGAGCGAAGTCACTAACAGTTCAATTGTTTCCATAAATCGTCCTTAGAGAAGGCTGTCGCTATTTTAGCTATTTCTTCTTTTTCTTGTTTCCCTTTTGGGTTCCTGATTTACCAAAGAAAGAGGAATCTACGTTTCCGTTTCTCTTGGCTTTTCCATCTTTGTCCACGGCTTCGCCCTCGATCGTTTTATTGCTGTTCTTCAGGCTCTGCTTCTGGTTCTCTTGCTCTTGGGCCTGGCGTTGGGCTTGCTCCATGAGCTCCATGAACTTGCTTTTCTTTGCTACCTTACCCCCTACAGTTGTGCTGACCTCAACCAATGGCGGGGCAGGCAGAAGGCGGTAAGCGATGAATGACTGAGCAGTCGAGAGAATGTTGGTGAAAGTCCAGTAGAGAACAAACGCCGAAGGGATCGAGATGAAGAACATCGAGATCGAAAAGATGACGGCAATCGAAAGGCCAAGGAGCCTTTGTTGCTTTGCCTGGGTGATATCAGAAACTGGCGTCGTGAAAGTCGCCAAAATCATCGTAACGCCGTAGATTGCAATGAGAATCATGTCCTTTTCGCCTAGGTTAGGGGCGATCGGGATTCCTAAGAATGTCGTGCTGCTCGGATTGATCCACGCAAAGACACCTTTGGTGAATTCGAACTTGTAGTGCAGCATGCACTGGTAAACGGTTAAGAAGAGGGGCAGCTGGATCAGGGCTGGCCAGCACCCGGCAAAGGGGTTGATACCGTATTTTCCGTAAAGTCCAAAGACCTCCTGGCTGTAGGCGTTTTGGTCTCGGACTTGTTTGGTTTTGGGATCCTTGTGCTTGGCTTCCAGCTCTTTGATCATTGGCTGAAGCTGTTGCATCTGGCGGCCCCACATGAGCTGCTTCTGGGCGAGGGGCCAGATGATAGCCCTGACGATCAGGGCAAGGATAAAGCAAGCAAAGGCATAGCTGAAGCCAGGAGCAGATCCTGTGAGCTTCACCAAGGCGTCGATGAACTGGTAACCAGGGATGAATCCGAAAACTGGTTCTGCCTTGTTGCGGGGGCTCAGGTCAGCAACGAGAGAGTTATAAAGGCTATCGGGGGTGATGGTGGTCGCTGTTAGAGGCCCAAAGGGGGTGACTTCGACTTCAACGTTTTTCCAGCGGGGAAGAGTGTAGTTGGTTTCGAACCTTGGCTTCAAGAAGTCGTAGGCTCTTGTAATCTTGGCAAAGGCGTAGTTTTGAGTCGCTTTGCCTTCTTTGAACAGCTGGTCGCGATAGAGTCCCGATTTGAACTTGGTATCAGCAACCAGCAAGGCACCGGCGAGAATCTTGTCCTGAATCTCTGATTCTGGCACCTTGTTGGCCTTGGCTGTGTCTGTGTACTTTCTCTCCCACTTCATGAACTCGCTTTGAATGGAAACATCCTTCAGATCACGGTTCATTTGCTGCAGGGAAGTCCAGATCTGATCAGCCGAGCGGGGATCCGCAGTTCGTTGGGGACCCATAAAGAGCTGGATACCCATGAAAATCAGGGCAGTGATCAGCAAGATCTGGAGGAAGTTGCTACGGGGGGCAGGGCGGGAACTCATGGCCAAACTGGGGAATCAACTAGGGTACGGGATCGTCGCCGCCAGGGTTGTAAGGGTGGCACCGGGCAATCCTCTTTAGCCCCAACCAACTCCCTTTGATCAATCCATATTTTTCAATGGCTTCGAGCGTGTATTGGGAGCAACTGGGGCGAAATCGACAGGTAGGCGGCATCCACGTCGTCGACTTCTGATAAAGCCGAATCAGGAAGACGCCGAGTTTCCTGCCCATCGCTCTCTAGTTTCCTCTAAGGCGGTTGCAAGGTCGCGCTTAAGGTCCTCAAAAGAAACGCTTTGAATCTGAGGGGACCCAGAGATCACGACATCGAGGCGAAGTTGGCCCTGATCAGCAATGACGGATCGGAAAGCCTCCCTGAGGCGACGTCGCTGGCGGTTGCGTCTTGCATGGCACCCGATCTTCTTGGCAGTGGCGAACCCTGCCTTGCCTTCCCCTGGCAGGGAGTAGACACGACAAAACCGGCCAGGAACTTTGGTTCCTGACCGGTAGATATCGTCAAAACGCTTTGGCGTCAGGCCGTTCAGGCGGCGAGTCTGTGGCGGCCCCTCAGCCGTCGGCGCTTCAGAGTGTTGCGCCCGTCGTTATCTCGCATCCGAATGCGAAACCCGTGCGTCTTGCTCCGCTTGCGGTTGTTTGGTTGGAATGTTCGTTTCATGTCCGTGGCCCAAAGAAGAATTTAGCTTCGAGAAGATACCAGAAGTCAGACCCTTCGAATCAAAAACAGTGGCGAAAGACCCTTACTCCCGCTTCGCAACCACTCCCACCAAGTGGAGAAGGAAGAAATCTTCCATCCTGCGACGGCCATAGGCAGTCCCCAAAACCCCATGCCCGACATTAGGCGCTAAGATGAAGTCAAAGTCCTTATTGGCGGCGATGAGGGCATTCACAACCTGGGTTGTCGAAGCAGGATCTACGTTGGTATCGACTTCTCCCACCATCAAAAGCAACTTGCCCTTGAGCCTTGGAGCGAGGGTGACATTCGATTGGTCCCCGTAGTGAGGCCCCACTGGGTAACCCATCCACTGCTCGTTCCACCAGACTTTGTCCATGCGGTTATCGTGGCAACCACAGTCACTTACAGCAACTCTATAAAAGTCGTTGTGGAGCAGCAGGGCTCCGAGCGCGGTCTGACCTCCCGCTGATGTGCCATAAATCCCGACTCTGGTCAAGTCCATTTCTGGATAGACCTTCGCCGCCGCTTTGATCCATGCAATGCGATCCGGGAAACCAGCGTCGGCGAGATTTTTCCAGGCAACATCATGGAAGGCCTTTCCACGGTGGTTTGTGCCCATGCCATCTGCTTGAACCACGATAAACCCGAGCTCGGCAAGGGACTGTTCTGACCGCCATGAGGCAAAGGTTCGCGGGACGTGAGCTCCATGCGGCCCGGCGTAGACATTCTCGATCACTGGCAGCTTGACTCCCTTTTTTAAGTTCGTTGGCAAGTAAATGACCCCATAGATGTCGGTTTTTCCATCGCGCCCTTTGGCTTTAAACCGGATTGGCTTCTTCCAGCCTTGTGCTTCGAGTCGCGACGTCGTAGCAGTCGACAAACTGACTCGAAGAGCCCCGGTCAAGCTGTCGCGAAGTTCCCAGCTTGGAGCCCTGTCCACCTGGGAAGACTCTGCCACGAAGGCAGTCCCTCCTGGGCTAAATCGCCATTGGGTGTCGCCCTCGTTGGGAGTCAGGAGGGAAGACCTTCCTGAATCGAGATTTGTCTTTGCGAGTTTCAGATCGACCGGATCTTGACTCGTAAGCCAGCCTCCCACCGAAAAGAGAACAGTGCGGGACTCCCAATCGACGCTGACGATTTCTCTGACGATCCAAGGGCCAGAAGTCACTTGCCGCGTGATTTCGCCAGACTCAAGATTGACGAGATAGAGGTGGTTGGTTCCAGATCTCTCGCTCATCCAGAGCCCTTCTTTCCCGTTGGGGCTTATCTCGAAGCTGGTTTTGTTAGTCCAGTCGATGAAGGTGGGGGACGTTTCTCGCACGAGGCTCCTCGCGCTTCCCGCAGAAGCATTGAGAGCGAAAATCTCGACCCTTTGGTGACCCCTCTCGTTCGCGAGGAATGCGTAGGTATCGTCGTTGAGCCAGCGGAGAGGTCTGGTTTCGAACAGGTTGCCAAAAAGGGACTCGGCTGGTTTGGTTACTACTCCTGTCTCGATGTTAATGATTCGAACCCGATCAATGGGAAGCTTGTCGCCTGGTTTATCGTAGGGTATCCTCATTACCTCTGGCTGGAGGCCTGGGCCAGGAGAGCTTCTGACGATGGTGATGATACGGTTCTGGCCGGGGATTCTTTGGAAGACTGCGAGATGCTTTCCGTTCGGCGCCCACCCCAGGATTTGTGAATAGAAGTCCTGAGCCGTTCCATCGGTTGTGAGGGCTTTCTCTGTTCCTGCCGGTCGGCGAATCACCAGATTGTTGTTTCGGATCATCACTTCCGATTCCCCGGTTGGCGAAGGGATCCAAGGGCTTGTGGGGGGCTTGGGCTGAACGGGGGCGACAGAGTTGATTCTGGCCAAAGATCTCTCCAACTCTGCCCGATAGGTACGCAGGGGGTTGCCCTTGTCATCTGTGATCAGCCAAACGTGCCCAACATAACTGTTTTGGGTTCGAGATTGGCCTTGGGCGATTTTGCCGTAGCTCATTCTTCTCCCGTCTTCCGTCACCCAGAAAGTTTCTACCGGTTGCGAGAGTTCGTTGCTAAAGATGATGAGGGTTTGGCTGCCGCTCCCCTGGGTTGTTTGCCTGATGTCCAGGGGAGGAAGTTCATCAAACTCCGCGACGCTGGGTGAAAGGCGCTTTGCTGAGGCATCCCAAGCGTACATTCCAGCCGTTGTGAGCAAACTCAGTCCGGAGCGAGCGAGTTTGAGGCGAAGAATCTCTGGTCTTCCGAGGTTGAGACGGCGGAACTCTGATCTTAAGGCATCTTTGTCAAAGGCAGGCGATTTTTGGCCTTGGGGACTGACGAGAAAGAAGTCTGTTTCTTGTTGGCGCGAGACCCCATACCAGAGAGACCCTTCTTCTTCGCCCCATCCCCAGGCTGTCACCTTGTTATCAACGAGGGATTCGGCTTTTGCCCGCCATTCTTGCGCTCGCTTGAAGTCGGCTGGTTGGCCTTGGGCCTGGAGGGTTGCTGTGAGTGTGAGCAACGCGAGGGACAGAAGAATCCATTTCTGCACAAGGGTGAGTATGGATCAGGCTTGGAGTTTTGAGCATGTTGTCGAGTGGGAGAAGGTGAGTTTTGTGTAATTTTTGGTGAGCGCCGTGGCGGTTGTCGTTTTTTGGAGTGTTTTCTAATCTGCCAACCTCCCCGAGGCCACGCCCTCCCCTTCGCTTCGCTCCGGGGCTGCGCCTCGGTTGGCAGATTCCCGGCGACTTCCCAAGGAGTTTGCGCGGCGGAGGGCGGCCCGGACGAGTGGTCGGAGCGGAACCTCCCAAGCCCCAAGTCCGGGCGGGCGAGGCAGCGGGCGAAGCCGCGCAAACCCCCAAACCTCAACCTCACCAACCCATTCCCCACTTCCGTACCCACTCTGGGTCCCGATTGAGCCAGTCCTGGTTTGCTACACTTCTCCTGCTCATGATCCTGATCACTCTCTAAAAAAGCGATCTTAGCGGGAAGATTTTTTAACCCAGCTGGATCCCTCGGCACATCTTCCTTCCTTCGTGCCCAGAGTGAAGTTTCTCCTAGAATTGAGTGATTTTTTCCTCTCGGGCCCCTGACCGTCGAATATCATCGAATAGGCAGGCAAAATGCCAGAACATCAAAACGTTAGAGATACAAAAGAAAGAGCCTTCTTGGTTTATGTGAACAAAGAAGAAGTCGACGACACGATCTTTGAGCAAGAACTCGAAGGATTGGTCGATGCGGCCGGAGGAGAAATCGGTGGCATGGCCCGCCAACGGCTCGATCGACCCTTCAAAGGCACGTACCTCGGCACAGGCAAAGTCGAAGAGGTGAAGATGGCGGTCGCTGAAACCCTCTGCGAAACAGTCATTTTTGACTGCGAGCTGAGTGGGATGCAAATTCGCAACCTCGAAGAAAGACTCGAAAAAAGAGTCGTAGACCGCACTCAACTCATCCTCGACATCTTCGCCGGAAGGGCGAGAACCAGGGAGGGGCAGCTTCAAGTCGAACTCGCCCAGCTCAGCTACATGCTGCCCCGCCTCATGAGCGTTTATACGAAATTTGAGCGTCAGAGAGGGGGGATCGGCATGAGAGGCCCTGGCGAAACCAAGCTCGAAAGTGACCGACGCATGGTTCGGGATCGCATCTCTAAACTCAAGGACGAGATCGAGGGGGTGAAATCTCACCGGGAAGTCCAAAGGGAAAACCGCCGCGACCAACCCTACCCCTTCGTGGCGATTGTCGGCTACACCAGTGCAGGAAAGTCGACTCTGATGAACCATCTCGCGAAGACTGACTTGTTGGCTGACGCCATGCCCTTCGCAACCCTCGATCCGACCGTCCGCAAGATTGAGTTACCAGACGGCTACTCTTTCTTTCTGAGTGATACGGTCGGGTTTATCCGAAACCTCCCTACCATGCTTGTGGCGGCTTTTCGGGCGACTCTCGAAGAGGTGGTCTTTGCTGATCTGCTTCTGCACGTCGTGGATGTCAGCCATCCTGCTTGGGAGATGCAATATGAGTCGGTTCTCGAGACCGTCTCTGCCCTTGAGGCCGATGGGGTGCCTTGTCTGACCGTGTTCAACAAGATCGACACCCTGGAGGATCGCAGTTTGGCGGCTCGTCTCGTCTCCGAGTGGCCTGATTCCGTGGCGATCAGTGCGAAAACAGGCGTCGGGATGGAGGATCTTCTGGCTGCGATCCGCAGGATGCTGTCCTCCCGCCTGGGACGCGTTCGCGCTCTTGTGCCCTACGACCAGGCAAAACTGGTGGAGACAGCTCATCGCTTCGGAGCGGTTTACAAAAAGGAGTACCGCGACGACGGAATCTTCCTGGAAGCAGACCTGGCACCAGAGATGCAAGCAAAGCTGAAGCCATATGCAGTGACTTAGGCCTCGTTGGCCCCTGACGATCACAGAGGCACGGAACCCCCAACCACAAAAAAACCCACCTGGCCAGGGCCAGGTGGGGGCGGAGAGTCTTAACTCAGAAAGATCAAAGACCCTTTGCGACGAGGAAGTTCACAAGGTCGGCAATGCGGCAAGAGTAGCCCCACTCGTTGTCGTACCAGGCCACTGCCTTCACCATGTCTTCCAACACGACCGTATCGACCGCGCTGAAGATCGAAGAGTGAGGATTGCCCTTTAGGTCGCTAGAAACCAGCTCCTCTTCTGTGTAAAGCAAAACGCCCTTCATCGGCCCTTCAGCGTATTCCTTCATGGCAGCATTGACTTCTTCCACTGTTACGGATCTACTGAGCAGAGCCGTAAAGTCAACCACGCTCACGGTCGGAACTGGCACCCGGAAGGCCATCCCTGTGAACTTGCCCTTCAACTCAGGAATGACAAGGCCAACGGCTCGGGCAGCACCAGTCGAGCTCGGAACCACGTTTTCAGCAGCAGCGCGGCTGTCGCGCAGATCCTTCTTTGCTGTGTCCACCACTGCCTGGCTGTTGGTGTAAGCGTGAACGGTGGTGAGGAGGCCCTTCTCGATGCCGAACTTCTCGTGGAGCACCTTGGCGACTGGCGCAAGACCATTTGTTGTGCAGCTTGCGTTGCTCAGAACGTGGTGCTTGCTGGGGTCATACATGTCATCGTTGACTCCCAAGACGAGGGTCACGTCCTCATTCTTTGCCGGAGCCGAGATGATGACCTTCTTTACGCCTCTTTCGCGGTGGGCAGCAGCCTTAGTCGCGTCGGTGAAGAAGCCAGTGCTCTCAATCACGATGTCGCATCCCACTTCATCCCAAGGAATCTGGGCTGGATCTTTCTGACTGAAGACCTTGAATTGGTCACCATTCACAGTGATCGAAGTGTCGGTGTACTCGACCGTGCCCTGGAAGTTTCCGTACACTGTGTCGTGTTGGAGGAGGTAGGCGTTCGTTTTCGTGTCGGTCAGATCGTTGATCGCCACAACGTCGTGCTGACCACGATAGCGCTCGATAAGAGTGCGCAGAGAAAGACGGCCAATGCGGCCAAATCCATTGATCCCGATCCGTGCCATAAGGTTTTAATTGTTCCTTGTCCGAATGAATTGGACTTGATGGAGTCTACCTTTGGACGGAAGGCTGGCTTACTCGTCCCAGGGGCCTTGGACTTCGACAGTTCTTGCGGGATTGTTGGAAAGGAGTCCTCGGATCAGAGCTTGGGTTTCTTCTGAGACCTGTTCTTGCGTCTTTCCCTGGCTGGCTTCTGCTTCGAAAAAGGCGGAGCAGTTGACGATGTGAGAGACCTGGTTTCCGCTCGGCCCAGCGACTTCGCCATAGGGAACATCTACGCTAATCGCGACCTCGCCTTCGTGCCGGTCAAGAAGAGCATCGATTAAAAGCTGCAAATCATGGGCAAGGCCGTCAGGGGTTGTGGCCTCGCTTGTTGCAACCATGAGGTTGCCAAAATTGTCGGTGGATTCCCACTGCATCGTGGGGTCAAGGATAGCACGTCGAGATCGGAAGATTACGTTTGGCTGCAGACCCTGGCGCTTGTTGGTTGCCAGCGAGGCAAAACGGCGTGGTGCCTTCAAGACCCTATGCGTAACACTCTAAACTACCAAAGTGCCATCTGGAACGCTATGAATAAATAGTTTATTGATCAGTTGTTGTACTATAATCTCCATAAGAGGAGTAAATGCACCCTTGATCCTTGTCAGCCTTGGACTTCTGTCTGCCTTCTTCGGGCTGGTCGCCATAACACCTCAGGAAGAAAAGCGGTCGAATTCTCATAATGCGGTGTCATGCCTGACCTGCACGGATTCCAGGGTTGCAGACGTGAGTCCACCTCTTGGCAAGACGCAAGTCTCTTTGACTCCTTTCCAAAGGCAAGTGAATGAAGGGAGAGCAGCCCTTATTGAATTGGGTAGAAAGCCAAACGAACTAGTCGTCGTCCCGAACCAGGAGGTTCGGTGGACTCACCCTGATGGAACTCTCCTTTCCTGGGTTTTTGATGAATTTGAGAACATTAAAGAATTTCATGTTGGCGATACAACTTTTTTTACAACTGGATTGACGGTGGGCTAGACAAGATCTCTGTTCGCCATCCAGCCTCTGGTAATTCAGCGATTGTTCCGGTTCTCGGAACCATTCGCGATGGCGAAGGTAATGTCGTAGGTGGAAGTCACTATCCTAGCGTGACGCTGTCAAACATTTTCGCATCAGCTGGAATGCCGACAAACGATCCTAGACCAGTCCTCATCCTTGCTGGGAGGCCCCCTATCGTGGCGGAACAGTGCCTTATCGAATGCAATGACCGCAAGGCACTCTGCCTTGCTGATGTTAAGGCTCGATACAAGGACTGCGAAGAATCTGCGGGGTTTATTTACCAACTCACATTTGGTGGTTCCTTGTTGATTGTGCTCCTTGTCGGATTGACAATTGGGGCGGTCAAAAGCTCCTGGATCACATCAAGTATCTCGCGAAATGGTTCCCCCGCCCCTCTCCTCGCGACGAGTTTCCTCGGATTTTTAGCGACGCTGGCAATCTGCGGGGTGGTGGCGCGGGATCAGTACCGATTGGCTCTTTCCGAGTGCAGACAGGCGAAAACGAAGGATCTGCTCCACTGTGCCGATCGCTACGATGCTTGCATAAAGAGATGCGAGAGAAGATACAGCATAAAGGCTGCATCGTCAACGAATCCTAGTTGAACTCTGGTCAAGGACTCTATCAGAGTCGCCGCCAGTGGTTATTGAACACGAATAGCTCACTCCAGTTCGCCATCGCTGATCCTCACGATACGGTCCGCTTGTTCTAGCATCGAGGGGTCGTGAGTCACGA
Organism: Fimbriimonadaceae bacterium; assembly: GCA_025455775.1. Classification (GTDB taxonomy): domain Bacteria; phylum Armatimonadota; class Fimbriimonadia; order Fimbriimonadales; family Fimbriimonadaceae; genus JALOLT01. The sequence goes on from JALOLT010000005.1 coordinate 16,174, forward strand.
TGACAAGCGACCCTCCCCTCCGCCGTGAGTTCAAGGTCTCCATCACCTTGAGGCCAGTCTTGTGATCGAGGGCAGCAGTTGGCTCGTCGCCAAAGATCACCCTCTTCTCCCCCAAAAGGGCCCGGGCGACACAGACTCTCTGGCGCTCACCTCCGCTCAACTCGTGGGGCAGGCGGTGGAGCTTTTCTTCCAGTCCTAGCTGCACCAAGAGTTCGAGGGCTTCCTCTCTTCGATCCACCACTGGCGATGCAACCACCACATTCTCCAAAGCCGAAAGATAACCCACCAAAAAGGGGTGCTGGAAGACGAAGCCAAAGGTGTTCAGACGCAAGGCAGCTCTCTCTGAGTCAGAGAGGCGTGGCACCTCTTGGCCCTCGTACCAAACGCTCCCGGAGGTTGGCAGCTTTAGCCCACACATGAGGTAGAGCAAAGAGGACTTTCCAGACCCGCTCGGGCCAAGGATCCCGAGAAACTCACCGCTCCCCACCTGGAGATCAATCTCGCGACAGGCGAAGACGTCCTTGCCGTGGTCGTGGTAGACCAGCGAAGCCTCCTTCAAAGCGATCAAACGAGCCTCCTTTCGACAACACCAACTGGATCGAACTTTTTGAACTTCACACCGATTGTGACGAGGATCACGATAAAGATCGTGATGGGGACTGGCAAAGTGTAAACCATGGCGAGACGGTCGGTTGTATCGAGGGCGAAGGCGCGGGGATCCATGAGGACCTTCTTGACCCCCTCCAGCAAGCCCCATGAGACGAAAATTCCGATGACCCAACCCCCGATCACAACGACGCTTGTCTCGGCTAAAACCCGAGTGAGCAAGGCCTTTTTTGTGTAACCTAGTGCCTGCAAGAGGCCAAACTCTTGCACGCGTTGGCTGAGATGGATGTTAATAAGCATCCCCATCATGATGGTAATGACAATCACCAAGAGACCGATCACAACGTTCAAGATCTGATATAGGATATTGAACATCGTATCTGCTTGTTCTTCCAGCTTAGCGTAAGTAAAGACTCTTGCATTCTGACCCTTAAGATGTTCTTCGACCCATAGATCAAATTGTCTTTGATCCCTCGGATCCTGGGTAAAAAAGAGGAGGCTGTCGATGGGAGGAAAGTGGTAGTTTTGGTGATATTCGAGGGGGATCACTGCTTTCCACTCGCTCGTGTGGATGACTCCCACGATCTTAACCGGCAAGGGTGAAAAAGCCTCTGGGATATCTGGTTCCAAGAGGTTGTCTCCTAGCCTTTTGCCGAGATTTCTGGCCAGGGGTTCGCTCACCAGTGCCTCCGGTTCGCCGGGGGTTGGCATCCGCCCTTCAATTCGTCCTCCTCCCGATCGCTGGATGAAGAACTCGATGTCCTCCTTCCCCAGGGCTGCGATCGCAAAAGGCCAGGGGCCGACAATGGACTTCACCTCAATATCGGTCGACCGAAATGTCATTACCCGAGCGAGAGGAACCGGTGATTTCGACTGAATGTCCTCGCGCAAGACGGGGGTGAGCTCCGCATTCCCCCTGGGGGTCACTGCGGCAAAGTGGCGAGAATTGCTATAGATCGTGCGAATCGAAAGGGTGATCGAATTGATCAAACTCACGATTCCACAAATGAGCAAGACGGCTAAGATGATAACGGAAGCCAATGGCAAAGACTTGCCAAGATTCCGGACGAGATAGGTGGTAGCATTCAGAGGATTCTTCTGAACATTCACCTTTCTCTGTCTCGTAGCCCTCGCAACCTCTTCGTCCCTTACCATCTTTCTCTAACCTACTGAGCGACCCTCTCGCCGATACCGCAAAAAGATCTCGCTCTCGACCGGGATACAGGAGATGAGGTCGTACCTCTGGACGGAACCTCTGGGCAAGGGTAAACCCTCGCCGAGAGTTGGCACATCGCGCCCCAGCTTGATCTTCGGGGCGAAAGTGAGAAAGATCTCATCGATCAGGTCCAATGAAAACAAGGCTGCATTGAGTTCCCCGCCCCCCTCGACCAGGAGGAAGTCGATTCCACAGTCGCGCTTCATCCACTCCAGGGTCTTGTCCCAGTCGATTTCACCCTCGCCGAACGAAATCGACTGGAGATCTTCCGGCAAGCGCTGGCAGGTTTCAATCGGACAAACCACAAAAGTCTGATCGGGAAACTGGGTGAAGAAGGAGTGAGTGCCATCCACTGCCCCAGATTTGCTCACAACAAACCTCATCAGGCGAGGGCTGTAGTTGAGCGCAGGAGTGGCCCTGAGAGTGCCAGCCCCAATGATCACAGCCTGGGCTTGGCCCTGAACCTGTTTCATGGTGGCGTGGTCAACCGCGCTTCCCAGGTCGTGCACCGATTGGTCGCGATCCCCTGTGATGATCTTCCCGTCGATGGTGCTGACCATATTCAAAAAGATCGTGGGGCGGTTGGGGTTTTGAGTCCCAGGGATTGTGAGTTCGGGATAGACGCCGTGAGCCACTCTCTCTCTCTACTCCTTACACGCGGCAAGCTCAGCCACGACTGCCTTTCGAAGCACGGAAAGAGGCTGTTCTGCGTACCGATAGTCCCCGATAAAGAAGGTCGGCACGTTATAGACTCCGGCCCCATAGGAGTCGTCATCGAACTTGATGATTTCTGCCTCGTAGCTTCGACCACAGATCGCGCCGCGCAGACCCTCCTCGTCGAGGCCAACTTTGGTGCCGAGGGCGATCAGAACCTCTGGATCATTGCCGTCTAACGATTCTTCCCAGATCGCGCGATAGACCAACTCGATGAAGGAATCGCCCTTGCCTTGGGTCTGGGCAAAGGCGGCAGCTTCGAGGGCGTTGTGGATGCGGGGGCCAGTAACTTTTTCGGCGGTCGGGGGCTCCATGCCCTGGGCAGCATAGGCAAGTTCCAACCTTGTTGGGGTCGCGGGACGGTTGGTTGCGACAACTGGCGAAGGACTCCGTTCAGGGATTTCCAGTTCGTCCGGCCAAAGTTCGTGGCCAACCCAGTGAAGCTCTGCCCCGAATTCGTCGCGCAGGGCGAGAGCTTGAAAGACTCCGATGTAACACCAAGGGCAAGTGAAGTCGTGGGCAATCGTGATCGTGATTGGCATCGCTAGATTCTGACTGGGACTGGACTTTTGGCTCTGGGAAGGGGTTCTCGCTTGGGTGGAACTCGTATGATAGGGCAGGTGAATAACAAGCTCTTCGGTCTGATCATCGCCTTTGTGGCGGTGGCTTCAGGGACTGGTCTTCTCTTTTTGCTCCCTCGAGAGGCTCAAGTGGCTCGTCAGCCTCAGGCAGCAACCGCAACCGAAGTGCGAGCAAGTGACGAAAAGGATCTTGGCGAAGACCTCTTGCTCAAGACGCGAAATTGGAAGAACCAGCAAGCCCTCGACTTCCGGTTACCTGGGACAGACGGCAAAACTCACACCTTGGCGAGCCTCACAGATGGCAAGCCTTTGATGCTGTTTTTCATCGAAAAGGACTGTCCTTGCTGCATCACGGCCCAACCTTTTTTCAATGCCCTCGGTAGTGCCTACAAGGGCCAGGCTAACGTCTATGGCGTGATCAATAGTGACCTTGCCTTCGCAGAGAGATGGAAGAAGGCGACAGACACGACCTTTCCTCTCTTGATCGACCCCAAGCGAGACCTGATCGATGGGATGAACGCAGAGCAAGCCCTTTACACTGCCATCATCTCGCCAAATCGGATCGTCACCCTCTACTTGCCAGGCTATTCAAAGGCATTGCTTGGTGAGTTGGATCGGGAATTGGCGCGACTGACAGGGATTCCACCGAAGTCACTGGATGTGAGCGAAGCTCCAGACGAGATCACCACTGGCTGCTCGTTTATCACCCCCAAAAAGAGCCCCCCAGAACAAGAGAATCCTGCCGCCAGTAGCTAGCGGCAGGATTCTGTGAACTGGCGAAGGGCGACTAGTGGCCGCTTGCCTTGCTGGCGAGGGTAGGCTCAAGCTTGATCCCAGGCCCCATTGTGCTGCTGATCGTGATGCTCTGGAGATAACGACCCTTGGAACTCGACGGCTTCGCCTTGATGACAGCGTCGAGGGCAGCGATCAGGTTTTCCTTGAGCTGCTCGTCGCTAAAGGAGACCTTTCCGATGGAAAGGTGAACGATTCCCGCCTTTTCCGCCCGGTATTCCACACGAGTCGCACCCTTGATTTCCTTCACTGCTTGGCCGATGGCGTCGGTAACAGTGTTGTTTCGTTTGTTGGGAGTCTTGGGGCCAAGGAACTTACCAACCTTTCCGATTTGGGGGGCCATGTCGCTGGTGGCGAGCATGATGTCGAATCCCTTCCAGCCTTCTTGAATCCTCTTGATCAGGTCTTCGTCACCCACAAAGTCGGCTCCAGCTGCTTCGGCTTCCTTTGCCAGGTCTCCCTTGGCCAGAACCGCGACCTTCTTGATCTTGCCGGTACCGTGGGGAAGATTCGTGATTCCTCTTACATTCTGGTCGCTCTTGCGGGGATCAATGCCGAGTCGGATCGCCAGATCAACGGTTTCCTTCAGCTTCTTGGTGGTTGCTGTCTGGCGGACGAGGGCAAGGGCTTCATCAATCTCGTAGAGCTTGTTTTTGTCAACGAGGGAAGAGATGGCGGCATAGCGCTTAGAAACTTTGGTTTTAGATCGGATATTTTGTCTCAAGGAAACACCTCCGTGGTGAGTGCGAACCTCGATAGGCATGCTTTCGCGCCCCGAAGTCTCCCACAGGAACTGCAAGTATGGCAGACGCAGTATGCTAGACCTATGACATCGAGTCTTGTCGCCCTGGCGATGGCACTGCCCCTGGCCCAAGCAAATGTGAGCCAAGCCCCCCAGACAAAAGACGACTTTCCTGCGACATGGCGCAAAGTTGAGTCGGCGATCCGTGGGCGCTACTATGGCCGCGTGGCTCAAAAGGACAAGATGGATCGCCTTCTGGCAGCAACGGCACCAAAGGCGACGAGCGCCACATCACGGCAGAAGTTCAGCCAAATCGTGAACCAAATGATCCGCGAGTTTGGTGACAGCCACTTCGCTTTCTACACAAACGAGGATCAAGGGTTTTATCTTTTTGACGGGCTCATGCGGAGAGATCGCTCGGCGGAAATGCCCCATATCGGTGCCTGGTTTACGCCATCAGCAACTGGGGGCTACACAGTTCGCATGGTTTTAGATGGTCAAGAAGCTGCCAAGGTCGGGTTGCGCAAAGGAGATGTGGTTCTCACGATCAATGGCGAGCCCTTCTCTCCGATCTCCTCACTAGCTGCGAATCTGGACCGAAAGAATGACCTCAGGGTGAGGCGGGGGAACGAGATCCTAACCTTTCAAGTCTCTGTGACAACCGACCGCTCCCTCTCTCTTTTTATGGCTGCAACTCGGAGTAGCGCGAAGGTCTACGAGCTAAACGGCAAAAAGATCGGCTATGTCAAGGTCTGGACAATGGGAGACCGCACCTTCCATGAATTTCTCAGAATCTGGACTCTCAACGGGGCTGGCACATCGACCGATGCAATGATCCTGGATTTGCGAGATGGTTTTGGCGGACGCCCCGAAGGATTCTTCGAGCCTTTCTTTGCTCCCCAAATGGTGATGGAATGGAAGATGGGTTCGGGATCCACCACCCAACTCACTGGCTATGCGAGGCCCCTCGCGGTTCTGACGAACGGGGGAACCAGGAGTGCCAAGGAGGTCGTGGCGGCGATCTTCAAAAATTCCAAACGAGCGACCCTGATCGGTTCTCCAACAGCTGGAGATGTCTTGGGCACCACTCCCTTTCAGATCGAACCCTGGGCCTTTTTGGAGATTCCGATGGTACAGCTAACCGTAGATGGCAAAAACTTAGAAAAGAATCCTGTCGTGCCGGATATCGGAGTCCAGCCGGAAATTGGCGGAGATGGGTCTGATTTGGTGATTGCAGAAGCTCTTCGCCACCTTGTTTCTCAGGTCACTCAGACTCCCAGAGAGTGATCTGTAGCGAAAACCTCAAGTTGATTGCGAAGTTCGCACCCTAACTGACCCCCGTATATTTGCCGATGACAAAGGCGGATGGAAAGAGGTCTTTATATGGCAGGAACTGCGATGAGTACTTCCACCAAGTGGATGGAAGTCATTGCGAACAATCTTGCCAATACGAGCACCACTGGCTTTAAGCGCGACGTCATGGTCTTCAACGATGGTCTGATGCGCGAGATGGCCAGAGATTCAGGTCGTGGCGAAACGATTGGTCAGCTCGGCGCTGGTGCGATCCCTATGCGCATGATGACCATCTTTGAGGCTGGCGTTCATAACCCAACCGGAAATCCTCTTGACCTAGCGATTGCAAACGACCATGCCATGTTCTCTGTCCAGACTCCTCAGGGAGTGAGATACAGCCGAGATGGCGCTTTTGCCCTGAACACTGAGCGTCAGCTTGTAACCAAGAACGGTTCTCTTGTTTTGGACGGAAATGGTCAGCCCATCGTCATCCCTCCTGGCAAGATGGAGATCGCTCAAGACGGAGCGATCACGGTCAATGAGCAGCAAGTCGCCCAAATTGCTCTCTTTGAGGGCCAATTCAGCAAGATGGGTGACAGCCTCTTTGCTGGCCAGTCCACTCAACGTCTTCCTGCCGAAAGAGCTCAAATGCTCCAAGGCTTTATCGAATCATCGAATGTCAACGCGGTCACAGAAATGATCGCGATGATCCGACTGCATCGGGCCTTCGACATGGCACAAAAAAGTGCAATGAGCCAAGACGAAGCCACCCAACGACTTCTCCAGACTATCCAAGGCCAATAAGGACACGCTCCCGGACTGCTCTGATGGATCGGGGCAGAGGGATGAGATTCTCCCGCAGCGGGATTCTCACCAAATGGTCAAGGATGGCGCGGAACGACAAAAAACTAACGAAAGAAAGAGTCCGCCCCCATGATGCGAGCATTGAACACAGCCGGCACCGGAATGGTTGCCCAACAAATGAACCTAGACGTGATTGCCAACAACTTGGCAAACGTCAACACGACGGCATTCAAATCGCAACGTGCCGAATTCCAAGACCTCATGTACAACACCTTTCGGGCGTCTGGCGCTGCTTCTGGCGGAGAGGCCAGACTGCCTCAATCGGCTCAGATCGGACTGGGTGCACGATTCTCTGCCTCTTCCTCTTCCTTTGCTCCTGGATCACTGACTGCAACCGGCAGCCCCACAGATATTGCCATCAACGGTGACGGGTTCCTTCAGATTCAATTGCCGAGTGGCGAGACTGCCTATACGCGAGACGGAGCCTTGAAGGTCGATGCGAATGGCCAGGTGGTCACGAGTGACGGTTATCACCTGATTCCCCAGATTACAGTCCCGGTTGGGGCGAGAGCCCTGACGATCGCCTCGGGCGGCGAAGTGACAGCAGTTTTGCCGGGAAACAATGACCCGACGGAGCTCGGCCAGATCACTCTGGTGATGTTCACAAACCCAGCTGGCTTAACCAGGATGGGTCAGAACCTCTTTTCTGCTGGTGGTGCTTCTGGTCAGCCATCCACCGTCACACCGGGAACCAGTGGCGCAGGAATTCTCCAACAAAGCTTTATCGAAGGATCGAACGTTCAGGTCGTCGAGGAAATGGTGCGAATGATCACTGCCCAGCGCGCTTACGAGATTAACTCGAAGGCGATTCAAACCTCCGATGACATGCTCAGCATTCTCAACAGCCTAAAGAGGTAATCGTATGATCTCCACACTCTTAACCCTTTGCCTCGCCTCGGCCCCTGCGATTTCTCCTGTCTCGATCAGGGTGGAGGGCGAAGGATATTTGCGCTTTGTCCGCGAAGGCTCCTTGGTTTATGCCAAGGAAGCCATCCTCACGGTGAAAGGGGGCAAGCTTGCATCGGTCGAGGGGCCAGTCCTGGCTCCCAGCGTGACGATTCCCGATGGCACGACTGGATTCTCAGTATCAATGGATGGATCGATTTCGATCACAGGGGGCGGCCAGTCGCGAGAGATAGCGAGGCTCGTTCTTGCCGTTGTTGATGAAAGCGTTCGACCAGTCGAGAGTCGTGGCTTTTTCCTGCTCGAAGGCAAGGTGACTCTCTCGGAGCCAGGCGAGGGGCTCGTTGGGATCATTCGCCCTGCCAAGAAAAGTGACCGAGATGTTTCTGTCAGTCGGGAGCCAGAAGAGCAGTCGGTGGTTCGGATCTATCCCCCTGAGTCACTCGAAAAGCCAAAGACCAGTCCCGAAAACTCTCAGGGGAAACCAAATGATCAGGTTAACCAGATTGTTGAGAAAACCCAGAATTCATTGTCCCTCACAGATGTCCGGCCTGACCTTGCTCTCTTGCAAAAGGGTGGTGTGCAAATCCACCTTCCCTCTACGATCGACATCGAGGGTGACACGATTTTGATGGGTCAGATCAGTCAGGTTTTTGTTCAGGCTGAAAAAGCTCCCGCAACTGCAGCTCTTGACCTTGGAACGACTCCTCCCTTCGGAGTAGATCGTCTCATCGACCGAGCACTCATCACTGCCCGACTCAGAAGAGCTGGCTTTCCGCCAGACCAGATTGTGATCACTGGGGCAGCTTCAGTGAGGGTGAGACGAGCGGGACAATTGATCACCCACGATCAATTCGCCCAAGCAGCCCTTGCCAAGGTCGGGGGAACTCACCAATTGGTGGAACAAGTTTCTCAGCCGCCCCTGAATGCCCCCAAGGGTCAAGTCGAATTCTTGGTGGAAAGGACTGCGCCGAACGGAGCCTTGCTCCACGTGACAGTCTCCGCCCATGTCGACGGCAGACGGATCAATAGTCGCACGATTATCCTCAAGGATAGTCAGCCGACTCTTCAGGTGAAAGTAGGAGATACGGTCGATCTGAGGGTGAAGTCAGGATCCGTGACGGTTATGACCAAGGGCCGAGTGACGAAAGTTGACCCTCAGGCGAGAACTGTCACTGTCCGTACCTCTTTCGGCACGGAGCTCACTGGAAAACCAACTACCGACGGAACGATTGAGGTGCAAGCATGATCCAGGTAATCCTTCCCGCTCTTTGCTCCCTCGTGATCGGGACATCCTCCGACACGACTCCGCCAAAGGAGAACCCAGGTTCTCTCTACGGGACGCAAACTGTCAACCCCCTCCATGACCGAGTGGCGCGCCAAGTCGGCGACATCGTGAGTGTTTTGATTCAGGAGCAATCTCTTTCAACCTTTGCCGCTGCGACAAAGACTCAGAAGTCTGATAACAACTCTATCACCCTGGACAGCCCCTTGAGCCTCCTGAACGGTCTCTTCAGACCTTTCACTACTGGCTCGAACGGATCCAGTCAGGGAAGTGGCGACACATCTCAGAAGTCGAGCATGACAGCCAGGATGAGCGTGATTGTAAAGCAGATTTTGCCCAACGGCAATATGGCGATCGAGGGCAAACGTTCTCTCGTGACCAACAAGCAAACTCAGACATTTGTGCTCTCCGGCACCATCCGTCCTTTCGACATTAAGCCAGACAACACCATTGACTCAAGCAAGATTGCTGATGCGCAAATCCGGATGGAAGGGCAAGGTGCCATCGCCGACCGCCAACGCAAAGGAGTGATCACTCAGATCATCGATTGGTTGTTCTAACTACAGATCCCAAAGGTAACCCTATGAATTCTTCTATCAACCGCAGCGAAAGACTCTCCACTGGCCTTATCGCAGCAGGGGTCGGTCTCTTGCTCCTGGCACTTTCACCCTTTGCTCTTGCCCAAGCGGATCAGACGAAGAAGCAGAGTGATCCCGCTCGCCAAAAGCAGTGGGAAGAGCGAGACGAAAAAATCCGCCAAGCGGAAACGGAGGGAATTGCCGTCAAAATTGAGCAGATTGGGGGTTTCCGCGGGGCCAGAAGCAACACGATCGTTGGTTACGGCCTTGTGGTCGGGTTGAACGGGACAGGTGACAGCAGCGTTCCCGTGAGCAACACAGTTCTGGCAAACGCATTGACTCGCTGGGGAACAACGGTCGATGAGAAGGCATTTAAGGCCAAGAACATCGCACTGGTAAGCGTTACTGCTGAGCTTCCTCCTTTTGCCGCTCCTGGTCGCAAGATTGACGTGACCGTTCAGAGTATCGGAGACGCTAAGAACCTGGAAGGGGGAGTTCTTCTCCCGACTCCTTTGGGGCCGATGGGAACAAATACGACCTACGTCATCGCAAGCGGTTCCCTCAACACTGGCGGATTCAGTGCAAGTGCGGGAGGGAGCTCCAGCCGTAAGAATCACCCGACGGTCGGCCGAATTTCTGGCGGGGGAGATATCCAGCAATCGGTGCAAACCCAGTTCGTCTTTTCCGACAACACCTTCTACTTAGACTTAGATCAACCTGATTTCACGACATCCCGGCGAACGGCAGAGGTCATTCGCCAGACCTTCCCCGAATACACAGTGACGGCTCTGGATGGCGTGACTGTCTCGATCAAGGTTCCCCTTGGAACCCAGCCTGTTCAGGCAATGAGCCAGATTTTGAACCTGACTGTGATGGCGAATACTCCTGCGACTGTGGTGATTAACTCTCGCACTGGCACCATCGTAATGGGGGGAAATGTGAAGTTGGCGCCCGTGGTCATAACCTATGGCGCCTTGCGCATCAGTGTGGAAAGTGAGATCGGAGTGAGTCAGCCTGGGGCTTTGAGTGGCGGAACAACCGTCGCAGTGCAAAACGACAAGGTGAGCGCAAATGAAGATCGAACCGAGTTTGCCGTTATTCCTCCCAACGCCACCCTTAACGATCTTGCCAGGATTTTGCAGGCTCTCAACCTGAGCGCAAGGGACATTATCAACATCTTCGAGACCCTCTCGCAGCAGGGTGCGCTGAAGGCGCGGGTGATCAGCCAGTGAGAATTTCCGCCACTCCCAGTCACGTGAACGTTCTCCGCCCTGACTTTAAGGCAGCCCTTGAAGGAAAGGTCGACGGTTTCTTGGGGCCAAAAGGAACCGACCGACGGGCCACTCTTGAGAAGGCCTTCAGCGAAATCCTTGACGACTCAACGGGGAAGGTTGATCTAGCCAGGCTGCCTGAAAAATCTCAGCGAGAGCTACGCCGACTGCAAACCGCCAGCGAGGGCTTTGAATCTCATTTTGTAAAAGACCTCCTGGGCAAGATGAGAGCCACGACTTTTAGTGAAGAAAAATCACCGATGGGCGATTTTGCCAAAGACATGATGGATCAGGCATTTGCCGATGGTGCCGCCAAAAGTGGGAGAGGACTTGGCATTGCCAAAACGGTTTTCCTCTCAATGGGAGAGCAAGTGGTGAAGCAGGGTCTTAGTAACGCCGGGAGCAAAACAGGGCAAAACCCTTGATGACAATTTCTGGCTCGAAGTGAGTCAGCTGACCAAAAGACAAACAACATGGCACGAATAACAAAAGAACTTGAGACGATGTGGTGGGATTGGCTCGCTACAAGTGAACGGCTGGTTTCGGTTCTGCACGAGCAGACTGCTGCCCTCACCTTGCGACAAGTTGAGCGAATCGAGAGGCTCCAGCCAGACCTGGATCACTTGATGGATCGTTTGACAGAGATTGATGAACTCGCAGTGGCGCTTGCGAAAGAGCTGGCCGAAGAGATGGGCTGCGAAGCCAACCTTCGAAGTTTAGTGAGCGTCCTGGAAAAGGCCGATGCACAGCGAGTCCAGGCTTTAGCGAATCGCGTGATTGTGGCAGGGCGAAATATCCAGACGATCATTGCTAAGAATAAAGCCCTCATCGAGAACGAACTCGACTATGTAAACGGCACTGTCGCTCTCGTCGCCCGGGAATCGAATGAGCAAAACAAAGAGTACGTGGGCCAGCAAAAGCAGGCAAATGTACTGATGAATCACGTGGCGTGAGGAGCCGAGGAGAAACAGAGTGGCCGGATCATTCTTTGGGCTGAACATGACTTCCCAGGCTCTGCGCGCTTTTCAGCGTGGCCTGGAAGTTACTGGTCATAACATCAGCAATGTCAATACCCCTGGCTACACCAGGCAGAGGGTGGACTTTGCTGCGCTTCCCCCCCTGAATTACTACCAACTGGGTTGGCAAAATCTGGGTCAGGGAGTTGGAATCACAGGGATCTCCCGCATTCGAGACCAATGGTTGGACTCAAGCAGCTTTGCCAACCAAGGGAACAGTGGCAAGTTCAATGCCCTGTCAACTGGTCTGAAACGCATTGACGGCATCTTGGCTGAGCCGAGCGATCGAGGCCTCCTCAATTCTTTAGATCAGTTCTTTAACTCCTGGTCAGGTCTTGCCGCGAATCCCGGAGATGCAGGAGCCAGAACAGCGGTTCGGAACAGTGGCCAAGCCCTGGCGGATCGGATCCGCGGGATGGACAGTGCCTTGCGCAGCGAGGTCGGACGCACGGAAACAGAATTGCAAACGACGGTCGGCCGCATCAATGAGATCGCAGAATCGATTGCCCACTTGAACCAAGAGATTCGGCGATCCGTGACCAGTGGCGGTTCTCCCAACGACCTGCTTGACCAAAGGGACGGTCTCGTAAACGAACTGTCTCAATTCGTGAATGTCGAAAAGAGGGTTTTCCCGGATGGTGCCTACGCGGTTTACGCGGCAAACTTTACTCTCGTCGATTCGGTGGGGGCGCGGCAGTTCCCGTCAAACTTCGATGCTGCCACTGGCACTGTTTCCGATGGAACGATCACCTACCATGTTCGCGGCGGCAGCCTTGCCGGGCTCTTGGCAAGGTCGAACGTTCTCGGTGAACAGCAAGCCCAGCTCGACACTCTCGCCAACAATCTCCGGAGCGAGATCAATACCTTGCACCGCAGCGGTTTCAACAAACTCGGAGCGACGGGGGTTGATTTTTTCAATGGAGGAATCACGCCACCCTTCGGTGGAGCCATTGATTTCGACCTGAGTGCAGCTGTCAAGGCGAACCCCGATGCGATCTCGGCAGGAACTTCCAACCGACCAGGTGACGGGGGCCTGGCTCAAACACTCAGCGACTTTCGCAACTCGAACCTTGCCGGTCTCGGGGGCAAATCGTTTGGGGCCTACTGGCGTGACAATGTGAATCGAGTCGCGACCGAAGCAAGTCAGGCGGCAAACTCCCTTTCGACCGAGGAAGCGATCTCGGCTCAGATTTCCGAGCAACGCCAGGCAGTGAGTGGAGTAAGCCTTGACGACGAAATGGCAAACATGATGAGGTTCCAACGCTCTTATCAAGCGGCGGCCAAGGCACTCTCAATTTTCGACCAAACGACCGAAGATTTACTTGGAATGCTGAGACGATAGTTTTTTTGAGGAAGACCACGAGCGGATGAGAGTCACCAATCTTCACCAATATGACCAGTACGTGAACCACATGAGGAAGGCCAATGCCGACTTCTTCAAGGCTCAACGTCAGGTGATGTCGGGTCAGCGTTTTGAGCTTGCCTCCGAAGATCCTCTTGGCACAAGCCTCATCGTCAATGCCAGGAGCCTGAGGAGTAGACTTTCCCAGCTCGACGCAAATCTGAGAGTGGCAAAGGAGTACACAGGCCTGACGGAGAATGCCCTGGCAGAAAGCACCGATCTCATGAGGAGCGCCTACACGCTAGCCCTGACAGCGGCGAACTCCACGATGGGTGGGAACGAGCGACAGGCTCTGGCAACCCAGGTCAAAGAGCTGCAAACGCGTTTGGTGAGTCTTGCCAACACCCAAGGCAGCAGTGGTCAATACATTTTTGCTGGGCAGGCAGCTGGGAAGCCCTTTGCTGCGACGCCTCCCAGTTTGACTTTTTCTGGCGACTCCAACCCCATTCGCGTTGAGATTCGGCCAGGCGAAACGATGCAGGTGGATCTTGCTGGAGCGGGATCCCTTTTCCAATCAGCCTTTGCTGAGCTGGAATCACTCAAAGACAACATCCTCACTGGTAATCCCAGCCAGCTGAGCGGTACGAACGTCCCCAACCTTCAAAAGGTTCTGAATCAGATTATTGGGGCCAGAGGTGACTCTGGCGCGAAGATGCAGACCATCCAGAGTTTGGAAGACGAAAATGCGAGAAGGATCGACGATCTGACCAAGGATATAAGCGACGTACAGGAGGTCGATATGACCGAAGCTGTTACCCGCATGAAGCAAGCGGAGACTGCTTTCCAGGCCGCTTTGCAGGTCACGAGCATGGGAAATAAACTCAGCCTGATGGACTTCATGAGATGACGATGACCGCCTTTTCGACCACCCGCTTTGGCACTATTGAGTGCACCGACGAAGATATTGTGACCTTCAAAGACGGTCTCTTGGGTTTCCCTCAGCTGAGGCAATACGTCTTGATTCAACATAAAGAAGGCAGTCCGTTTCGCTGGATGCAATCTTTAGAAGAAGGGGGCGTGGCCTTTCTCGTCATCGATCCCACCCACTATGTGAGCGACTACGCTCCTGAAATTCCGGATCGGACAGCAGAAAAGGTGAATCTCACCACTGAAACGCCATGTCTCGTCTATACTATCGTAACGATTCCAAAGGGACGTCCCGAGGACATGACCTTAAACCTTGCTGGTCCGCTTGTGATCAATGGTCTGAGCGGTGAGGCAGTGCAGGTAGTCTTAGAAGACGACTCTTACCCAATCCGCCACAAGGTCTTCTCCGAAACGAGAAGCGAAGCAGTGGCGTAGTCTGGGATAGAGACTCCAAGGAACGGCCACGGAGGGCTTTGAATATGCTGGTTCTGACAAGAAAAGTCAACCAGAGCATCATCATCGGAGACGAAGTCGAGGTGATTGTTCTGGAAGTACGGGGCGAACAAGTTCGTCTGGGAATCAAGGCACCTCGGAACGTCACAGTTCACCGCCAAGAGATTTACGATCAAATTCAGGATGAGAACAAAACCGCGAGCGACACGGACGTCAGTGACGTCCCTGATTGATGGTTTTCTAGTTCTGTGGTGAAGGATCCTCCTGTCCAACCTCGTAAGTCCTTTCTTGAGCGCATTTTCTACAGCGCAAAGGTTTCTTTGCTGGCCTATGGCCTCGCCTCCGTGCCGATGATCTTTCTGGGTTCGTGGCCTCCCTTCGTGGCTCTTTCGATGCCCCGCCAGCCCTTTCTGGCCCTCGAAGTGATTCTTGGGCTCCTTCCCTTGAGTATCGCGTGGGTCGTTCTTTTCTTTCTCCTCGTTTCGGTTCCCGATCTGTCTGTCGGGGATGATTCGCCTGGTATCTCTTCCCCTCATCAATTCACCATTCCGATCTTGCTGATCTTGCTTACCCACGCTACTTCGCTCTTTATGTTCGCTCCAATCACTGGCCTCCAAGCAGCGGTTCGGCTCGACCAGATCTGGCGGATGCCTTTCTTCTTCCTGAGTGTTTTGATTTGGGTCTGTTTTGGGTTCCTGACGATCCAGGCAGTCGCGCGTCGCAGAAGCCAGTCAGAATAGAGCCAAGAAAATGTTGGTGCATTTTGGGACGGATTTACTCCAGGCCGAGTGGAGCGGGGCGGTGGTCTGCATGGGAACCTTCGATGGGGTTCATCTGGGTCACCAAGCCCTCATCCATCAAGCTATTGCTTTGGCAAAAACTGCGAACCAACCCAGTATCGTTCTTACCTTTGATCGGCACCCAGCCTTTGTCCTCGCGCCAGATCGGGTTCCTGCTTCGATCAGCACTCTGGAGCAAAACGTAAGGCTTTTTCGAGCCCATGGTGCCGCGGTTACCATCATTTTGCCCTTTGACCTTGGCTTGAGCCAGATGTCGGCCGATGAATTTTTTGAACAGATCCTGATCCAGAAGATAAAGGCTACCCAGATGGTGGTGGGCCACGACTTTGCCTTTGGCCACAATCGTCTTGGCACCTCTGGCTGGCTGAGCGAGCGAATCCCCACCACCGTCCTCGATCCTGTCATGGACTGTGGACACCGCGTGAGTTCAAGCGATGTGAGGGCCGCGATTTTGGAAGGAAGAATGGCCGAGGCTACGAAGCTCCTGACTCGCCCCTTTGCCCTGAAGGGCGTCGTGATTGGCGGGAAGAGGCTAGGAAGAGAGCTTGGCTACCCAACCGTAAACCTCGCCCGATCTGGCAACCAAATTTTGCCGATCAATGGAGTCTATGCAGGGCTCTGCGACACGAGATTCGGACGCTTTAAGGCAGCAATCAATGTCGGGGTGCGCCCTGCGGTTGAATCTGGCGGACACCGCCTGGTAGAAGCCTTCTTGCTCGATTACCCAGGGGATAGCCTCTACGGAGAGTGGGTCGAACTCTTTTTCCACGAACGCTTGCGGCCAGAAGAGAAGTTCGATACGCTCGATGCCCTCAAGGATCAGATGAAGATTGACATCGATTCAGTTGCGCACGCAACTTTAGTTGCGCCATACTTGTAGCGTTATGGCAGGGCTATATCGCCATAAGGCAGTATTTTTTGGGCAACAGGATTACAATGGACTCGATGCTCTGTGACTCAGGAGCCTCGGGGTTATTCGCCGAGCAGTTGGGCTGGGAAAGGCTTCCTGGTGGTGATTTTTTGGCCGGCGAGTGGATCGCCTCTGCCGATAGGTTGCCAGGCGAAAAAGTCATCCGAATCTGTGAATCGGATGACGAAATTACTCTGACTTGGAGCCCAAGGTCGGGGGATCGAATTCTGACCTGTTCCTTGCGTGATCCCCATCCCTACCTTCTCGCTCGCCTCGGGAATCTTTCTGCCAAATCGGGAAAGGATCCTCAGCCAGAAACAGCCTTCGGGATCGAGTCTCTCTACCGGCGGTTTGGGATGGAGGCAGCTGCTTTTCTTGAATCCCATCTTGATTGTGTGGTGCCCCTTGTCGGCAAATCCTTTCACAGCCGTACTTCGACCGAGGACGTTCGCGATTTTCTTCAGCGTTGCCTCAATCGCCTGATCCTTCTCAAGCTCCTGAGCTCGGTTGGCTTTATCCGCCTCGAAGGGACCGGTGATTATCTGACCGATTTGTATTCGAAGTGGCAGTCCGATGGCAAGACCCAACTTTTTCACCAGAGACTTTCGCAGCTTTTTTACAATGCTCTCGGAGAAGGAGACGCCAAGGCCCGCGCCTACCTGGAGCCAGTGATCGGCGAGGTTCCGTTTTTGGGAACCTCGGGCTTTGGGGAGAGAATTCTCAAATCCGACGCGGCTCTTTTGCACCAAGCCTGTGTTGTGCAAGACACTTTTTACGAAAAGCTCCTGGCTAAGAACGGCTTGCTTAACCGCTATCCCTTCAAGCTGGTGCCGCCCTCGCTCTCCCAGTTCGTCGGCCTGACTCCTCAAGTGCTGGCGTCTGCTTTTGATGTGATGGTCGACTTCCACGAAGGGGCAGAAGCTGCCGCCCATCCAGTGCAGCTCTTTGCAACAGCCCAAAGATCTGTGTGGGAACACCTGGGCCACAACCCCCAAGAGTCGCTCGGGATTCGCCAGGCGCGGGCCCTCCTACTCAAGCTAGAAAACTTGCAATTCGTCGATCAAAACAGTCGTGGGGGTGGGAGTCTCGTCGCCCTTCTGGGCGCCTTGATCGAAGCTCACCAGGTGATTTCGCGCTTTGCCAAGGTGCCTCACCACTCAGGGCAAGTCGCCCGCAGGCTCCTCAAATCGTCCTTGCAGGCATGGACCAGAAATCTCTACGCAGGTCAGCTCTCGACTCACGCCCTCGTCCAAACTCTGCTTTCGTTTGACCAGGGGCAACCGGATCCGATCCCTGATGTTGGCGGGATGGTTCGGCTGGGCCTGGCCCTGAACCTCCAAGCGGAAGCGACGACGATTCCAATCCCTGCTCTCGAAAATGAAACAACGGAGTTCAAGTCCACCTTCGATTGGGATGCCAGACAAGGGAAGCGTCAGCCTGAAAGAGCTTTGGCCTGTCTGAAAACCATCGCTGGGTTCCTCAATAGCCAGGGCGGAACCCTCTACATTGGGATCGATGACAAAGGGCAAGTGGTCGGTATTTCCGAGGAGCTGAACCAGATTCGAGACCCAGGGCCAGAAGACATCTTCGAAGGGCGCCTGCGGGAGGCTATGAAGAACACCCTCGACCCTATTCCCCTGAGCTTGGTGACGATATCCTTTCCCCAGCTCTTTGGAAATCCTGTGTGCCGTGTCGATGTCAAGCCGCGTCCCACTGTCACCTACCTGATGCGCAAGGATGAACGGACTGGGCAGCATTTGGAGGAGGTTTATGTCCGCGACGGACACAGAACCTTGAACCTGAAAGGGCGACAACGGGATCACTTCGTTTTGAGCCGCCTCTCGACGCCTGATTCTCAGCCAGAATGAGGTCATGATTCTCGCCGAAGCCATCGAGCTGATGGAGTTTCACACGCCAAGCGAATCCCTTCGCCGCCATATGAGGGGAGTGGCAGCATGCCTCGCTTCCTATGCCGAGAAATTCGGTGAGGATAAGGAGCTGTGGCAAGTTGTCGGTGTGCTCCACGATTTTGACTATGAACTCCACCCAGACGAACATCCTTTGTGGGGCATGGCTCACTTGGAGAGTCTCGGAGTTGACCCAGTGGTGATTCGCGCAGTTGCAAGCCACTATCCCGAAAAGACTGGGGTGATTCCAACCTCTCTCCTAGAGAGATGTCTCTTCGCCTGCGATGAGCTCAGCGGTTTCGTCACGGCTGTCACCTATGTGCGGCCAAGCCGGAGCATCCACGAGGTGGAAGTCAAAAGCGTGCTTAAGAAGCTCAAGACCCCTGCTTTTGCTGCAGGGGTCAACCGCGATGATGTCACGCGAGGGTCTGAGCTTCTGGGTGAACCCCTTGAGAACCATATCGAATTTGTGATTCAGGCCTTGAGAGGGCGAGCCGAAGAGCTGGGGCTCGCGGGAAACCAGTAGCTGCTTGGCGTTCGGGATCTTGGACTGTGGGATTAGTTTCCGAATGGGGCTGTCTCAAGAGTGTTAGGTTTCCGAGGAGGCAGACCGATCGCGTATTGGTGACCTCACTCCACAACGTCACCTGCCCTGCCGAGGCGCAGCCCCGAAGCGCAAGCGGAGGGGAGGGCGTGGCCTCGGGGAGGCGGGGCAGGCATCTTTCAAAAGAAGAGAGCTGCCTCTTTTGAGATAGCCCCATTGGGGGAAAAATGACCTGAGCCGAAAAGTCCATCTTGCCTGGGTGAGCTCGGAGCGTCAGCCACGATTTCCGAGAAGCGGTACGATTCAAGAAAGTGGCACAAGTCATCGTGATCGGTGGTGGAATCGTCGGCCTCGCAGTAGCGACCGAGTGGGCGAACCAGAAGCCAAAAGACAAGATTCTTCTGCTGGAAAAGGAACAAACCCTCGCTTTCCACCAGACAGGCCGCAATTCTGGGGTCATCCACAGTGGGATCTACTATAAACCGGGATCGCTCAAGGCCTCCACATGTCGGCGCGGCAAGAAACTTCTCGAATCCTATTGCGACGTAAACAAAATCGCCTGGGAACAATGTGGAAAGGTCATCGTGGCTCTCGATGAGGCAGAAGAAGGCCGTCTCGAAGGTCTCGTCGAACGGGGTAAGGCAAATGGCGTCGCCTGCGAAAGAATCAGCGGTTCCCGGCTCCGCTCCCTTGAGCCCCATGTTAAGGGTCAGGCTGCTCTCCATGTGAGCGAAACAGGAATCTGCGATTACTTGGGTGTTTGTCAGGCGATGGCCAAAAACCTCCGATCAGGAGGCCACCAAGTTCAGACTGGTGCCAGAGTCACAGACCTCTATGATCGTTCGGATTGCATTGTCGTGACCACCACCGTGGGACACTTTGGGGCAGATTGGGTCATCAATTGCGCCGGTCTCCACAGCGACAAAGTCGTTGAGATGGCAGACCTACGCCCGGAGGCTAAGATCGTTCCCTTCCGCGGCGAATACTTTGAGCTAACCCCCGAAAGCCACTCCCTTTGTCAAAACCTGATCTACCCGACTCCGGATCCCTCCTTTCCTTTTCTGGGGGTTCACCTCACCCGCATGATCCGAGGGGGGGTTGAGTGTGGCCCGAATGCAGTTCTCGCTTTTGCCCGAGAGGGCTACACAAACCTCACGGTGGATCTGGGTGACCTTGTCGAGACTCTCACCTATCCTGGCTTTTTGCGTCTGGCTGCCAAGCACTGGCGACCAGGCTGGGAAGAGATGGTGCGATCCTTTAGCAAGAAGGCCTTTGTTCAAGCCCTCCAGAGGCTCGTCCCAGATCTCCGCGAGGAGCATTTGGTTTCCGCCGAGGCGGGGGTCCGCGCCCAGGCCCTGCGCCGAGACGGGAGCCTCGTGGATGACTTCGTGATTCAGAGGTCTGGGAGGATGATTCATGTGGTGAATGCCCCCTCCCCCGCCGCGACTGCCTCTTTGGCGATCGCCGAGATCGTCGTCGCCTCGGCTCTCAGTTGAGGAGTTTTCCCAATGGCTTAAAGTTAAGAAGGTACTGAAGCTCTACCACAAGAAGCCCGTAGGCCTCATGATCGCCGGTAGGAAGAGAAGGGGACAGATTCGACTGGATGAAGCCATCCGAAAGAGCCTCGAGTTTTTTTGGGTGGAAACCATGACCCGCTTGGAGCAACTTTCCTAGGCCAAAGTATGACTAGATGCCTGCCGCCCCCTCCATCGGCGCCGGAGGTGACGCGCTCCGAGGGTCGCATGGCCCATCACACCACGGCAATTGAGGGAAAGACGCTCAGCCAAAGAGAAACCCAGATTGTGCTGGGAAAAGGCATCACTATCGGAGGCAAACCGCAGGTCGGACAGTTGGAGCTAATCGGGCGCTCTCTTTTATACCTCGCCCTGCTTCGATCTGGCTACCCCATCCCAGTCATCCTAGTTGAGTGTCGTTCTGTCCGCGGAAGCACTCTTTTGGGTTCAAGAAGAATGAGGACGTTGACTTGCCTGTTTGTGGAAACACGTGAGAGTCTTGGAACAGGCGGAGCTGCCTGTTACGGGATGCAACGAAGGGATTCCCAGTAGTTTTCTCAGTCCTGGTAGTGGGTCAGCCAGGCCTCTGTGTGGGAGTGTCTGTAGCGGCTGAGGCCTGGGGCCAGTGAGGAGCCTTGCCCGAGCAAATGGTGACCAAGGGCCTGGGAGAACAGAACCGGAACCGCGTTCCCGACCAATCTGTATTGAGTTGCGAGGGAGCCTGAGACCCACCAATCGTCCGGCAAGGTTTGCAGTCGCTTGTATTCGCCGATCGAGAGGGGACGGAGCTCTTCTGGGTGGGCCAGGAGAGTCGCTGGCATCGTGGGGCTCGTCACCAGAGTTGGGCTTGGGTCATCCCAGGCGAGCCTTCGATAGAATCCCACCCTTCCTCCTGAGGCCTGAAAAGCTCCTCCCAGGGCTTCCCTTTGCCGTTCGCCTGGCAGTGAGCGCCAGTTCTGACCAGGGCCGAGGAGGGGAAGAAATTGGGCTTGCTTGGGTCTGAGTGGCAGAGAGTCTGACTCGGCGAGACCCTCGACTGCTTGCCGGAAGGTCCTTTTCGATTCAGTCGTGCGCCCGATCAATTCGACCGGTTGGCCTTGGTTCGCGATGAGGATGAAGCGCTCTCTGTGTTGCGGAACCCCATACCAGGCTGTGTCATAGAGGCCAAACGAGGTCTTATATCCTTCTTGGTCAAGTCGGCTCAGGATCAGTTTGAGTGCTCCTCCTGGTTGTTCCTCTTGGGTTTGGGGGCGATCTTTTCTTTCCTTGTGGGGTCGGTGGGAGAGGGGAGATGAGAGGAGGCCGCGTACGTTTTCGATGACGATGAGGCGGGGTTTGAGGTTGAAGGCAAGGTCTAAGAAATGGAGAAAGACGTTGCCGCGCTCGTCGTTTAGGCCTTGCCGGTTGCCAGCGGTTGAGAATGCCTGGCAGGGGGGACCCCCTACGACGAGATCCACCTGACTGAACTGGAAGTGTTGTCGGAGGTCAGAGGCCTGAAAGCACCGGATATCTCCTGCGAGCAGGGAAACGTGAGGACAGTTGTGGGAGAGGGTGGCGAGACAGTGGGGGTCTCGCTCTATGGCCCCTAGGCAAGTCCACCCTGCTCTTTCAAGTCCGTGATCGAGTCCGGCGATCCCGGAGAAGAAGCTGAGGAAGGTAGGCATGGGGTTCTGGGTTGGGGGGGGTCTGTCTCACTTTCCAGACGTTTGGTGCAGGGTGGCTGATTCTGGTGGGGACTGGGTTTTCGGGGATCGCGTGACCGGGGCGGCCCGGACGAGTGGTTGGAGCGGAATATCCCAAGTGAGGAGCCGGGCGGGTTTGGCCGCGGGCCGGCGCGCGATCCCGACTCCCTGTTTTTGCCTGCCATACTATCCCAGGCAAGCAATGTTCAAAAGGCTGATGGAAAGGGTTGACCGAATGCTCGGTCGGGGTGTGATCGACGAAGAGATGTATGAAGATCTCGAAGAAGCCCTTTTGCAGGCGGATACGAATATTCAGAACGTCACCTTGATCCTTGAAGATCTGAGAAAAGCTGTTCGAACCGAGAAGATCACATCGCCTGAAGGCATTCGTGACCGCCTGAAGGATGCAATCAAGGCAAGGTTTAGCCAGCCAGGCGAGACAATTCTTTTCCGCAACTTTCCGCCTTGCGTCTACCTCTTCGTGGGAGTTAACGGAGTTGGGAAAACCACTTCAATCGGCAAGCTCGCCACCAGGCTTTCCGGCGAGGGACGCAAGGTGATGCTGGCTGCTGGTGATACATTCCGCGCTGCCGCCACCGAACAACTCCAGATTTGGGCCGAGAGAAGCGGAAGCGACATCGTGAAAGGCAAGAGTGGGTCCGACTCGGCGAGTGTGATCTTCGATGCCATCACAGCAGCAAAGGCGCGAGGCATGGACTATGTCTTAGCAGATACTGCCGGTCGGCAACATACGAAAAGTGCTTTGATGGCAGAACTTTCGAAGGTGGCGCGGTCGGTTGAGAAAGCCCTCGGGCGTCCCGCCGACGAGACCCTTTTGGTGCTCGACGCAAATACGGGGCAGAATGCGATCCGCCAAGCAGAGGAGTTCACCGCTGCGGCGGGGGTCACTGGCCTCGTTCTAACCAAGCTCGATGGCACTGCTCGAGGTGGAGCCTTGATCGGCATCTACGACCGGTTTAAGATCCCAATCAAGCTTATTGGAGTGGGAGAAAAGCCTGGTGACTTGAAGGACTTTGACGCAGACGACTTCGCAGACAAACTCTTCGAGGACTGATGGTTTTGGCTCCTTTGCGCCCCAGGGCGGCCCGCAGCCAGACCCGCCCGAGTCAAAACGAAGCGAGCGAATTCAAGGCCAAGAGTCGGGCTCGCCCCCGCCCAGGGGCGCAAAGACAAGATCCTGCCAGGAACCCATAGGGTACTTTCGAAACCAAGATGCTCCACCCAGGCGTTTATCCAGCCTCTGTCACCCCAATGACATCTGATGGCAAGGTCGACGAAGCCTCCCTCGCCAGGCTCCTCGCCCACTTTGAAGCCAAGGGATGTCAAGGCGTCGTCCTCGCTGGTACGAACGGGGAAGGCCCATCTCTTTCAGCCATCGAAAAGCGAGACCTCTGCCGAAATGGAGTCGCCTGGGGCGGAAAGCTGGACATCATCCTCGGAATCGCGACCCCGAGCCTCGAAGAGGCGATCTGGTCGAGCAACCAAGCGGGAAAGACAGGTGCAAAGGCAGTACTGGTCATGCCACCGAGCTACTTTCGCTCAGCAACAGAAGAAGGGATTCTCCAGTGGTTTCTCCGTTTGGCAGATGCCACCGAGACCCCTATCCTGGCCTATAACTTCCCCAAGATGACCGGATTTACCATGAAGGCGGAGTTCTTGACTCGCCTGGCAGAACATCCCACGATCATCGGGTTTAAAGACAGCAGCGGGGAGCAGCAAAATCTGATCGCCTACCGTCAGGCAATCCCTCCCGAAAAGCTCCTCTTTGTCGGGGCAGAAACTCTCCTCGCCAAAGCACTCGAGGCTGGCTGGACTGGCACGATTAGCGGAGCTGCAAATTGCATCCCTGATTGGCTAGGCCGAGTGGTCGAGGAGTGGGGACAGGAATCAGCAACAGTCGTCTTCGACCAGATTCTTCCGATCATCGAAGCCATTCGCTCCCTCCCCCAGCCTGCCGGTAACAAGGACGTCTTACATCGCCTTGGAGTCATCGAGTCGTCGGCTCCGCGCCTGCCTCTCCAGCCAGTTAAAGCGACTGAAGTCCTTGATCTGATGCAGAAGCACCTCGGAATCGTGGCCCCCCGAAGCTAAGAGGAACACCGTTGCTCTGACAGGACGCCTAAAGCCTTTCAAAGAGCTAACGCCAGAGCCAAAATTGCCACCAATGTCCAATTGTGCAATGCATGCCAGGCAGTGGTCAGGCGAATCCCCCCTTTGGTGTAGAGCCACGACCAAAAGAGGCCGGGAATGATTAAGGCAATCCCAGCCGCGAGGGGGACGCCGATCAAACAATGAACTAGTCCAAACTGGACACTCTTCCAAATCGCTGTCTTCGGATCCCTCACCCCTTGCCTAAAAATGCGTTCTTCGTTCTTGGCAAGTCGTGGCACATTCAGGGCGAGCAAAACTAGAAAGATCCACATAAAACCAGGAATCTTAACGCCAGAAAGCACGAGATTCTGTCCCGCAGAAGGTGCTTCCGCTGGTGTCGCTAAAAGCATAAGCCAACTAAAGCGAAGAAGTGGAATGCCGGTGCGATACAGGAGCAGAATAACGACTACCACCACCGCCAGAACAAACCAGGTTCCCAGGAGAGCAATGATCCACTTTCCGTTTCGCAAAACGCGAAGAGACCAAAAATCTTTGCTCAAATCGCCGGATCGAAGATACAGGACAAAGTTTACTGTGAAGTAGGCAGAGGCTAAGATCCCAATGATTTCAAGAGGAGTCAAAATCATAGACTCTTCTTCCATTCGTCCAACTTCATCAGTGCCTCTACCGGAGTGAGCTTATTAACGTCAAGTTTCTCTAACTCTTGCACGACGACTGGCTTTTCGACATCAAAGAGAGTCAACTGCAGCTTTCTGAGACTCGTTTCCACCTGAGGGGCAGAGTCTTTCTGTTCTAACCCACCTAAAATTTCCTGAGCTCGGCCCAGGACGCTGGGCGGAACGCCAGCCATCTTTGCCACCTGAATGCCATAACTGCGATCTGTCCCGCCAGGCAAAACGCGATGAGTCCAAACGACTTGATCCCCCATCTCTTCGACCGCCACTCGGCAATTAAACACTTGGGGAAGTTGATCAGCAATCTTATTCATTTGGTGATAGTGGGTCGCAAACAAACACTTGCATCCACATTCCGCCAGGTGCTCAACCATCGCCCAGGCGATGGCCAATCCGTCAAATGTACTCGTTCCACGCCCCACCTCATCCAGAATGACAAGGGAACGAGGCGAAGAATTATTGAGGATATTGGCACTCTCGATCATCTCAACCATAAAGGTGGATTGGCCCAAGGCGATTTCGTCTTTCGCACCAATGCGAGTGAAAATACGATCGCAAAGTCCCATTCGGCACGAAACAGCCGGAACAAAACTCCCGATCTGAGCTAACAAGACCACCAAGGCAATCTGGCGCAAATAGGTTGACTTTCCACTCATATTGGGGCCAGTTAAAACCATCAGTCTTTCCGGGTCACCAAGTGACAAATCATTTGGGACAAAGAGGGAAGTGTGAGCCTCGACGACTGGGTGGCGTCCGCCTCGAATCTCCAAAATATCGTCCTCTACTATCTCTGGGCGGACGTAGCGATTCAAAACGGCAACCTGGGCCAAAGTCGCTAAAACATCAAGCTCAGCGATGACTTTAGCAGTTTGCAACAGAGCCTTACTCTGTTCGGCGACCCTCTGTCGAAGGCGGTGGAAGAGATCTGCTTCGAGTGTTGTGGATTTTTCTTCAGCGCCCAACACCGCTGATTCATGTTCCTTCAGTTCTGCTGTAATATATCTTTCGGAATTCGCCGTTGTTTGTTTGCGAATATATCGATCTGGTACTTGGCCTGCCAAGTTCTTGGGCAGCTCTAAGTAATAGCCAAAAACAGAGTTGTAACCGACTTTGATCTTGTCCAGACCAGTCTCTTGTCGTTCGCGCACCTCTAAGGCAAGGATGTAGTCTTTCCCGTTCCTGGCGAGGTCTCGCAACTTATCAAGTTCCACGTCAAAGCCTGGTCTAAAGATTCCTCCCTCGCGGATGGTAAGGGGGGGGTCTTCCACCAGAGCTTGGCGAAGACTCCATTCAAGATCCTGGTGAAGATCCATCTGTTGGCGTAAGGCAGCAAGGTGCCCCAGAGCCACTTTTCGGAAGGCCTCGTCAACATCGAGCAGGGCAAAAAGGGAGTGGCGCAGAGCAGCCAGATCTCGAGGGCTGGCGAGTCCTGTGCAAATTCTGCCCACCAAGCGTTCGATGTCTGCGACTTTTTTGAGAGAATCCCGAAGATCCCCCCTCGTCATTGCGTGTTCGATCAAGCGGGCCACCGAGGAGTGGCGCAGCTCCAGCTGATCTCGATCCAGAAGAGGTTGTTCCACCCACCGTCTCAGAAGGCGGGCACCCATCGAGGTGACGGTTTGATCCAGAACGCTGAGAAGAGTAAAGCGTCGAGACCCGTCGGCGATGTTCTGGGTCAACTCCAGGCTCTTTCGCGTACTCGGATCTAGGCGCATGAAGCCATCGACATGATAGAAGGTGAGGCCGTCGACGTGGCCCAGGTTGAGTCCGTTGGTCGATGCATATTCCAGCACCATCGAGGCAGCGATCACAGCTCCCGACTTTCCATCAAGCCCGAATCCTGCCAGGCTCCCAACTCCGAAGTGGGTGGTCAGTCGGCTCGTCGCCTTGTGAGGCTCAGGTGGCTTGGCAGAAGTGGTGACGAGGCTCAGGCCGTCACGCGCTACGTCCCCGACTTCTTGTTCCGATTCGCCGACCAAGACTTCGGCGGGGCGGAGGCGTCCCAGCTCTTGCAACAAGCGATCGATCACTCCCTCCCCTTCGATTTCGGTTACGAGAAATTCTCCTGTGCTTGGGTCGAGGGTTGCGAGACCTGCCTTGCCGTCTCGCAAACAAAGAGCTGCCAGAAAATTGTTGCTCGATGGGGTCAGCATCGAATCTTCGAGCAAAGTGCCTTTGGTTAGGACCCGCGTGACTTCTCGCTTGACGAGGCCTTTTGCTTTTTTGGGGTCTTCCACCTGATCGCAAAGAGCCACCTTGTGACCTGCTTGGACAAGGCGAGCCAAATACTTTTCGACAGAATGGAAGGGGACGCCAGCCATCGAAACTCTGCCATTAGAGCCATCTTCGCGGCCAGTGAGAGTGATTTCGAGAGTTGCCGCGGCTGCCTCGGCATCTTCGCCATAAAACTCGTAAAAGTCACCGACTCTCATCGCCATCAAGACCCCCGGGTGACTGGCTTTAGCCCGGTAGTACTGCTGCAGGATAGGGGTCTGGGCTTGCACTGACTGTATTTTAGTATGGTGGCTTTGCTGGTCGAAAGGTCTCTTTAGCCAAGTCAATTCTCTAGCCAGGCCGCTAGCCCCCCTCGTAGATTTCCCGGTCAGGAGTTCGTTTGCCCTGATACAATGAAGAAACGTCATGACAAAGTTCTTTTTGCGGTGGGTGATCTTGGCGGCAGCGGTCGCGCTCGCGGCTTGGGTCACTGGCTTGATCTTGCCGAACCAATTCAAGGTTCAAGTTTCATCTGTACCAGACGTCTTTAGATTCATCCTTGGCGTCGGGGTTCTCTCGGTTTTGAATGCGACCCTCGGCCAGATTCTTAAACTAGCGAGCCTTCCTCTCAACTGCTTGACTCTTGGTTTGATCAGCCTTGTGATCAATGCCCTGATGCTAATGCTCGCTGGAAGCTTTAATCTTGGCTTTTCAGTGAACGGCTTCTTGGGTGCTTTTGTCGGATCGATTCTGATTTCCATCATTAACGGTGTCCTCGGCGGAATTCTGATTAAGTCTGACGAGGACGAGAAGTAAAGATGGTGAACCGAGGCCGGATTGGTGGCAAGTTCCGTTCGACTGTGTTTCTTTACCGGTCGGCTGTCGCTGCTGTATTTGGCCTCGTCATCTTGCTCATCGGCATCGCTGTTTCCTTCCGTTCGCTTTTTGCTCCTGTTGGTGAGGTGATTTCCTCTGGCTGGAACAAGTTGCTTCGCGACCTCATCCCTGGAGGATCGATCGAAATTTCCACCCACATTCTCGGGGGCATCTTGCTGGTCTTGGGCGGCTACCTCCTGTGGCGAGGCACCAGAAACTTTCTGAACAAGCTGTTCTCCCCTTTCGCAACGGTGGGGGATTCGACTGGAGTCGTTGACGCCTGGCGGCGAAAGAAAGCCCTTGCGATGGGGCCTCGGATTGTCGCAATCGGAGGGGGAACTGGTCTTTCCACTCTGCTGCGCGGTCTAAAAGCCTATTCGAGCAACATCACTGCCATCGTAACAGTGAGCGACGACGGGGGGAGCAGTGGGAGATTGGTGCAGGAACTCGGCATCATCCCTCCTGGCGATATACGCAACTGCCTGGTCGCTCTTGCCGATGCGGAAAAGCGAATGACCGACCTCTTCCAGCATCGGTTTACTGCCTCTGGTTCGCTCGGGGGACACTCGATCGGCAACCTCCTCCTGGCAGCCTTTATCGAACAAACGGGAGGAGACGTAGATCGGGCCTTGGAACTGGCGAGCGAGGTTCTCGCGATCCGGGGTCGCGTGATTCCTTCGACCAAGCAACACGTTCGCCTGAGAGCCCTCATGGAAGACGGAAGCGAAATCTGCGGCGAAACGAGCATCGTCTCGTCTCACCATAAGATTCGCCGTATCTTCTTGGATCACGAAGGGGCGGAGGCACATCCCGAGGCCATTTCTTCTATCCTGAATGCTGATCTGATTTGTATCGGGCCGGGAAGCGTTTACACATCCATCATCCCCAATCTTCTGGTTCCGGGGATTCCTGAAGCCCTGCAGAAAAGCCAAGCGAGGAAAGCTTACGTGTGCAACGTCATGACCCAAAGGGGCGAGAGTGACGCCTTTACCGCAGCAGAGCATGTTGTGGCAATTCAAGCCAATGTTTCTGGCAGAGTCTTTGATTACGTATTGGTAAACATTGGCACTCCCAGTGCAACCTCACTCACCCGATATCGAGAAATGAAACAGGATCTGGTTGAGCCAGATATCATTCGAATCAAGCAGATGGGGTACCGCCCAGTGGTAGGAAACTTTATGAGTGAAACAGACTTCGTCCGCCACGATCCTGCCAGAGTCGCAGAGCGCCTGATGGAGTTGATCAGTCGATGAGTGGACTCTTGATGATTTTGAGCGGGCCCAGCGGGGTCGGGAAGGATACTGTCATCGATGCGTGGCAGGAGATTGACCCAGATGTGGTTCGAGTTGTGGCAGGGACCACCCGTTTTCCCAGGCCAGGAGAAAAGGATGGGGTCGATTATCATTTCCTGAGCGAAGAGGAGTTTATCCAAATGGTGGAAGATGGCGGCTTTCTGGAGCATAAAGAGGTTCATGGAAAGCTCTACGGAACCCCAGCACAGAGTGTAGAAGAGCTCCTTCGGGCTGGGAAGACTGCCTTGTTGAAGATCGATGTCCAGGGAGCCCTGGCTGTGATGCAAGTCCGGCCAGAAGTTGTCTCGGTGATGCTTGTTCCTCCTTCGTGGGAAGAATTGGAGGCGAGGATTCGGGGAAGAAAGACGGAGACGGAGGACCAGATTCAGGTGCGGCTGGGGAATGCTCGCTGGGAACTAGACCAGGCTCATCTCTACCAACACAGAGTTGTTAACCAAAAGGTGGAAGTCGCTGTTTCGGAACTCATGAGGATCAAGGAGGAATCGTGGCAAATCTCGTCTTAGGGGTCAGTGGGAGCGTGAGTGCTTATCGCGCTTGCGACTTGGCTCGCGATCTCATGAGGGCAGGGTTTTCGGTCAGAGTTTGCCTGACTGATTCAGCAGAAAAGTTCGTGACCTCGGCTCTCTTTGAAGCCCTGACCGGCCAACCCTGTCTCACTGGGGTTTTTGAGGAGCCTGAACGGGGCAGAATGGCACACATCGATTGGGCGCGCCAGTCAGAGTTTCTGCTTGTGGCACCTGCGACTGCCAATACTCTGTCAAAGCTCGCCTTTGGGATTGGTGATGACATGCTGACGACGATTGCCCTGGCTCACACAGGCATAAAGATTGTTGCTCCGGCGATGAATCCAGCGATGTTTGCTGATGGTCATACTCAGGAAGCCTTGGCCAGACTCGAAAGTCAGGGTTACATCGTGGTTGAACCCTCTGACGGTGAGGTTGCTTGCGGCGAGAATGGCCAGGGAAAACTCGCCTCCAACAGTGAGATTGTTCAGAGACTATCGGAACTAAACCAAAAGGTTAAAAAGCTCGCCGGCAAGAGAGTCTTGATCACGACGGGGCCGACTCATGAGCCGATCGACGAAGTGCGATACCTGACGAATCGCAGCAGTGGCAAAATGGGAACAGCTCTTGCGCGGGCCGCCCAGATGATGGGGGCCGAGGTGATCGTAATCACTGGCCCGAGCCACGTCCCGCTTCCCGCTG
>JALOLT010000071.1 GCA_025455775.1 Fimbriimonadaceae bacterium
AGACCGCATGCAGCAATTCGCCCAAGGGAAACGAATGGGCTTTCGAGGCCACACCCTTGTCTGGCACAGCCAAGTCGCCCCCTGGGTGACGGCTGGCAACTACCGCCCAACCCAACTTGCTGAAATCATCAAGCGACACATCTCCACTGTTGCAAGAAGGTACTCCGGCAAGATTTACGCCTGGGATGTGGTCAACGAAGCATTCAATGATAACGGAACCCTCAGACCTTCGGTTTGGTACAACCAACCAGGGATCGGATTCGCAATCCAAGGCACAAAATATATCGAGCAAGCGTTTGTCTGGACCAGGAACGCAGATCCTACGGCTCGCCTCTACTACAACGACTATTCGATTGAAACGATCGGGCCAAAGTCGAACGCTGTTTACAACATGGTGAGAGATTTCCGCCAACGCAACGTCCCAATCCACGGGGTCGGGTTCCAGGCTCATCTCGATCTGAACTTCAACAATGCTTCGACTCTGAACTCATTCCGCCAAAATCTGCGCCGCTTTAAGGCCCTGGGGGTTGAGCTTCAGATCACTGAGCTCGATATCAGGCTTCCATCCAACTCTGCCGAGCATCTGCAGCAACAGGCAAACTTGGCCGATAAGCTCGTTGATATCTGCCTCTCCGAAGGGGTCAGTTTAATACAGTTTTGGGGCTTTACAGACCGCTACTCCTGGGTTCCAGGCTTCTTCACTGGTTATGGCTGGGCTCTTCCCTTTGACGAGAACTATCTCCCAAAGCCCTTCTACGAAGCAGTTCGGAATCGACTGATCCTTGGCCCGTCGCCGACCTAGCCTAGGGCGAAAGTGGCTGACACTCGGCAAGCCCGGGCACATCATCTGCGCCGCTTTAAAAACCCTCTTCTACCATGCTCCAGACTAAGGCATCGTGAGGGTCCAGCCTTCGCGTTTGGCTTTATCCCAGTCGTGCACGAAAGTCCACCAGTTACGCAGAGGCTTACCTTGGTAGGTGAGGCCATGGCGCGCGCCAGGAATCGCTTGTAGCCAATAGATCTTCCAACGAAGGTTATCCCCCGCCCATCGATCACTAGAAATGCGTTGAACTTTCCCTCCCCCATCCGGACGCCAGTCTTCAATATCGCTCTCAACAAAGGCGGGATTCGCCCAATCGTAATCTGTGACACTATTTGGCGCGTAGTGAGTCCAGCCACATCGGCGAGGGTTTGTCACCAGTTTGTGGCTGGCATCGCTCCCAACAAATTTGCCCCAGAACAGGAGCTCCGACCACCTTTCTGGTGGTTTCACATCTCTCCCATCAGCATGGTTGAGAAGGTGTTCCAACTGATGCATATGGTTCTCCACCATCTCCGGCACTCCCCTCTGATAGTTATAGTGGTAAACGGTATAGGTTGAGTTGAAGACTGGCAGATCCGTCTCACTGCGATTCGAATTGCTTACATCTCCGGTGCGGCTCGCCATGTTGGATTCCCACAGGTCGACTTTGCCTCCATGGTAGCCCCAAATCCAGACTTGCTTGACACCTCGATTCTCGACCCAATCTTGGATTCCGATCCGGCGTACGATTGAACCGTAATCAATGAGCTTCTGGCCAGGAAGGGTTGGCATTGCCTCTTTGAACTCGTAGTTGGCCACGACTTGGTAGCGGAGACTGGGTCTTGCGGTTGGGTTCTTGTACGCCCTAAACCGAGAGCCCTCTTCCAGGGCGGCAATCGCCTCGGTCGTGAGTCGCTCCGTCTTGGCTTTGGTGGTTGCGTATTTTTCGCCCCAATCACCAGTCACTTCGATGTCGATTTGGTCACCCTTGAGCGGGAAAAAGTTCACCACCACAACTGGGATCACCATGGGCAGCTGACGATCTGCGGGATCCGTTTGGGTAGGGGCCTGGTTGAGTGAGAACGACGTTGCCACAAGGAGGGGAAGCCAGGAACTCATTTTTTGACTCCGAACTGTCACGATACCTGTCTTTGGGTCTGGTTCAGGTTTGGGAGCCTGCCCTGGGGTCCTGGCTCCTTTTGTTCTCGCCTTTTCTGGCTTGAAACTCGCCCTTGGGTCATGGGAGGCGGGATCTACGTGAATCTGCATTGGATCATGCCACTTCAGTCCGTTTGGATCTGCGCCTCCTGTGACCGACGCATACCCTGCGCCATAGGAGAACCAGTTCCGACCATCCTTTATCGGATCTCTGGTGCGGAAGCGGCCAGTGGAGGAGTCGTAATACCGATGGCCGAGGAGTTTGAGCCCCGTCGCGTCTTCCTGGTAGCCAAACGCAGAATTGAGCAATTTCATCTTTACACTTTCTGATTGATCTTTTCCTAGCTCTCAAAGCCGCTACAAGCTTATATCCACGCTACTCGCGGTGGTGTGCCTGATGAAGCGTCTCAAAACTGTTCTGTAAATCGAGAAAACAAGATACTCTCCAATACCCTTACGAGTCCCCGTAAAGGTCTTTCACTGCATTTTGCAAGGCAGGATAAGACTTCTGGGTGGAAGCTGCCAAGCCAGTTAGGGGGTACCGTACAGCCTCAACTATCTCCTCATTTCTTCTTAGCACCTCGATTTGCTCTAGAACACGGTTTAGGAGGATGTTGCAGTCCGGCTCAAGAGTCGGCCAGATGTCGCGTAGGCAAACGAGGCTACTCCAAGAGGATTCAGTGTTCCCGTGAAGATCATACGAAAGAGACCCCATCAGTATCCTAGATTCTAAATGAATAACTAGATCCGTTTCGGAAACTACTCTATGCTGCAAGTCCCTTCTTGAATCGTTCGAGCTCATCTCTCTGGAGTGCTCCCCACGATTTCCTCAGGAAAAGCAAGAGTTACAGGAATGCTGCCTTCAAGCGTGAATCGCGTCATGTCTGGCCTCAGATTCTAATCGCTCCATAGGGTACCCGAATGGGCTTCTCTAAAAAGCTATACGATAACTAAGATGTCACCTTTTCAGCGGGCTTCCATCACACCCGGATTCACGGAAGTAAGTTCTTAGCAAGGTGCTCGCAGTGCGGTATGAAAGCAATGATCACACTCCGAAAAACGATTGATCGGAATCAAATGAAAACTCGAGCGAATTTTCGTCTTCAAACTCAAATCTGCCAGAAATTCTGACCTTGCCACGCTGCACGGAAACTGTTAACGAGAAGTCCTCTTCAACGGAGGCTAACTCGCAAACACCGTCAAGTGATCGAATCGCATCACTAAGTGATTGTTCAAATAGCTTGACAGACGACTCATATAAAAAGAATTGGCCTCCCATCTCTCCCACGCCAGCTAATCTGTAGACTATGGAATACTTGATTGAGCCTATGTCGTCTGGACTTGCATCAAGTTTTTCCATTACAATCGATCCAAAATCTCCTCTTAACGTCACCTATTCTTCCTTGACCTTGCGTAGACCGTAACAACATCCCCACGTTTGTTAATGATTACAATAACTTCCCCATCGTCGATCCTAAGAGTATCCTTAGTGATCCCAGGACTTCTCTTTCCGTGGCGAATTGCACTCTCAACCTTTCTTGGTGTCACGCCTCTCTGCTGCATTCGATCAAGAGCGTGACCACTATACCTCCGGCCTCCGATAGCAGTTTGTCTATTGCTACCCTTCGGTACCTTAAGCTCCCTGTCCTTACCTAACCGTCCTACAGGTGTGCTCGCTGGGACATCATGTCCTCTCCGACCAGATGGAGCAGGTCTTCCCGGCGGGAAGAGCCTTCGGATGCCCTCAGCGACCCACTCAATAACCTTTCTGCGAGCTAATCCATCCGGATGAACCCCAGTTACCGGATTAGCTTGGCCTGCCCCATAGGAGAACCAGTTCCGACCATCCTTTTATCGGATCTCTGGTCAGGAAGCGGCCGGTGGAAGAGTCATAGTAGCGATGGCCGAGGAGTTTGAGGCCAATGGCGTCTTCCTGGTAGCCAAACCCTCCCGCGTAGACGAAGCCTGAACCCCACGTTCCTGTAGAAGAGATAACGTTTCCAAAAGCGTCATAGTCCCTCTTCGCCACCATCTGTTGGGCGACATTGGACATCGCCTCCACGGACTTGACTCCGTCGTGTTGTTCGACTCTGCTTTCTGAGATTCCTGGCGTATAAGCAGCACCAGAATCACGAAGAACTGGTGCCGTGACTCCACTCGCCCACTGCGGAGGGAGCAAGAACGGAACTCGCGCCGCCGGGCCCGCCCCCGGACGGCGCGAGTCCTCCTGAGTTCCTCCTGGTCAATTCATCTTTGCTAACTTAAACTATGACAAGGCAAGGAAACGCAAGGGTGAGCCGAAGGCTCCCCCGCGCAAGCCGGGGGCAGACCGGACGAGTGCTCAAACTTTGCTCACCCCAGTGAGGAACCGGTCGGGCGTGGCCGTGGGCCCGGCGGCGCGGGGGGCGAAGCCCTAAAAGCCTCCAACCAACAATCAGCAACTTAAGGAAATGAGGGCAACCCCAGGCACCTTTTCAGCGGTATCTTCCTAATAGACAACAGTGGTGGTTGAACAAAGCCAAATTGGGGGTCCACCCAGCGACTCAATCGATCTTTTCGCAACGCGACTGATCGAGACCCCAGGCTTAATCAACTCCCAGTCAGCCGAAGGCCTCGCGGAGGAGTTCGGGCTAGAACCTGCCTTCGTCAGAGAACTTCAGTCCGTTCTCCAACCCAAAGTCATCAAGGCGAACCGCTGGGAGAGCTTTTGGAAATCTCTCGGTATCGCTCTGAGCCAGTTCTGGGGGATCCTGAGTGGCCTCGTTCGTAGGCTTACCAGCAGCCCGATCAGTTTTCCCTTCGCAAGCGGCTACACTGCCCTCGCCCTCCTCTTCTTTTCTGGTGCCCTGAGCCAGAGACTTAGCTCCGCTCCGAACCAGTTGAGCGGAGCGATTCTCGCTGGGGTCAATGCCACCATCGTGGCGGTCGTCGTAGCGATTTTGATCCTGCAACTTCTCTGCTTTGCTCGCCACGGAATGGCTCGGTACCCTGCCTACGCTGCTCTCGGAGTCTGGGGTAGCTTCGCGGTTCTCTTGTACTTTAGCCTCGCGGCAGTGCGAGAGCTCCCGACAGCACCCTTGGTAGTTGCGGTCATTGTGTCCGGAATCCTCGCGGCTGGCTACTTCGTGTTCGGCGTCCTTGCCTCTGTCATCGGGGCCTCGATTCGAGCCCAAAGAGAATCCACCGAACATGAGAGACTCACCCGTCAGGAGATTTTGGCAAGACTCTTCGAGCTCCAAGCCCAGTTCGAGCTGGTCAAGCACAGGGCAACCAAAGGCGGGGGTAAGCAAACCTGGATTCATCGTCTCAGGGCAGAGCGAAACCTTCCTGGCTTGGGTCTGGCAGTGGGAGTAACACTCGGCCTCTTCCAAGTCGGAACCCTTGGAACTGCTTCTCGCGTCCTGGGCCAACAATCAGATGGCCTGGATCTCCTCAGCCTCTTTGTCAGTATTGTCTCGACCCTCGTGATGGTCGTCGTAGGCTACGTCGCAGGAGGTGTCCGCCGAGCCTTTGGAGTCCTCATCGTGGTCTATCTCGCCAGTCTCGCCATCATGTTCGTCCCCTGGGGACAATATGGCGCAGCCTACGTCGAAGCGACAGTTCGGAATTTCGAATGGGTGGGGAGCGTCCTGGTGGCTTCGCTCATCGCCCTCGTGACAGGAATCGGAGCGAAGGTGGATGAGCACAGTGCAAAGAGGCGGAGGCTAAAAGAAGGCGACCCAGCCCTCCTTTTTGCTGAGATCACCAAACTTCAATGGCAGCTGAATCGAGGTTCGCAAGACACCTGCGTCATGGTGGTTGACGTAGCCAAATCCACCAACATGAAACTCAACGCTGATCCTCTCGCCATCGAATACTCCTTCCGGGAGTACCAGAAGATGGTAGCGGAACAAACAAGCGAACAGGGAGGCACGGTCATCTCCACCGCCGGGGACGGAGTGGTGGCTTCCTTCCCGTCGGTTGCCTCAGCCCTTTACGCCGCGCGGTCTGTCCAAACCGCAATCTTCCCCTTTAACGAAAAGTTCAACCGCCTCCAAAGCCCCTTCCGCCTCCGGATTGGGATTCACGCGGGACAAACAGAAGCCCAGTTGGAAGAGGTCCCCTACAATGAGCTGATCGATATCGCAGCCCATGTCGAAGCAGTTGCCCCGGTTGGAGGCATTGCCGTCACCCAAGCGGTCGCAGACCAAGCAAAGGATGAATTTCTGGCGGAGCTCAAGGATCAAGTCGATGGCCAGCCAATCTATATCGTTATGAACCCAATTCTATAATGTTTTCCATACTTCCGAAACAAACTAGACCGAAAAGATGAAGATCCTCGACCTGCAAAACATGGACTACAAAGCAGCTTGGGATTGCCAACTTGACGTCCTGGAGACGGTGCAAAATGGGGGCGACGACGTCCTCATTCTCGTGGAGCACCCACCAATCATGACCCTCGGTGCCAACTTCCACGAGGCCAATCTCCTCCTCCAACCAGAGGAGTATCAAGAAAAAGGGATTCAAGTTGTGGGTACGGATCGCGGAGGGGACGTCACCTATCACGGGCCAGGACAACTCGTGATCTACCCTATCTTTGACGTGGCTCGGCACGGGAAAGACCTTCACAAATGGATGCGCGACCTGGAGGAAACCATGATCCAAGTGGCAGCTTCCTATGGTCTGTCGGCAAAGCGCTTGCCACCCCACACTGGGACCTGGATCGGTGACCGGAAGCTCGCAGCCATCGGGGTCAAGATCAAAAGGTGGGTATCCATCCACGGTATCGCCCTCAACTGCGACAACACCCTGGACGAATTCAGCCTCATCGTACCGTGCGGGATTCAGCACTATGGCGTGACGAGCCTGACTGCGGAGCTTGGCCACCCAGTATCGGTGGATCAAGCCAAGCCACGCGTCATCGAAGCCTTTCGCAACGTCTTCAGCGAGGCTTAATCTGCTTTGGTTAAGAGCACCTTCGCCGTACGCCTGGCAGGCAATCTTAGTTTGGTCTCTCCGATAAGCCTCGAAACAATCGGGATGTCCTGGGTAAGAGACTCTGACTGATCCCAGGGAATCACCCCTTGCTTCAGACTTGCCTCGCAATCCTCATCGCTAAAGTTGTGAACCCAAACAAGGCATCCCTGCTCTGGTGCGTCAAAAGCGACAACCACTGCCTTGCCCCCTTCACTCTCACAAACGATAAGCTGACCTGAATTGGGGATCGGTTCAGCCAAGTCCCGCTCTGCGGCTTCGTCACACCGCTGAATCATGGGTTTAGCGAGGGAGGCTTCTGCGGCGAATCTCCTTGCCTCTTGCTCATCAAAGTCTCCTTTGCGACACTGAATCCTGATCTTTGCCGTCACTGGCCCTGGTTGGATCGGGTCGAAGTTGCACTGCCAGGCATTGTTCGTGATCATCACGTGGGCTTCGGCAGAGTCTGGTACCTCCGTTTTAGCTTCTAAAAACCCAAGATGACCGAATATCACCAAAGGGTTAAATGCGTTTGCGACGAGGATCGTGTGGTTGTTTTCTTGGAGGGCAAAGAACCCTTGGCTCGTGTGGAAGTCGTGACAGCTTCCCGGCAGTTGGTCTTGCGTTGGCCGGATTAGACAGCCTCCTCCATCGATCCAACGCTGAGGCTTTTCTCCTCTAAACGGCAGGGAAAGATAGGTGCATCTGGGTCTTGGGTCGATCCCTTCCACCCAGGAGCAGGTCACCTCAACCCAATCGGCAAATGATGGCAAGTGAATCACGGTCCTGGTCTTTCCGCAATCGGGAGCCTCATGGACGAGTTCGATGAACTGACCCAGGGAGTTCTTAACCAATCTCTGACTCACAAGAGTGGCTGGTGGCTGAATCGCCAAAGGGCGCGGAATGGCCCATCCCTGAGGGATCTCCATTACAGCAGCTCCCCAATCCATCTGAAACAGATCGTTCTGAGTTATTGATGGGTCAGGACACATCTCAACCGTCCGGTTAAACATCACGGAGTTCTCCTGAATCACCTCATGACCAGACTCCTTCAAGATCCAAGATCTCAGACCTTGTTCGTCGAAGGTCAGACGATGAAAATCATTCTCTACTTCGGAAAAAGTCAGATGAACTTCCTTCCCCTCGAAGACATCTATCTGATGACTCGCCTTTTCCACCTTCTTATAACCATATGGTGGAAGAGAAGTTGGCTTGAGATAGAACTGAGGTGACTGACCCCAAGTGTCAGTGACTCTCTCCTCCCGAAAGACGAGGTCAACTTCACTATTGCGATCTTGGTAATGCCGTTGGGCTGTCGGTTCTGCCGGAGCACCTCCCCTCGTAAAGCTCACCCCAGCTGGAACTAAACCGAAAACTTTCAATTCATAGGGAGTCGGGTTGAAGAGAAGGAGCTCGTCACTCCTCGGCATCCTTGTGGCGAGAGCTGCCAGACCTTCTCGCAAAAGATAGCTGGATCCGGAAAAGCTCTCCGCAACAAGTTTGGACTTGTGCAAGCCCTGAACCAAATGGTCAGACAGATGGCGATCTTGAGACCAATCAACACTAAAGGTATGTTCACTGTATTCCAAATGACTACCCAACGCGTTTCCCAGCACGGGTTTAAGTTCGCCAGGGTTCTGGCTAAGAGGCAAGAGGCTCATCGCTCCTTGTAACTTCACTTTATTCTTCCGAAAGACCTCTACTTCCCTGGCACGGCTCAAAACTCCAAATACCCAAAAGTCAGTCCAATCGCCGCGAAGCACAGGCCCGGCTTCTGCCCAGGGTTTGGCGACCTGCCACCACTCGTCCAGTGTTGCCAGGCGCACTTCACAAAGATCAGAGTGGGCTTGATTCCACCTTTTCACCCAAGGTGCCAATTCAGGCATGATGGAGCCGTTATCGCCAAAGGGATGCACAGCAGTTACCATCAGGGCCTCATGGTGATAGCCGACTTTGGTCAAGTGATCTTGCAATCGAGGCAACCATTCGTCTCGAAACTTTGCCAGATCCGATGCCCCTACCCCCAGGCGGTTCGCCGTGCCGTAGTGGAAGCCGTTAAAAGCTGGAATGCTCCGACCACTCGGTCCTTCCCACCGAAAGAGTTCTGGCCTTTGCCTAGGAGCCCGTCCAAAGTGACTATTGATGGCTGTGGAGTAGGTCTCAACTCCTCCATCCAAGAGTTGATCGACCAGATCCCAGTTTTGACCATTTACGTCACAAGAAAGGGCGTGTTTGGATCGCCTGTCACTCCGCAACGGATGAAATCCGTGATTGCTCTGAGTCAGTTCCCAAAGACCAGCAAGCGGAGTTTGGTGATTGCGCAGAGCCAGAAACTCAAGAAGGCCCTCCTCTTCCAACTCCGTCATCAAGTCCAGATCGACCGGCAATTCGGCTGCCACCAAAGGGTGCCACGTTTCCACAGACCATTTCATCCTGTGCCAGGGGGATTCGTGACGAGTCGCGACTAACTCCTGCATCGCTCGCCGCAGAAAGGCAATGTGCAGCCTCATCACAATCGGGGCATCGTGAGTGAATCCATAGTCAGTGTGACTGTGGTGAACGACGTAAAGGGTCTTGAGCGCCATGAGGAACTTGATCGGAGACTACCAGGGCAAACTCCCGTGCCAACCTCGGGTTTTCTCAGGAATTGCTCTACACCCCACAGCGACAAGTCGCAGATGCCTTAACGAAGACAAGATAAACTCCACCTCGAAATGGTGTCACCTCGACTCAGATTTGCGATCGATGCTGCGATAGCAGCCGGCAAATCCACCCTCCCCCTGTTTCATGGATCCCGCGACTATGAGCTGAAATCGGATCAAACCCCCGTCACGGCGGCAGACCGGCAGGCAGAGGAGATCATTCGCCAAAAGATATCGGCTCAGTTTCCTGGCGAGACAGTGTTGGGCGAAGAGCAGGGCCTGACAGGCTCTGGGAACGACCGTTGGATCATCGACCCGATTGACGGGACGAAGAGTTTCGTGAGCGGGGTTCCGCTCTACGCCACACTCCTTAGCTACGAAGTCGACCACCAGCCGATCCTCGGAGTTTGTTATTTCCCCGCTCTGGACGAGATCCTCACGGCGGAGCTGGGGCAAGGGTGCTTTTGGAATGGGAAAGCCTGTCAGGTGAGCAAGAAGGAGTCAGTCGAAGGGAGTGTCGTGTGCTGTGCTGGGCACAAAGGGATGGCAAAGCATGGGAGGAGCGATGGCATGATCTCCCTCGCACAAGATGCGATGGCGACCAGAACTTGGTGCGACGCCTATGGCCATGCTCTTGTTGCGACTGGTCGGGTTGAAGCAATGTTAGATCCAGTCGTCAGCCGATGGGACGTGAGTGCGATGGTGCTCATCGTGAAAGAGGCAGGCGGAGTTGCCACAAACTTTGCCCAAGGTGACCCTTTGCTCCCAGCCCATGAGACAGGCGAGTTGGAGTTGGTAACCAGCAATGGCGCAATTCACACAAACCTCCTCTCATACTTCTGATGATGAGAAGCTTGGCCGTGGACTTTGGGGGAGTGACCATTGGCCTGGCCATCGGAGAGTCGGACAGCCAGATTGCAAGCCCCAGGAACTCTCTCCGAGCCTCTGGGACTCTTAAGAAAGATGCGGAGGCAATTTTGCAGGCTCTCCGAGGAGAAGAGGCAGAGGAAATCGTGCTCGGAGTCGCCCTGTCCGAAGGTCAGGATACAAGAATGTCACTCGTCACACGGAAACTAGGCCGAATCCTACAAGACCTGGGAGCCGTGGTGCACTATGTGGATGAATCCTTGACGAGTTACGAATCTGAGACAGTTATGAAGGAGCTTGGGATGAAGGGAAGCCAGAGGCGGAAAGCAGTTGATTCAGAGTCGGCTTGCCGGATTCTGGAACGGTATTGGGGTGGGATGCGTGGCTAAAGCAGCCTGGATCACCCTCGGGGCCCTGCTCCTGACCGGTGGCGGAGCAGCCATGGTCTATCAAAACCGTACGGCACCCATGCCGGAAGGTCAGGAACTCTACGTTCGCTGGGAAAAAGGGGAGTCTCTTCGTCAGGCCCTGACCCAACTTGAGCAAAAGGGGGTCGTCAAGGATGCGGAGGTCGCGTTCCTTGCCTCTCGACTCAAGAATGTTCCCTCACCCAAGCGTGGCACTTACCAATTCCGCCCTGGCATGACCTTGGATCAGGTTTTCCGATCTCTCGGCCAGCCAGTTCGAAGGATGGTCACCCTCCGCGAGGGGCGATGGATCGCA
Source organism: Fimbriimonadaceae bacterium (assembly GCA_025455775.1). GTDB lineage: Bacteria > Armatimonadota > Fimbriimonadia > Fimbriimonadales > Fimbriimonadaceae > JALOLT01. The sequence continues at coordinate 11,146 of JALOLT010000071.1, forward strand.
CAAATTGCCCAGGATCTCGAAAAAGCTGGGGTTTGCAAAGCCTCTGATTACATTCGCCTTGCCAACGAACCAAGCCGATTTTCCAACATGGTGAGCTTTCCTTTGCCATCCACCAGTCTTGAGGGCTACCTCTATCCGGATACTTACGACCTTCCCCCCATGCTAGGCGCAGAAGGGGTGATTCTGTTGCAGCTCAGAACCTTCCAGGAGAAAGTCGTGAGCAAAACAGGCGTGGAAGACCTCCACAACCGGGTTATCGTTGCTTCAATGGTTGAACGAGAGGCAAGTGACCGAGAAGAGAGGAAGAAGGTAGCAGGGGTCATTCAAAATCGCATCGAGCGCAGGATGCCACTCCAGATTGACGCGACAGTGCTTTATGCACTGCAAGAGTGGAGAGTACTCGGGCAAGGCGTCGTGCGAACCGTGAAGTCACCTTACAATACCTATCTCAAGAGGGGTCTTCCTCCTGGACCAATCGGATCTCCCACCTTGACCAGCATCGAGGCTGCCTTCAACCCAGCCGAGCACGATTATCTTTTCTATGTCGCTCGCCCCGGAAAACTTCATTATTTCGCCAAGACTTACCCAGAGCACAACCAAAACATCAATCGGGCCAGGGCTGAATTCCGAGCCCTCGGGCTGGGTCGGGAGGATTCCGGCCTATGAAGTCTTTTCGCCCTGGCACCTTTAATACAGAGGCAGTCCCTGCCACTCTTCGCCCCTTCAGCCCGAATGAAGCTCTCTCTCACCTAGAAGATGTTGATTTGGAGAACCTTTGGGAAAGCGGGAAAAGACTGCTTCTCCTCGATGTCGATAACACTCTTCTCCCCTGGAAGAGCCGGGAGATTCCTTCGGAAACCCACGAGTGGATTGCACGAGCCAGGGCGATCGGATTTGAGCTTTGCATCCTCAGCAATACACGCCAACCAGAAAGGCTGGATAGTCTGTGCCAAACAATGGGGATTCCCTACATCCGCGAGAAGTTCAAACCAAGTCGCCAGATGTACCTCAGTGCCCTCGAAAAGTACTCTCTCACTCCGAATCAGGCGGTTATGATTGGTGATCAACTCTTGACGGATATCTGGGGAGCTAATCGATCGGGAATTGACGCGATTTGGGTGAGGCCGCTTGGTTCCCGCGAGTTTATCGGCACGAGACTCGTGAGCCGTAACATCGAGAAGCTCATTGGCCGCCTTCTCTATCGTTATTTTCAAGACGACACGCCAGATGCAGAGCGAAGACCAGGGTTCTTTGGTCGCAAAATCGTGCGCCAGCTCCTTAAGTTCGGGATCGTGGGGGCAGCTGCAACCCTCGTCGACCTAGGGCTCCACAACTTCCTCTTGTTTCATGCCAGCTGGAACGGGGAGCCACTGCGCAACTTGGCAGGAAGGTGGGCGATTGAAACCTTTCGGAAGGGCTGGGAGGTGACCCCATCCCACATCCACGATGCTGCCTTTGCCCCCCTCAAGGTCGGGCCAGTGCTGCTCGCCATTTTGGTGAGCTATCTTCTCAACCAAGCCTGGACTTTTCGGTCAAAAGAACAAAAGCCCAGTGTCAACCAAGCCGTACAGTTTTACACGGTCGCACTCATCGGCATGGTCATTTCCGTTACGGTTAGCTCCACGGTAAACAGAGCAGCCACAGGTTCCGCTGAGGCAAATTGGGCTGTCGCAAGCCTTTTCGGCATGGTGGCTGGCTTCGCCTGGAACTTTACGATGCAGCGACTCTGGACCTTTCGAAAGGCGAAATGATGAGTCTTCGTTGGCAGGATGCAGAGCCGGGGGACTACGCAGTCATTGGTAACCCGATTGACCATAGCAAGTCGCCACAAATCCATCAGGCTGCCTACCAGTTTCATAGCCTTCCCCTGACCTACGAAAGGTTCTGCGTGCCCCTGGAAGAGTTTTCCCTTGCTTTGCTTCACCTCACTGGACTTGGCTACAAGGGCCTGAACGTGACTTTGCCGCTCAAGGAAGCAGCCTTCAAGTGGTGCAAGGTGGTGAGCCCAGAGGCAGAGGCGGTCGGAGTTCTGAATACAGTAAACCTTCTTACCAAGGAAGGCATCAACACTGACATCCCTGCCTTTATCTCGACTTTAAACCAAGAGGGAATTCCGCAAGGGGCTCCGCTGATGATTTTGGGGGCTGGGGGTTCAGCTCAGGCCCTGATCCTCTCTTTGGCCAAGGAAGGGTACACAGTCTCCGCGTGGAACCGTACCAAATCGAGGCTCGATCAACTCGCCGATGCCTCGCCGTTTCCCTTTACTGTTCTCGATGATCCTGTTCCGCCCCCTGGCGTCGCTTGCATCGTGAATGCCACCTCAGCGAGTCTGGCAGGAGAATCTCTGCCTCTCGATTGGGACTCCCTTTCCTCCGATGTGCTCGCCTATGATTTAGCTTACGGAAAGCCTCTTCCCTTTCTTGAATCGGCCAGTGACCGAGGGCTCAAAACGCGTGATGGCAGGCAGATGCTGGTGGAGCAAGGAGCCCTAGCCTTCGAATGGTGGCTTGGCAAACTGGCTCCCCGCTCTGATATGCTCAAGGCCACCTATGAGCATCCTGGCACCCACTCCTGAAGCCATACAGTCTGCCGCCAGAGAGATCCGCGAAGGGGGAGTGGTGGTGATGCCAACGGAAACAGTCTACGGCTTGGCCTGTGATGCCTTGAACGAACTGGCAGTGAGAAGGGTCTACGACATCAAAGGACGACCGAAGGAAAATCCTCTCATCGTTCATCTGAAAGGGTGGGAAGATTTAGGCAAGGTGGCGGAAGAGTGGAGTCCAACCGCGGAGAAACTCGCGAAGTCATTTTGGCCAGGCCCCCTGACTTTAGTTTTGCCAAAAAAGCTTAGCGTGCCGAACATCACGACTGGAGGCCTGGAAACAGTCGCAGTGCGAGTCCCGAAGCACCATGTCGCCTTGGAGCTGATTCGCCAGGCTGGCTGTCCCCTCGCAGCTCCGAGTGCGAACGTCTTTATGGGTCTGAGCCCGACCCGCGCCGAGGACATTGATCCCATGATCGACGTCGAAGTCGACATCATCCTCGACGGAGGCCCCTGCGAATATGGCGTCGAAAGCACGGTTCTGGACGTCACAGATGATCACGTCATGGTGCTTCGTCCCGGAGCCATCTCCCGCGCTGCGATCCAGGCCATCCTAGGCAGACCCTTGGGAGTCACGCCTCCCTCCAGTCTTCGCCGATCCCCAGGCCAACACCGACGCCATTATGCCCCCAGAGCCAAGGTCGTCTTGGTGGAGAGAGTTGGTCAAGACCCTGGATTGACCTTCTCGGCTGCGGTCCACGATGAACAGGTAAAGATGCCACGCGACCCCCACGCCTACGGAGCAGCTTTGTATTCTGCCCTCCGCCGTCTGGATCAACTCGGAGTAGAAGTGATCAGCATCGAATCTCCTCCCACGACTCCTGAGTGGGAAACAGTTCACGATCGCTTGAAACGGGCCAGCACCCCAGCGTGAGGGCTTACCGATTGTGGAGCTTTCTCGGCACTCCTAGCCCAGGCTGACCCAAAAACTCTTTCCATCCTTTGTGTGGGCAAGAGAAAACGAACAGTTGTAGGCAGCCCCCAAAAGCGCTTCCGACAAAGTCGCCCAAATTGGCCCTTGTCCCAAGACCCTCCCGCCGCCCAATACCACGCAATGGGTCGCCACCCGAGTCGCCCAGTTCACGTCGTGAGCCGCCAAGACGATCCCCCTGCCTGGCAGA
>JALOLT010000072.1 GCA_025455775.1 Fimbriimonadaceae bacterium
GGCCAACATTTTGGCAAAGTCCCTCTTCGGGGCCAGGCCCACCGTGGTCACCCACTCCCGATATTTCCGACCCCTGGGATCGATCATCCACTGACTCTCCCAGTGGCGATCCGCTGGGGCTCCCACGTAAACCAAACTCGTATGACTGATCTGACCCCTCCCCTCGGTCTGAGAATTGGTCTCGTACTGGAAAGGCTCTAAGTTAAAGGGGAAATGAGAGAAACGCCAGAGCTTCTCACGATGCCAATCCGGCCCCCCATCGGTCGAGAGTTGGTAAGGAGGATTCAGGCTTCCCCTTTTGTCGAAAACAGCGTAGACGTCGGGAAGCTCGGGGTCGAGGCTGTGAACCGCAACCCCGAATACCGACTCATCGGCGAACTTCGGATCGTGCTCTTTTCGCTGCGAAGGGAAATCAACCGAGAAAAAACGACCGTCGGTAAAAACTGTCGCGGCTTGGGATGGAGTCACGTCTTGGGGCAAAGTGTCCGAAGCCCACACCACATCCAGTTCCGCAACCTGGCATCCGAGATCATGCTGCGGAAGTGCAGTGTCCAACGGAGCCCAGTATCTTTGCCTCCTCACGGCAGTCCCATCTGAGAAGATTGTCCAGATTTCTTCGACCTCTGGCAGTTGTTTCGAACCTGCCGCCTCTCCCCATCGAATGTAGTCGGGATTGATCAATTGGTAAGTCCAGCGCAAGACCTTTCGATCCTTTCTGTCTGAGACCAGTTCAACCTTCGAAAAGCGGTTCACCCGATCCGACATTGGTTCGTAGCAGCCTTTCGCACCGCCTCCCCAGGTCTCGATGAATTCGAACTGAACCAAGTGCTGTCGTGAAAGCTGATAGCCAGGCACCCACGCTCCTCCTTCCGGGAAGACCAGCTTGATGTCTTTGCTTTGCCAAGCCATCTCCGAACCGAAGGTGATCACCCATGCCTGGCCGTCTGTACCGCTCCAATGGTAGGGGCGCTTTTCAACTCGGAAACCCTTCGCCCGATCATCACGGTCTTGAGTTGGGATAAGCCACTGCTTGAGAGGGGCGACTTCCTTCCCCTTTGCCTGAGGCCTCAGTGATTCAAAAGAAATCACTGGGAGGGGAGGCAGTTCCATCCACCCTTGTTTCACTTCGCCGCTGATCTCGCGAGAGAAACCCCAATAGAACCGGATCGCTTTCGCAACTTTGTCTTGAACGACCTTGACTCTGCCATCTGGCTCTTGGCTGGGGTGAGAATAAGCCCCGTCCAGCACCTGACGGTACCGCTCGCGGGGAAAGCGAGCATCAGCTCCAATCAGGTCTCTGCCTTGATCCTTTGCTTCTACCGAGATCTCCCACGTACTTCCCTTCTTCTGGGCCAGGATCTTCGCCGAAAACTGATCCCGCTCAAGGGCAAAAGAGAAGGGCTCACCAGGAGCAAAGATTGCTTCAAAAGCCAGGGATTGGCTTGGCGATGCGAGAAGGAGAAGGGCGGAAATCACTTTCTTTCTGGCGGGGGAAGCTTCGTTTTGACCAGATTGCGACCCGAAATCCTCTCTACGCCTCTTCGACCATAGCCTAAAGCTGGTGCTCAAAGATCCACAGAAGAGCAAGATTGTCAGTAAGCCTGCCCAAATCCACAAAATGGCAAGAGATCATCAAGATTAGGGCGTCTTCTCCCATGATCTCATCGCTCCTCCAAGACCCACTCTCGTCTACGAATCACCTTGCGACCTTACCCAGGCCCACCTTGATTACGCGATGATCCACTCGCGAACCAAACTCCTTTTCAAGGAGGCAGAAAAGGCTCACAACGCCAGAGCGATTCTGAGGCAAGTCAGTATCCGAAGATAGCTAGGATCTTTTCCATTTCTTAACAATTTCTTCGTAGAATTGCTGGGTCGCATGATGAATGAAAAGTTAAGCCGCCGCGGACTTCTCGCAGGTCTTGGAACCGCCTCTTTGCTCGCCCCCTTCAGCCGGGCAAGTGCCTTCATTGAGTCATTTGAAACCAGCTCGGCTAAGCCGTTTCGGGTCGCATTCCTCACAGACATGCACATCATGGATGCACCAGTGAGAGCAGACGAAGGAATTGCCTTCACCCTGGATCACCTGAGCAAACAAGAGGTTCAGCCAGATCTAATCATCGTGGGGGGCGACAACTTAACCGGCACGATGGGACGAGACCTGGCAGGAGCCACTTCGATGCGCGATCGCTGGACCAAAGTCTTCCGCGACAAAGTCAAAGGTCCAGTCCTTTACTGCGCCGGAAATCACGACCACTGGGGCTGGAATAAAACGGGAAGCAAATCGACCGGCAACGAGCCACTCTGGGGCAAAAACTTCGCGCGGGACATGCTGCAACTCGACAAGCTCTACTACAGCGTGGAAAGAGGGGGATGGAAATTTATCGTCCTGGACAGTGTTCAACCCTTCGAAAGTCGCTATATCGGGGGTCTCGATGCCGAACAGTGGGAATGGCTCAAGGGAGAAATCAAGAGCGATCTCCCCACCGTAATCACTTCTCACATCCCCATCACAGGGATCTCACCTCTCGTGGTGGATGGAACGCCAGGCGAAACCAGCCACGCAGTGCCCTTTGGCTCTACCTTCAAGAACATGTACGATGTCGTGGCACTCATCGCTGACCACAGCAACGTAAAACTCGCCCTTTCCGGCCACATCCACTTCGAAGAATCAGTGACTTTCTCTGGCACGACCTACTGGAACGGTGGGGCAGTGAGCGGGGCCTGGTGGCTGACATCAACTGCCGATGCAAACCGTCGCACCCAGAGAAACCCTGGCCCAATCCCACGTCTGGCAAGAGCAAACCCAGGCTATTCCCTGCTCGATCTTTCACCAAATGGTGAATTCAAGATTCAACAGGTGGCAAGTGGCTGGAAAGGTGCCACCAGTCGGTAACGGATAAACATTGTGCACGTCGGGACATTCTGGCGTCTCAACCCCACCCCTCTCCCCCAGTATAAATACTGGGGGAGAGGGGCTTTCGGTTAACTGCGGCCAAATCGCCAGACGCTCGCGGAAAGAGGCGAAAGGGTGACTCGACTGGGTGATCGAGGTAACCCAATACCCCGTGTCTCAACGACCCCATCCCCAACCTCCCTCATCTCATCGGCTGATATGAGCCTCAACCCTGAACCAGGGAGGTCAATCCTAACCATCTGGTTAGAAAAGGTGCGATTCACCAACCAAACGTTTACCAACGAGCCATCTGTCGAACGAGACGCAAAGGAGGTCACAGAGGATCCGGGAGTCGAGGAGTTCACAAGCCAAGGCAGAGAGTTACTGGCCCACAAACGCAAAGCCTGACCTGTCGCAAGCGGTCTATTTTGGCTATCCAGAGCGTAAAACATGCTCCGGCTTGCCTCATCGTCCTTAATCCATCGGGTATTCCACACCAAGGCAGACCGAACCTCAGGGAGCTTGGCCATCTCACCAAGACTCGTGAAGGTCACCAGGGCGTGCTTGATGTCGTTCGCGTCTTGCCAGCCCCCCTCCGAATAGTCTTTGGTGTTCATCTCTGTGACCACGACCTCGAAACTTGACCTTCGCGACTCTGGGATATAGGAGCGAACTGCCGCTACAGTCGCTCGAACATCAGGAATCAGTTCTGGCGGAGGTGAAGACACAAACCGCTCGTAGCCTTTCCACTCCCAGCCTGTGTACTGACTTACTGTCACAAAATCCAGATGATCAGCAGCAAGGGGGAGAAAGCGTGACCACCAGTCGGAGCTGTTTCCACTCGCCCCCACCTTGATTCGGGGGTTCACCTTCTTCATTGCCTCTGAGAATGTCTCCACCCAACGGGCAATCTCGGCAGGAGTGCCAGATTGGTTGTGCCAGTTTTCGTTGCCAATCTCCCAGTAAGTGATCAGGTCACCCTTTTCTTTGGCATACCTCACCAAGGCGACTGCATCCTGAAAGTAAGTCTCGAAGGGGATGCTGGATCGCTTTTCGCTATCGCACCCAACAACCACCAGAGGAGTCACCTTCAAATCCGTCACGTGAGTCAAAAAAGCGTCGAAGTCGAGCTTCTCTCCCGGGATATCCTTATAACCCCCGATAGCGGTCGGCCGTGGACGATCATAGGGGGGCATGGACCAGCGAAGAAAGTCTGACTTCTCGCCCCCCGGATAGCGAAGCCAGCGCGGAGACAGATCTTGGAGAGCCAAACGAAGAGGCAGAGCCTCGGGACGATTTGCATCGTTATCCCTGAGAGCATTCACGTTGATCCCAAAGAAGTCAGTCAGATTCCGCCGAATCACTTTGTTTGGCTCAATCTTGACAAGGATCGGCTCATTCGGGACGAGCAGGAGCAATAGTGACGGAACCATAGACTAATCTCAGGGGCCAAGGGCACCAGCAGCACTTCTTCCTCTCCTCGGGTTTCCGACAAAGTCACGGAACTGTGGCCCGCCAAATTGCCAGGCATACAACTCCTCAATCGTTGTTCTCGCGTCTGGCAAGGTGCCCCTCGCCAGCCGCAAGAAATCAAACGATCCAGCAAAGGGAGCGAGGCCAGTGCCACCCCCCACATAAAAATCGCTGGCATTTGAAAGACTGCCTTTCGGCATCGTTCCAACCCCCATCGCAGCCACTGCCTGACCGTTCAGAAAAGTAGAAACTGTCCCGACTCGATCTACCTCAACCACCAGGTGATGCCACTTTCCATCATTGATTGCTCGGTTCATCGTGACCGTATAGGTCTGACTACCAGAATTGAGGCGAAGAACAGGCTTACCAGCCACGAGCTCCAGCAAGTAGCCAGCCTGACCATCTCGCTTACAAACCAAAGCCCCGGTCGGAGAAGAGGTCTTCAGAACCAACTCAATCAGGAACGAGTTCGTGCCCATATCGACCGTTCGCTCGGCAGATGGATTTACCGTGGCCCTGAAATCTGCTCGAGGCACATCGACATTGGCTTCGCCAATCCTGTTCTCGTAGTTGCCGTTTGGACTGGCATAGATCAACAATGTGTACCTGTCCAAGCCGTCGGGAGAAGATGGCTCCAGACGAAAACGGAGCTTGCGGTCGCCTACCTTTTCGCCAACCCCACCCCAACTCATAAATCCGCCGTAGCCTTCCCGCTTCAGCCAGTGCAGATCTGCCCTGACTTGCTGGCTTGCGCGATCGGAATTGAGCTCGACAATGATCTCAAAGGGTCTGCCTGGAACTGCGAAGCTCGGGATAGTGGCCTTCCCAAAGGGCAAGTTCACGACGCGGGAAGTCGCTTGAACCTCAGGGGCAGAAAGGCGGCTGGCAGGAATGGTGAGATAGTGATTTCGCCCGTTCAGAGTCACGGCACCATCGGCCCAGTCCTCCAACTCGCCCTTGCCGTAGTCAGCCGCCGTCACATTGTGGGCGGTCAAGGGGTAGCGAGGAGTGTCTTTGTAACCCTCCCGCCGACCATAATTTGCCGTCATTGTCCAGTGATGATCGTGAACCACCGAGGGATTCCGGTTGTTGCGTATGAAATGCCATTCGCCAGCGACACCATACAAAGGCCAAGGTACAAACACGACCGACCCTTGTCCAAAAGCACCTCCGCCAGCCACTGGCCGAAAATCACCTTGGGCTGGCGCTCGCAGAACTGACGCAGGAGAAAGAATTCCGACATCTCCGGCAAAGGGCGAGACCTTTCTCAAAGCAGCTCGAAAAGCATCCAGCGAAGAGTAAACAGCCCCAGTCTCTTCGAAGACTCCGAAAGAACCGCGCAGATTTGAGAAGACGTTTCGGCCATACGCCAAGGTGTCATAAGCAAACTTCCCACCCTGTTGGTAGTGGGCTGCGTTTGGATCAGGAGGCTGGTCGCTCGGGTCGGCTTGGCGCAGAGTCAGTTTCGAAACATCCTGAAGAACGTTCGAGAGGAAGGTAATGCGTCCCCCACTTGGTTCTTGCTGGCGCACCGCCTCGGCAAACCGAAAGAAAGTGTTGTGGAAGAAGATGTTCTCGAAGCTAAAGATCCCCTGGAGGGCAGTTGTGTTCACGCTTCTGGTGCCGAGTTCATTGTTTCGCCCTGCTGCAATGTTGTTGAAGTAGTAGTGCTTGAACCCGCCGTCCAGGTAGTAAGCATGACCGAAGCTCCCCAGGTTTGTCTTGTCCCCTTCGCGCCAGGTCCAGTGCTTAAAAGCGATCGGATTCAGGACGATGTTATTAAAAACGTACTGGGGGCCACCTTGCCATGTCTCAATTCCGCCCCAGTCGTTGCTCTTTACCAGGACATCCTGCACCCGGTTGTGGTGCATCAGGTGGCGGTTGAAGGGGATCTCGGGACCTGAAACGCCGCTTGGCTTTCCGCCAAAGATGCACAGCCCCCATCCCGCGATGCGGTACAGCATGTTCCCAGCGACATGGCTCGTGGTGGGGAAAGTGAGATCGACAGCATGGCCATGTTCTCCGCTCAAGATGCGCCAGCCAATTCGGGTGAGGGAGTTCCGCAAAACCTCGACGCGATCCACCGGGGCGTAGCGAGCCTCTTGACCCTCGCCAAATTTGGCTGAGACCTGAATCGCTCCGTGATCAGTGTTGGTCATTTGATTGTCACTAATCCTCACATGACCAATCCTCTGGGTCACTTCTGCCGCTCTGATGCGAATCGGCATGTGCACATGATCGAAGGTGTTGTGGCTGATCTGGATGTCGTCGCCGCCTCCATTGAGTCGAATCACTGCCGTATTCAGGTCTGGGTGAGCCCACTGAGGGATGTTGTAGTCCCAATGAATGTTGGTGAAACGAAAAGCAAGCCCGGAAATGTGAACGTGTTGGAGTTGCTTGGCATCGATCATGTGGATCGCCTTTCCTGCTTCGATCCTTGCCTGGTTCGGGTCCGAGTCATCTGGGAGGCGGAGGTAGATGGTCGCGTTTCGGTCAGTGGTGCGCTCAACCCAAAACTCACCTGGCTCATCGAGCATCCACGATTTATCTTCTAAGTGGTAACGGTTGCCCCGGATGATCACTTCCAGCATGTCAAAAGTCCAAGGCCCTCTAAAGGCGACCCCTTTCTGGTTAGAGTCAAAGGCCTCAATTCTGGCGGGATAGGGGCTCCCCATGACGATCCCCCATTCGGTCCAAACCGTTGCCCCCACGTAGTCGCTCGCTGGTCTGGTGAAGTTCTTGGAGTCGATCCCTAGGTGCAGGTCTCTGCCATTCACGTTCATTCGGTGGAAGCGGCTATTTTCTTTCCACCACTCTGGGTTTTCCCAGGTCCACCATTCCCTCATCACATCGTTTGGGTCGGACTCTTTCCAATTCGGGGTTCTGGCAAGGGTGAGTCGGTTGATCTCGCCTGGTTTGACTTGCCAGAGCGTTCGGGGCAGCCAGTCGACTTCCGCCATCCAAACTCGCTCAGGGTTTGGCATGTCTGGTTTTGCCCCTCTCCGCCACTGGGTAACTCGCTGGGATCCCAAGATTTCGGGAGGTGCTCCTGGTCTGATCGTCCAGTTCGGGTCTGAGGTCAGGCGGATGGGGTTGCCAGGCTCTCCCCGGTCATCACCCACCACGAATTTGCCTCGATAGGCAACCCCTCCCCGGAACACGTAGGTGACAGGCCCTTTGCTCGCTTTTGCCTGGCCAGTCGCAGAGGGATCCCAGGGGTGGTGCTTCCAAGGCCTCTCTTTGGTGCCTGGGAATGAGTCACTCCCACTGGCCCAATCAATGTAGCGCAGGTTTTTGCCAGGAGTAAAGACGAAAGGCTCGGGAGCCCATTCCAAGTCCCCGTTGGGCAGAACTTTCGCGTGGGGTTTCTGCCAATCGAAGAGAGTTTGGGCTTGCGCATCTGCTCCCCCGGAGCAACCGGCCCACAGCAGTCCAAGCGGCAAAAGGGTCACAAGTCTGAGAGAAATGTTTAGCATCGTTGCATTCCTGGCCCAAGGCGGAGAAGGGAGCCTTAAGATAGCTACGGTATAGCCGCAATGACAAGCCAAAACGTCTGCATCTGAAAAAAAAACTCAGAGAAGAGGAACCGGATCTGAGATTCCAGATTGTTCCCCCAGGAAGACAAGGAGAGTTTGAGTCTGGTGTTTGACTAGGATTGGCGAGGCGGGGTCTGAAATCCCCCTGATGAACAAATGTTGGTTTGTTTCAATTCAGCTATTGATAGGCACTAAATCAGTGAAGCTGCAACAATTCGCCCTTAAGGATCCAGGCAAACCTACCGGTAATTGACAACGAGGAAAGATGATTCCACCGAAAAGCGCACCTTGTTTCCCAGACATTGTCACGGGAAAAAAGAAGCCAGAATTTAAGAGCCTTGCTCTCAAAATTCTGGTTGGACGGGTCCAGATGTCAGCCGGCACTGACCCTTCGGAAGCAAATGTCCAGAACCAAATTGCGATCCTGCACGAGTTCTTTGTCAAGAACGAGTCTACGACCCAAGCTGACATCGCCAAGCTAGCCGCTTGACCACTCACGGATTTAGGAATGACAAACAAATTACTTACACTGCGGGAGGCATCTGAACTGATCAATGCAGGCAGCTGTCTCTTTGTTGCGGGAGAAGAAAAGGCTCTCTCGGAACTTCCTCTAGGCACATGGATCGGGGGAACGATCTGCTACTTTATCGACGCTCAAGCGGGGATCCGCGAGACCAATCGGGTCTTTGTCACGGAGCTTCCCTTTACACCCCAAAGTGTAGCGATCGAATCCTACACAGACAAGACCATTCACACAATCGCCAAAGATGGCAACGACCGAGATATGACCTTCCTGATTGTTCCAGGATTCAGCTCAGTCCATGAACGATTTGCCACTGGAGCCCCAGAGTTCGAAGGAATGTACATGAGGCCTCTCTTGGGATGGGTCGCTGGCGTCGCTGTTGAGAGCATTGGCAAGGTAAGCCCTCGCACCTTCAATGGCCAAACGGGAGAGTCTTCTACCGACCTAGCAGTCGCTCTTCGGGTGGAAATGCCGGAGAACATCCAGGCTCAAATCGACATTGTAAACCTGTTTGAGCAAGGGAATGGGCCGACCATCCTGGTGGATCAAGAAGGATTTAGCGTTGGAACTTGTTGGGTGAATGGCACCCGCACAACCCTCGCCCGCTTCATCGAAAGCAATAAGATCGACACGAGATTGCCACTCGTGGCCAATTTTGGTGGTGCAATGATTAACACGTCCATCGCGAACGTTGATCCTGCCAGCGAGACAGTTGAACTCTACTCGCCGGTCTTTCCGGGAGTGGAGTACCGCTTTGCCAAGCCAGTTGGGGACTATGCACGCGAGTTTGCCGCCGCGATGCCCCATGATCTCACGGCCACCTTTAGCTGCAATTGCATCCTGAACTACCTCTACGGCGAACTCGAAGGCAAACACTTGCCGGGACCGAGTGGCCCCATCACTTTTGGCGAGATTGCTTATCAGCTGTTGAACCAAACGATGGTGTATCTCAAGTTCGAGAACGCCGCATAAAAAGGGCGCCGGTTCTCTTTTGATTGAACCGGAAAAGTTGGGCCCCCACTCAGTTGATCGCAACTGGGTGGGGGTTCCGTTTTGGCTGAGGAATCCTGAAAACCTGTATCATGGTGGACGAGCCCTCTCGCAGGACACAGCCCATCCATGACGCCAGCTTCACGACCCAGGCTTCTGCGCTTCGCAGAATTCGATCAGTATTCACACGAAGAGTCGGTCAAGATCACCCAAGATCACCGATTCTGGAAGCGAGTTACGGAGAGCAAACTCAAAAAGCTGCCGGGCCTCAATGATTGGAGACTCCACAAGATCCTCGCCACCCTCTACCATGGTGGGTCTGAGCTCTACCAGGGCACGCTTCCCGAAGGCATCACCCTCTTTGGCTCGTATCGCGACTTTGACGTTCGCATGTGGGCCACGCAACCCTCTTGGACCCGCGGACTAGTCAAGCTCCTCTCCGATCGCCTGTTACAGCACCCAGGGGCCTTCATTGATGTGGGGGCAAATCTGGGAATGGTCTCCTCGCTCGTGGCAAAACAGGGCAAACCAGAGACAATTCTCGCGGTCGAAGCAAACCCCTCAACCGCCCGAATTGCTGCCAGGGCACTCCATGCCAATGGTGTTACCTGCGCCACTCTGGCCATCTGCGCGGTCAGCGACCAGCCTGGCGAAATGGAGTTTCACTTTACGCCATTCCACAGCGGGGGAGCCAGTCTCGGAGCTACCAGCAGCAAGGTGCCTGACACAATTGTCAAGGTCCCCGTCACAACACTTGACCATTTGGTCGAAGAATCTGGCACCCAAAACGTTAGTGTCGTGAAGATCGACGTCGAGGGATTTGAACCTGAGGTGGTCAGAGGAGCACTTGGAACCATCCAGACTCACCGACCCATGATGGTCTTGGAGTTCAACCAGATGGTCAAGCAGAGAGGCGTATCCTACGAGAGTCTATTTTCGCCAATCCGAGACTTTAGCTATGACCTCTTTTGGCTGACCGACGGGCAAAAGGATCTCACCCTACAGCCAGAAAGCGAAGTAAACACTGGCGAAGACTTCGGCGACATCGTCTGCATCCCCCGATGAGAGCACCTCTCAAAGCAGCAATCCGCCCGACTCTTTTTGGGGAGTGGACGGATCGACTGAGCAGTTATGGGTTATTCGCGCCGGATTGGATGCCCGACGCTGCGGCGGCATGAGGGAGCTGGCATTTCCCTCCCGAACAGAACCTGAAGCTGGCTGTCCTCAGGCTTTCGCTTCGCGATCCGTGTCGGATCGGATCGCTCGGCTGTGAAGAAGTCATTCCACTAACCCCTCATCTTTCCCACCTTGTATTTTTACCTGTTCATTGAATGAACATGGAAAGATTTCAACAACAAGGGAATTGCGAGCCAAATCGCGAGAAACTATGTCAAATCAGGCGAGAGTTGCTCCATACTTTGCCTGTGATACCTGCTGTTTTTGCCTGCCTTTATCTTCTCAGCTCCACGGTAGAAGAACCCTTGCACCGGGAAGCCTGGCGCGAGGAGTACCGAGATGATGCCAAGCCAGAATCTCTGGATGCCACAGCCGTCGATAGTGCTGGGAACTTTCTGTGGGGTGGGGTTTTTGTAGGGGCTAGGAACGACAATGACATCGTAATTGCCAAGCGGGATCCCTTTGGCAAAAAACTGTGGGAAGAACGGTTCGATATCACAGGGCGCAACCTTCAAGACACGATTTCCCTGCTGCTGGTTGATGGCAAGGATGACGTCTACGCAATTCTCTCAACCCCAGTCTCCGGTCGCCCAGACCTGGCGGTGGTCAAGCTCAACGGCGCGACAGGCAAGCGGGAATTCACCAGAGTTCTCTCGAGGCCTTTCCAGCAAAACATCTATGACGCAAAGTTTGATCGGGCTGGAGGCATTATCTTTGCCGGTGGCTCTGGCTCCAATGGAAGGGAAAACATTTGTGTCGGTCGGATCAAGCCAGATGGCACCCTCGATTGGGTCAAGGACTGGAACAATGGGGTTCGGGGGGATCGAGAAGCCTTTGGGCTCGAGATTTCTGCCCAAGGGGATCTCACCCTCGTTGGCTATACAGCTTCGTCCGAGGCGGGAGGAGAGGCAGTCGCCCTTCGCTACTCCGCTACTGGGGAGTTGCGCTGGGCCAAGGAGTTTGGGGGAGGCAACGGGAGAGCCAATGACAATGCACGAGTCGTGATGAGCGACCCTGCCACTGGCGACCCGATCATTGCTGGGATTGAGTATAGCCAGCGAAATCGGTCAGACCTTTACGTCACCCGCCTGAGCGGAGCCACGGGAGCCCCCGTCTGGAAAACTCCCTTCCCGGAGCATCGCGACGCAACCGTGACAGCTGGGGTGATGACTGAGACTGGCCCGGTTTTTGCCGCCACAGCCTCAACGGGAAATACTGGCCAGGACTTTTGGGTCGTCAAGGTGGATATGAGAGGTGGAGTAGCCTGGAAGACGGTTCTGAACTCGGCTGAGCGAAGAGAGGACTCCGACGCGAATCTGACCCAAGATCGCTACGGAAGGCTCTACTTGACTGGCACATCTGGGGTCGGTGGAACCCCTGCATCCCTCTTTGCCGCGGCCCTCGACCCAGGCGGGTCAGTGGTGTGGTCAGAGATGCTCAGTGAATCTGCCATCGGTTCCTTTGCGGCAAACCCAACGGTCGCCTGGCGAAGCGGTCATGCCGTCTTCGGTGGACTCCGAGGGTCAAGCCGAAATTCTGACGCCCTGTTGGTTTGCGTGGCCCAGGCACCGATTGCTGTGTCCCGAAGTTTCACGGTGATTCAGGGAGAAACTCTTACCATTGGCGAGGCTTCGGGACTTGTGCAGGGCGCGATCTACTCGCAGTTTGCCACGCTCGATTCCGCCAAGCTGACGGGTGTTGGCACTTTTACTTCTAAAGAAGACGGGTCTTTCACGTACCAGGCTCCTGGTGATTTCAAAGGGGTTGTGACGGTCAGCTACACCTTAGTGAGGGAGGGTCTGCGACCCAGCACCGCGACTGCGACGATTACTGTGGTCGAGAAGCCGAAGAGGTGAGAGTCTCTGGTCAGGAAGCGGCCGGTGGAAGAGTCATAGTAGCGATGGCCGAGGAGTTTGAGCCCCGTCGCGTCTTCCTGGTAGCCAAATCCCCCCGCATAGCCAAAGGCTGAACCCCACGTTCCGGTGGAAGAGATAACGTTTCCAAAAGCGTCATAGCCCCTCTTCGCCACCATCTGTTGGGCAACATTGGACATGGCCTCCACGGACTTCAGTCCGTGGTGCTGGTCGCTTCTTCTTCGAAGATTCGTGGCGTATAAGCAGCCCCAGGATCGCGAAGAACTGGTGCCGTGACTCCACTCGCCCACTGCGAAGGGAGAAAGAACGGAACTCGCGCCGCCCTGGCCCGCAGCCACGCCCGCCCGGAGCCAACCTTGGGAGGCAGGTTCCCCACTTGGTCTCCGGGCCCGCCCCCGGCCGGCGCGAGCCTCCCCAGGATCTTCGTGCTCACTGCTTGTCCGAAGCGGGAGTCTCAACACTCGATCCTTCGTTCGGAGCCCGACACGGCGAAAAGAACGCAGCGGACAGAGAAAGAAACCCCAAAAGACGCCCAAGCCAGCCGAAGGCTCCCCGCGCCGGCCGGGGGCAGACCGGACGAGTGCTCCAACTTTGCCCACCCCAGTGAGGAACCGGTCGGGCGTGGCCGTGGGCCCGGCGGCGCGGGGGGGAGGGGGAGCCTGCTCCAGACAGAACCTGCCCCAGCAATGAGACACGGGGAAGGGTTTCCGGCGCTGACGCACCAGCCTACCAAGCCGTAGGCCCGGCGGCGCGAGTCTCCCCAGGATCCGAGTACTCACTGCTTGTCCGAAGCGGGAGTCTTAACACTCGATCCTTCGGTCGGAAGCCCGACGCTGCGAAAAGAACGCAGCGGACAGAAGAAGAAACCCCAAAAGACGCCCAAGCCAGCCGAAGGCTCCCCAGCGCAAGCCGGGGGCAGACCGGACGAGTGCTCAAACTTTGCTCACCCCAGTGAGGAACCGGTCGGGAGTGGCCGTGGGCCCGGCGGCGCGGGGGAGGGGGCGAAGATGATTAGCCGCTCAAGCTAGGATCTGCCCCCCATCCCAATCCCTTCCCCCCAGTAAAAGAACTGGGGCGGGAACGGCTACCTTGGGTAGACCAAAAAAGGATGAGGCTGCTTCTCTTGAGACAGCCTCATCCCTTTTTCAAACCAAACTTAGGCTTCGTGGGGATAGACAGCGATGCGGCGCTTATCCTTTGGCCCTTCAAACTTGACGAGGCCGTGAACCAGGGCGAAGAGGGTGTGGTCGTTGCCGATCCCGACTCCAACGCCGGGATGAAACTTTGTGCCTCGCTGGCGAACCAAGATCATGCCTGGCTTAACCACTTGGCCCCCAAACCTCTTCACGCCAAGGCGCTGGGAGTTCGAATCTCGTCCGTTCTTAGTTGAACCTTGTCCTTTTTTATGTGCCATGGAACCTTACTTTCCTCCAAAAACTTCTGTCACCAAAAGGTGGGTCTGTGGTTGGCGATGCCCCCAGCGTTTGCGCTGATTCTTCTTCGCCTTATAGTTAAACCCGTTGATCTTCTTAGCCTTGCCTTGGCGAAGGATCTGAGCCTTCACCTTTGCGCCCTTCACAAACGGCGATCCGACGGCGACGCTTTCGCCATCAATTACCATTACAACATCACTGAGGTCAACGATCGAGCCTGGCTCGCCATCCAACTTCTCAACGATGATCAGCCCATCTTTCTCGGCCTTATACTGCTTGCCGCCGGTCTTAACGATCGCATACATGAAAATGACACCTCCCACGTGACGGCCACAGAGCCGAACCTGGGTGCAACTCGGAAGTATGTCACTTTCGACAGCCCGCTTTCAAGCCGCTTTGGGAATCCGGCCCAAGATCTCAGCGATCTCTGGGTCAAATCTCCCACTGTCGACCTCGCCATACCAATCTTGCGCTTGGAGTTTGGCCAGGAGAATACTGGTAGTTCGCGAAACAAGGGGGATCTGGTGGGCCTTCATCCGCCAAGGACCGGCTCCGTCGTACCGTTCCGGAAGAGCGAGGAGCACCGGGATCACGCTCCGAAGTTCGCTCGCACTTTGGAGTCGCTGCAGATCTTGCTCCAACCCCTGACGCACAGAGTGAATCCAAGTCGGGAAAAGGTACAGAGCTGCCTTTGCTTGATGCACCTGGTTCTCTGTCAGCACCTTCTCGTGCAGAAGATGCTCCAAGGGAGCTTCCGCTGCTTGCAAAAGAGATTCACTCTGCTTCCGCTGCCTGGGGGTCAAGAACTTCTTAAACTTCGCGAGATCCAAAGACGAATGCCCACTAGAACCGACAACCTGACTCTCATAGAATACAGTCCGGTTTCGGCCCTGGTTCTTGGCCTGATACAAGGCAACGTCAGCTGCCTTCAGCAAGGATGCCGGCTCGT
>JALOLT010000073.1 GCA_025455775.1 Fimbriimonadaceae bacterium
TCTCAGGGTTAGATGACGTTCTCATCTCTGACACGATCTGTCACGCATCCTACGTCGAACCATTGCCGAGAATTCAGGTCGAGCCAAGCACCTTGACGATGAACTTCTACGCCAACAACTCCCCCTTGGCTGGAAGAGACGGTGGAAAATTCCTGACCATCCATAAGATTCGAGAGAGGATGGAGAAGGAGGAGCGAACTTCTGTCAGCCTCAAAATCGACCCAACTGCTTCGCCCGAAGTCGTCAAGGTCGCTGCTCGCGGCGAAATGCAGCTCTCTGTCCTGATCGAAACCATGAGGCGAGAAGGCTATGAGATGGCGATCGCTCGACCTGAGGTTATCTTCAAAGAGAGTGACCTCGGAAAGCGGCTGGAGCCAGTCGAACAACTCACCTGTGAGTTTGGCGACGAGGCGATGGGCGACGTGATGGAAGAACTCAGCCGCCGAAAGGCAGATATTCAGATTCTGGAGCCTCTTGGCAATGGCCGCACAAGAGTTGTCTCGTCCATCCCAACCAGAGGCCTCATCGGGTTTAGGAGCGTTTATCTCACCCTCACGCGTGGAGCGGGAATTCTCGCGACGATCTTTGAGGGATACGAGGCCTATCGCGGTGAGATTGTGAGTCGTGCAAACGGGAGCCTCATCGCCAAGGATCCCGGCAAGGTCACCCGCTATGCCTATGAAGACGTTCAGGAAAGGGGTGTCCTCTTCTATCCCGTCGGGGTTGAGGTTTACGGTGGCATGATCGTCGGGCAAAATGCCCGCGACGAAGACATGGTCGTGAACATCACGAAGCAAAAAGCTGCGACCAACATGAGATCAGCAAACGCTGATTCAACCACAGTCTTGGATCCCCATAAGGATTTTTCGCTCGAACAGGCACTCAGCTGGCTCAGGGATGACGAGCTTCTGGAAGTCACACCCAAGCAGCTCCGCTTCCGAAAGAAAGTTCTGGATCACAGCGAGCGCAGAGTCAGTGAACGTCGTTCGATGGTCTGATCTCTGCTTAAGAAGTGACGGAGTGCAACCAAGGATTGGCAGGGTTCGTTGCCTATACTATGATTGCTTCTGCTGCTTTCCTGGTTGGCTTGAGCCTCGTTGCTTCTGGTGCCGAACCCCCTGAACAGAATCTTGACCAACAGATTGAGTCTATCCGGTCTGCAGCCCGATTGGTCGGGGTCTCGGTAGGGGTGATGGTGAAGGGTGAAGTCGTTTACCAAAAGGCTTTTGGACTTTCCGACTTTGAAAATCAGACTCCGATGACCACTGAGAGTGTCCACGAATTGGCGAGCGTGAGCAAGCCTTTCACCTCAGTGGCAGTGTTGCTTCTTGCCCAAGACGAAAAGCTCCAACTCGACGACCCAGTCTCAAAGTACTTCCCAGATTATGCCCAAGCCCTGGCTGGCCCCACAATTAGGCAACTCCTTAACCATACCGGTGGCTATGGCGACTACCTTCAGTCATTGAACGTGGCAAATGCAGGCCCAGAGAGAACGATCGTGAAAGCGATCGCAGAAAGCAAGCGGAGGTTTGATCCCGGGACGAAGTACGAGTACAGCAACTCCGGGTACGTTCTCCTTGGGGCAATTGTTGCGAAAGTGTCTGGTCAATCTTTGCGTCAATTCACCAGGGAGAGGATCTTCGGCCCAGCTGGGATGACAAGGAGCTTTCCGAACGACCCTCGCTTGGTTATTCCCGGTCGCGCTCATGGTTATAACCTATTTGGCACAGCATTGCAGCGCGAAGGCTACACAAGCCCCGACTTTTCCCTGACTGGGGATGGGCACATCATGTCAACTACTGGCGATCTGATGAAATTCTCGTCGTGGATCTGGAGTGGCAAGGCGCTTAAACCAGAGTTCCTAAAGCTATTGACTGAAACGAATCCTGTCACAGTTGCTTCGGGGCACGGGTATGGGTTCGTCTCACGAAAATCTGCCTCGGGAAGGCGAACCGCAGGCCACAATGGAGCATGGGAAGGAACTCAGACGCTTCTCCTGACTTTCCCCGATGAGAATTCGGCGATCGTGATCCTCTCGAATACTCTTGGTTCGCGTCCTGCATTGGCCCGCATCGTGGAGGCCCTGTCGAGCAACTTTTTTCCCCCTCTCACGGGCGGTCAGACAAAAAATAGCGCAGAGTTTGTCATCTGCGCCCATTGAACTCCGGCTCTCTTCCATCGGGGGAAGAGTAGCCAAAGGGAGTATATCATTTTCAATCCCAAATCGGACGGTTTGTTCGCGAACAGCTAAAAAAAAGACGCAGGGCACCTTCCCAGGCACACTACGCCGATGAACTGCTTGTCGTATTGCGATCATCTTCCGCGAGTTGTGCAGCATGCTGCCAAGTGGTAAGTGAGCGCTTGTGGACATGATGTCCGAGGACTGTTAAGGCTGCATAAACATCGGGACTTCGCTGGGCCATCCCATGCGCGAATAGTGCTTCTGACTCACCGACTGACGTTTAACTGGGGGTCAGTCTGGGGCAAAACTCTCCGCTTTGGAGTCTAGGGATGCGGTAAGAATGGCGTGAAAACAACGAATCCCAACAAAATCGCGGACAGGATGACGAGCACTTCCAACAACGATGTTGCCTTACCCATACGGAAGCATATGTTAGCACCGAGAAGTTAACGGATTGTTATGCGGTGAGGCCCCAGCATTCTTTATGTTTGCTCCGATCGACCCTCCATTCTGTGCATCTCAGGGAAGTCATAATCTGTTGATATGATCCTGGTGATCGACAACTACGATAGTTTCACATACAACCTTGTGCAGTACTTAGGGGTTTGTGGTGTCCAAGTCGAGGTGGTTCGAAACGACCGGATCGATCTTCGGGGAGTGCTTGGAAAGAAGCCTGCTGGTGTGATGCTATCGCCTGGCCCCTGCAGCCCCCGCGAGTCTGGTGTCTGTCTTGACATTCTCGGCGAAGCTCTCAGGTCTGGATCAGACCTCGAGGGCGTTCCCATCTTCGGGGTTTGTTTGGGTCACCAGGCAGTGGGTCATGTTGCCGGTGGTGTCGTCGAGAGGGCCCAGAACATCATGCACGGCAAAGCGAGTCAGGTCTCCCATGATAGCCGTGGACTCTTCGCTGGGATGCCAAACCCTTTTCGGGCGATCCGATACCATTCGCTGGTTGTGAGGGAAGAAACCCTGCCCCCTGGCTTTTGCGCTACTGCCCACTCGACTGATGATGGGGAAGTAATGGGGCTCCGTCACGAAAGTCTGCCGATTGAGGGAGTGCAGTTTCACCCAGAATCTGTGATGACGGAGCAGGGAATGACCCTCATCGAGAACTTTGTGAAGTGGGTGAACGATCCTAGCCTTCGGGTGGGTCAACCCTGAATTCCGAAATGAGCCAGTTTCCTTTCTTGGGCTTTTCCAGAGTCATGCGGATGACTGCTTTTCCTTTGGCGAATTCCGCGTGATTTTCGTATTCCGCCCTCATCATCTCCTCATGGCCGTCTGCCTTGGCGCTGGTGAGGCGAGCTTTGCTCTTTCCTTTCACAAAGGGGCCGAGCGTCTGACTGGGGCCTGCCAAGATCTCGGCGAACTGCTTTTCGCTGTAGGAGGATCGGTACTTCTCGGTCGCTTGCCTCATTAAGGCCTCGCTATCCCAGCTTCTGGCAATGGATAAAACTGCTTTCCGTCCAAAGCTCTGGGCTTCAGACTGTTCATCCTCGACGAGTAATTGGACAAAGAGGTAGCTTCCTCCGCCGCACACGAGAAAGAGCGTGACGAAGATGCCGATCAAGCCTTTGATACTAAAGGACATTCACTCCTTTCTTCGGCTTTTCTCGTGGCAAAATAGAGGGCCTATGGCACGTTCAATCGTCCCCGAAGCAGAGGCTCTTCTCGACCAGGAGATTAAAGTTCTCGACAAGGGTTTCGTGCGTTTGGTGGACTATCTGGGTGGCGACGAGCGAATCGTGCAATCAGCAAGGGTGAGCTACGGATCTGGCACAAAGAGCTATCGTCAGGATCGAGCTTTGATTCATTACCTGATGAGGAATGAGCACACCAGTCCATTTGAGCAGGTTGTCTTGACGTTCCACACCAAGATGCCAATCTTTGTGGCTCGCCAGTGGGTTCGCCACAGAACGGCGCGGCTCAACGAGATTTCTGGCCGCTACTCGGTTATGCGGGACGAATTCTACGTTCCGGATCCGAACCAGATGAGGGTTCAAAGTACTGACAATAAGCAGGCTCGAGGCGACGAAGCGGTCGAAGGGGCAGAACAGATCATTGCCGAGATGCAAACCGACCAGGCTCACCTTTATCGTCACTACGAAGGAATGATTGAGAAGGGTCTTGCGCGGGAAATCGCTCGTGCGAATCTGCCGATCTCCCTCTACACGGAGTGGTACTGGCAGATGGATTTTCACAACCTTTGCCGCTTCCTGATGTTGCGAATGGATTCTCACGCCCAGTACGAGATTCGCGTTTATGCAGAAGCGATGGCCAAGTGCGCGAGAGCCGTCGCGCCAATGGCCTACGAGGCTTTTGAGGAGCACATTCTTGGATCTGTTCGATTCAGTCGCACCGAATGTGAGGCCTTGTCGGCACTTCTCTCAGGGAAGGCCAATCCTTTGGAGGGACGTCCCCTGGCGATTTTCCAGGAGAAGATGAACAAGATGCTGGCAGCTGCTCCGGCGGAAGCTCCGGAGGAGTTTGTGCCTCCTTCTCAGTGAAGATCGACCCATGAAACTTTCAGGGGATGTGAGTTCTGAATCGCCCCTCGCCTCCCCGAGGCCACGCCCTCCCCTCCGCTGACGCTCCGGGGCTGCGCCTCGGCGAGTTGCGATTCAGAGCGCTACGCTGCTTCGCGAGTCGCCAACCGCTGCAGGTGCTTGCGAGCCCCTGCGATCGAAAACATCTCTTCCCGCAACAGCTTCTTTAAAGTAAAAACGGTCTGGATATCCGCCGGACGATAACGGCGCTGGCCCCCACCAGTACGAATCGGGTGGAGGAATTCGGCGAACTCCTTCTCCCAATATCGCAGAGTGTGCACCTCAACGCCAGTGATTGTACTGGCGCTGCCGATACTCACTGCTTGCTCGTGCCGATGGCTCTTGCGAGACTGCTCCATGATCTTGGAAATGCTCCAGAAAGCGGGTTGAGCGCCTCCTACACTCCCTGTTATCGGCACCTCCCGCACTTTTTACAGGGGACACAGGGTCGAAATTCATGGCCGAGGGAGCGCGAGGGCGATTCTCGACGTACAATCAGAGGGAACTCCGTGAGATGGTGCCTGACTGTTGTCCTCAAGAACAAGTGCTCCGCGAGCTCGATGAGATCGCGCCTCATGCCCCGTTTCTCTCGCTTGGGCAAACCGTCTTCTGGGATGAACCGCTCAAGGCAGGCGTCGTCCTCCAAGCTACCCACCGAGGAAGGCCGAGGAAACTGGTTGCCGGAGTTCATGACACGGACTATTTCGCAAAGCTGCCAGGCTTCGAAGGAGGCGACAGGTTTCAGGCCCTCCCCCACAACGATACAACAACCAAAAACCTCTGGAGTGCAGCGGCCGAGTTCAACTCTCTCTTTGGATCTGAAACGATTCCGACCAAGGACAAGCTCCACCAGGCTGGGGTTCGGCTAAATTTTGTGAGTGGGGCCAGGCAGGGCCTCCTCGACGAACTGACCGAGGCATGGGGGTGGAAGGGTGTTGTCAGCACCCATTCGGAATCGAAGATCACAGCCGAAAAGCAGCTAGGGCCACTTTTCCCAACCCTTCAACACACCTTCCGATGGGCAGTTCAAGAATCCCTGGAGCGGATCCAAGGTCCCGAAAAAGCCCAGAGCCAAGCCATCTCTGACCGACTTCTCGGCCTGACCTGTGACCATAGCGAAGGCCCCCCCGATTTCACCCTCAGCCAGTATTACCAAAAGCTCCTTCCGGAGTTATACAACCTCCTGACTCAGGGAGAAGTCGAACCAGAAGTGACTGCCACGAGTCAGCTCCTTCGCTTCAATCGAGAAACAGTTTCCCTGCCACGCTTCGACTTGGTCCGGCTCTTCGTTGATTCGGTGACGAGAACCGAGGCAGCCGCTGCCTACGATGAGTTAGTCAAAGGAACCGACGTCTATACTCTCAGCCGATTCGGTACTGGAGCGATCCCCTTCGACCTCTACATCCCGGGGGTGGGACGAGGAACTCTGCGTCTTGGAACCAGAGGTGGGGTTGTCATGACCCCCAAACCAGTTGGCTTTAGCTTCAAATCGTGCGAGACCCTCGAAGAACTTGCGGAAATTATCGAAAAACGCTTTGGGACTGAGTGTGTCTTGATTGGGAAGGCCATTACCTTGATCGGGATGCTCGCACGGGAGCACGTCTTTATCTTTCACGAAGGCGCAAGCAGCTACGTAAAAACCAGTCGACTTCTCCACCAGAGACTCAACTTCACCGGCCTGAATCCCATCCTGCGGGTGACCTACCATCCCTGGGACGCATTGAAAGATGTCCCGGGATGGCTCAGCCTCCCTGAACCCTGGCAGAAACCCTTCGGAACAAGTGAGATGAGCACTGGCAGCTTTGCTACCAGGTGGAAGGAAGTTGTGAGGGATCAGAGACAACTCCTGGAAGATCTGAGCAAACTACAACGCCCCCTCGATCTGGTTCGATACCTGCAGGGAGCTGCTGGCGGACACTGGAATTGCCTCGCCAACGAATATGATGGGAGAGCGGAAGTCCTCACCAAACTCAGAGCAACGATCGCTGAATTTAAGGCGAAGAAGAAGGCAATCAGCCTGCAGATGAAAGAGCTGAAACGCGACAGAGCTGCTGTCGAGAAGGAAAAAGGCGACCACTGGCGCGCGAAAATTTTCCAACTTCAGCCAACAGAACAAGACTATGCCCAACGAGATGCCTACGAGGAACGACTTGCGCAAATCGCTGACGAACTCGAAACACTAGGAGACGAGTGGTTGGCTTGGCAAGTGCGCCAAGATGAGGCAGTCACTGACCCAGAGGTGCAAAAAGCGAATCAAAGACGGAGAGAGATTTCGCTAGAAGCAGAGATGACCAGGCTCCGCCTGGCAAGAGAAGCGATTCTCGCATCCGAAGGGTTAGAAAAATCTGGCCACCGACCGGCAGCATGGTGGTTTCCCCTGGTTTCACCAGATGGAACATGGTTCCGGAAGACTATCGAACAAGCTGATTACAGACTCGAATCGCTCACATGACCAAGTTTTGGAAAACACAGTCGATCGGCAACGATTTCGTCTTGGTTCACGATCTCCCCAACGCGGACTGGCCTCTTGTCGCACAGAATGTCTGCGACCGACGATTTGGAATCGGAGCCGATGGACTGCTGGTCGTCTCCCCGAGCCTCACCCTTAGGATGTTTAATCCAGATGGCACCGAGGACTTCTGTGGGAACGGCTCCCGCTGTGCCGCCTGGCACATCTTCCAACAAGGGTGGGCGAGCCGTCAATTTGTCCTTTCCCACTTTGGTCGCGACGTCCCCTGCTCTGTTCGCCAAGATGGACTCGTCGAATCGACTCTGCCCCCCGCTTCATTCGACCCGGACCTCATTCCACTGGCCCAATCATGGCCAAAGAAAGAGTACTGGGAGGAAGAATTTCTCGGCTACCAGGCTTCCGTCCTCTCCACAGGGAGCGCCCACATGGTGATCTTTTGCGAAGATCTTCCAAACGATGAAACCTTTTTCCGCGTGAGTCCAGCGATCGAAACTGACCAGCTCTTTCCCGAGCGGGTCAGTATTATGTGGGCAAAGAAAGAAGCTGAGACCTCTTTTCGCCTGCGAATCTGGGAGAGAGGGGTCGGCGAGACCCTCGGCTGCGGAACTGGCAGCTCGGCAGTCTCCGTTTGTGCCATGAGACGGCTCGGTCACGGAGGTGAATACCGAATTCTGAACCCTGGTGGGGAACTCATCGTCCGGGCCGAGAGCTGGTTGCACCCAGTCACGATGATTTCCGCCTGTACCGAGCCATACCACGGTCTAGTTGACCTGGTCGCTGCTAGTCTCCCTGGCAATCCAGTCTCCGCAGTTGGATAAACTACGGTCATTACTACGGCAACTTCCTTCATCCGAACGCGTTTAGATCATAGCCGTGAGACAGCCGAAGATTACGTGGAACTCATCGCGCAGCTCACTGTTGAAACGGGCGAAGCTAGGGTCACTGACTTGGCGGCCCGCTTGGGCGTGAGCAAGGTCACAGTTGGAAAGACGATCCAGCGCCTGGTCAGTCTCGGCTTGGTGAGGGCAGAGAAGTACCGGTCGATCTTCCTTACCGAAGAAGGGAAGCAACTCGCGGAAGCTTGCCTGGCCCGCCATCGCCTTGTCCGAGACTTTCTGATCGCCCTTGGGGTGAATGCTGAGATCGCTGAAATCGACGCTGAGGGGATCGAACACCACGCCAGCCGAGAGACGCTCGCTGCGATGGAAGCCTTTGTAAGCAGCCGAAATTGAAGGGATGAACCTTTGCACCTTCCCAGGCAAGAGGGGCTGACGCCAAAGGGCAGTTTTGCCTTCCATTTTTCTCTTATCAAACTCTTATTTTCTTGGGTAAGTTTAACTCCGATCCTGCAACTAGCTTCAAGGCTGCTCCGAGTGCAGTTGCAGGGAATTTCGTCTATCTCATAGAATGATGGGGAATGGAATCCCCCTCTGCCGAATCCTTTCTCCGCCAGATGGCGACCCTTCAGGCCCTTGAGCGCGAGCTCACGACCCTGTCTCAATCGGGCAGGCTGCGAGGTTCATTGCACTTGGCCCAGGGTCAGGAAGCAGTCCCGGCCGGTGCCTGTGCCGCCCTTCAGCCATCTGACTATCTGACCGCGACTTATCGAGGACATGGCTATGTTTTGGCTAAGGGTTGTTCACTTGACGGCGTCTTGGCGGAGATTTTGGGCAAGGCAACTGGCCTCGCGTGCGGCAAAGGCGGCAAGATGCACCTTTTTGACCTCTCTCACGGCTTGCTGGGAACAAACGGGATTGTCGGGGCAGGGGTCGGAAGCGTTGTCGGGGCAGCCCTCACCGCGAAGATGGATCGAAATGGCAGAGTTGGCTTAACTGTTTTCGGTGACGGAGCGATTAATCAAGGTCACGTTCATGAGGCGATGAATATGGCAGCTCTTTATCAGCTACCTGTGATTTTCTTGTGTGAAAACAACCTCTATGCGGAAATGACCCCCTTGCACAGAAGTCATGGAAACGTTAACCTGTTAGAGCGCGCCTCATCGTACGGGATGGATGCCATCCAAGTGGACGGTAACGATCCTTTTAAAGTTTACGAAGTGGTTAAGAAGGCAGTGGATTTAGGGCGATCTGGTGGTGGTCCAACATTTATCGAAGCTCTGACCTATCGTACTGTTGGCCACTACCAAGCCGATGCAGGCACCTCTTACCGAACTCTGGAGGAGATTGAAGAATGGCGGCAGAATTCGCCCATTAAGCGGTTATCAGCGCGGATAGGGCCAGATGCTGAGAAGATCATTGATGAGGCAGATGAACTTGTCCATGAAGCGGTTGAGAGAGCTCTGGGGAGCCCCGATCCCGATCCTGCAACAGCCCTTCAAGGAGTCTTCGCGTGAGAGAAATTACCTTTGCCCAAGCTTGTAACGAGGCCCTCAGGCACGAACTTCAACGAGACTCTTCGGTCTTTATGATCGGCGAAGACATTGCCCACTATGGGGGAATGTTCCGTGTGACTGATGGCTTAATGGCAGAGTTTGGCGAAGACCGGATCATTGATACACCGATTAGTGAGTCTGGCTTTTTGGGTATGGCTTTGGGGGCTGCCTTAGCAGGAAAACGGCCGGTTGCGGAGCTCATGTTTATTGACTTTTCTCTGGTCGCGATGGATCAGATCCTCAATAACATTGCAAAAACTCACTACATGAGTGGAGGTGCTGCAAAAGTGCCTCTCACGATCGTCACCCAGGGGGGAGGATATAAAGGAGCAGCAGCGCAACATAGCCAAATGCTCGAAGCCCTCTTTCTTCATGTCCCTGGCATCAAAGTCGTTACTCCTTCAACCCCTGCTGACGCCAAAGGCCTTCTGAGCGCATCTATTCGGGATGACAATCCTGTTTTGTTTATCGAGCATAAGCAGCTTCTCAATCTCAAAGGTCACGTGCCTGAGGGAGAACATCTTGTGCCTCTGGGTTCTGCACATGTGATTCAGCCAGGGACTGATGTGACAGTTCTGACCTATTCCTATACGGTCCAGTTATGTCGTAACGTCGTTCAAGAACTTTCGTCGTTTGGCGTCTCAGTTGAGTTGGTTGATCTGCGAAGCTTAAACCCCCTTGATTGGGATACGATTAGTCAAAGCGTGACGAAAACTCATCGAGTTCTGATAGTTCATGAAAGTCACAAACGTTGCGGGGTTGGGGTGGATCTTGCCGCTCAAATTCAAGAGCAACTCTTTGATGAACTCGATGCCCCGATTGGAATCTGCTCTGCGGCTGATGTTCCGATTCCCTTTGCTGCTGGCCTGGAATCTGAAGTTCTGCCCACAGAGTCTCGCATTAGGAAGGCAATCCTCGAAGTTATGGGTAGGGAAGTCTAAAAGTGTCAGGTCGTCTTGAGGGTCAGGTCGCGTTGGTCACTGGTGCTGCCCAGGGAATTGGAAAGGCCATTGCCAAGGCCCTTGAAGCTGAAGGCGCTCGCGTGATCTCGCTCGATCGCCAGCCAAGTGCTCATATTCAATTCGACTTATCTAATACCGAATCCATCCCTGACTTAGTTTCTGGTCTCGATCCCTTGCCGACTCTCCTCGTCAATGCAGCTGGCTTATGTTTGACGAGAAGTTTCTTCGAAACTGAACCAGAAGGATTTACAAAGACCTTTCAGATTAATGTACTTGCCCCCTTCTTGCTGTTGCAGAAGTTGGCTGAGCGTTGGATTGCTGTTGGTCAGAGAGGGACGATCGTCAATATCGCTTCAAACTCTGGGTTTATGCCTAAATTAGAGCAACTCGATTACGGCGCTAGTAAGGCAGCTCTCATTTCCTTAACCAGATCGAGCGCCTTAAGTCTTGGGCCCTATGGAATAAGGGTTAACGCAATCGCTCCTGGCGTTATCGATACACCTCTGACTCAAGAAATCGCCAAGAGACGTGCCGAACTCCGGGGCGTTTCACCAGAAGAGACTCTTGCTCCGGTAGTCGGATCCCTGCCTTTGCGAAGGATGGGGCAGAGCGAAGAAGTGGCAGAACTAGTTGTATTCTTAGCCTCCGACCAATCATCTTTTATCACAGGTCAAACCTACGTTGTAGACGGCGGCCAACTCATGAGGTAACTATGGCATTTAACGGCATCTGGCACACCAGTTTTACAGTCTCTAACATCGATGAAAGCATTCGATTCTATTGTGATCTCTTGGGCATGGAGTTGCATCATTACCAGGTTCAGCAAAACGAATACACTTCTCTCTTAGTAGGCTATAAGGATGCTCATCTGAAAGTAGCGATGCTAAAGATCCCTGCTGCCTTTGTCGGGCCTTCGAACCATCACCTGGAGCTCGTCGAGTACGTTCATCCTAGAGGAGAAAAGACTGACGTCGCGACGAATCGGCCAGGTGCCCCTCATCTTGCCTTCGTGACTGAAGATATTCATCAGGAGTTTGCCAGACTCAAGGCGGCAGGAGTCCGCTTCAAGGCAAGCGAGCCAGTCTCGATTCAGGCCGGGGTTAACGCAGGAGGATTTACGATCTACTTCCTAGATCCAGACGACATTACGCTTGAGATGTTGCAGCCTCCGGCTGGCAGACCCTGGGGAACACTACACGGTAAGGAGGTTCTGAAGCCTTGATAAAGTTACGCTTGGCAACTCGGCAACAGGATACTTTCGAAGCAGCTTTTAGTAAGCAGATTGCTCTCTATCGGGAGAGCAATCTTGGAGTAGATATTGAAATCATAACGAGACCGATTCACGATCATTACACCCAAATGGTTAATGAAGACAGGGCAGAGGTGGAAGGGATCGATATTCTGCTTTGTTGCACAGACTGGTTACCAGAATTAGTGGCAAAGCAGCGTGCCATTTCCTTAGATCAGTTCCTCAATTCTGATCCGCCTCAGGATTGGCCTGCCGGATGGCATAAGGCCATGCGAAGCTTGCAAGTCATCGAGGGTGTCACTTATGGTGTTCCTTGGCACGACGGCCCTCAAGTATTTCACACCAGGAAGGATCTCTTTAACTCTCCAAAGGAGCAGGAGGCGTTTTTGGCAAAACATGGGCGACCCCTCGAGATTCCAAGAAACTGGAGCGAATTCTTGCAAGTTGCTCAGTTCTTCACCAGGCCGCAGGATGGCCTTTGGGGTTGTTGCGAGGGAGCTTACACGGATGGCCATAACAATGTTTACGACTTTGTGATCCAGCTATGGTCTAGGGGAGGAGAGCTTTTCGACGAAAAGTGGAATCCTGTCTTTGACAGCCCTGTAGGGGTAGAAGCCTTGCAATTCTATTCAGATCTCTTTCATAAATACCGAGTCATATCTCCCGAATGTTTGAACATGGGTTCGGTAGAGGTAGGTGATTTTTATGCCCAAGGGAATGCTGCCATGATGTGGAACTGGTGTGGATTTGCGGCAGTCGCAGAGTTGCCACAATATAGCAAGATTGTGGGACAGAATCACTGTGGACCTCTTCCTGCTGGTGATGGCCCAAACGGGAAGTCGGTCTCCTTGAATATTTATTGGGTCTTGTCTATTCTGAAGAGTTGTAAGGATCCAAAAGCTGCTTACGACTTTATCAAGTTCGTCATGAGCCCAGCCTGCGACCAGATCACTTCTCTTTCTGGAGCCAATGGAGTTCGTTTGAGCACTTGGCGAGATCCTCACATCGTGGGTCGGTACCCCTACTATTCAACTATTGAAGATGTGCATGGTAAGACGAGAACGATGCCGGCCATCTCAGAATTCACTGAGATGAATGAACTCATTAGCACGGCAGTCCATCAAGTGGTTCATGAAGGGAGAGTTGTGGAGGAGGCATTAAAGCAGGCGGCTGATAGTTGCCGTAAAGTGCTTAGGAAGAGTGGGAGACTAACTTGACATTCCCCATCTATGCGATTGGCACAGGTGCGATTGTGACTTCGGCCCACTTTCCGGCCTATGAGATGCTAGGGTATCAGTACGGAGGATTTTATGATCAGCGGCGAGATGCAGCCGAGGCACTCGCACTGAGATCTCAAAATCAACCGGTCTTTGAAAGTGTCGAGGACTTGATCGAGGCTTGTGGAACAACAGGTATTTACGACATTGCTGTTCCTGGTAAATACGTAGCTGAGATATTAAACAAGATCCCAGAAGGTGCTTATACCCTTATCCAGAAGCCCTTGGGTGAAACACTAGAACAGGCTAAGGAAATCCTAAGAATCTGTCAAGAACGAAGAATTCACGGGGCGATCAACTTTCAACTGCGTTGGGCTCCCGTGATCCTGAAGCTGAAGGAGTACCTTTCGCAAGGGGAATTGGGAAGGATTCAAGATGTAGAGTTTCAGGTATGTTGCCAAACTCCATGGGCCTTGTGGAAGTTTCTGGAAAGTGCCCCAAGGATGGAGATGATTTATCACTCTATTCACTACATTGACTGTGCAAGGCACATTTTTGGCGAACCGAAAAGGATCTTTGCAAGGAGTATAAAGGATGAAAAGAGCCCACTTCTGGAGTCTTCGAGAAGTTTTCTCTACTTTGACTATGGCGACTGGAAGAGATGTACGATTCGGACTCTTCATTCGCATCCCTCAGATCCCAAATATCAAGTAAGTACTTTGAAAGTTGAGGGAACCGAGGGGGTTGCGAGGATCCAGTTGGGGTTAAACCTTAGCTACCCAGTGGGTGAACCGGACACCCTGGAGGTGTGGACCCAGCAATCTCCTGAATGGCAACAAGTACCAGTCGAGGGCAACTGGATTCCTCATGCATTTCGGGGTCCTATGCAAGAGATGATGCAATGGAAGGCAGGAGGCGAGCCTCCATCAACCGAGGTTCACGATGCTTTCGCGACTATGGAATTGGTCGATCAGGCTTACCGTATTTCTGACGAGATGGCTAGCAGTTAACTGGGTTCGTTGCCAATTCGATTACTTCTTGTTTAGTAGGTGGCTTGGTTGTTGCACCAAGAGAGAGGCAATTCAGACATCCTGCGGCGGAGCCAAATCGAAGGCAATCTTCTATGGGCCATCTGTGGTCTAGTCCATAAAGCACACCAGCTCGGAAAGCGTCGCCTGCCCCAGTTGCATCTACACCTTCAGAGCAAGGAAAAGGGGAAAAGTGTCTTACACCCAAACTGCGGCTTCCACCAACAAAGCCGTTCGCACCATCGCTTAAGATACAAAATGCCTCTGTGTTGTTAACCCACTGGCTCACGAGGCTCAGGTTGGCTTGTATATCTCCTTTCTTACCAGCTAGATCTGTAGAAGTTTGAAGAAGATCACCAGCTTGGAGAAGTGACAAATCAAGGTTATCCATCCAGTATAGTTTTGCGGCAGCTGCCCTGGCCGAGAGCATAAACGTTTTTCCTGCCTCGGAAACGTTCGAGTCGGTTGTGACCCAACAGTTACGTGTGGGAGTGAAATCTTCGGGAAAAGTTCTCTGACCTAAGTTAGTAAATCCTGTCCCAAACATAGTTCGTTCGCCATCTGGGGTCACGTAAATGTCGCACACGGGGGCAAGTCCGGAATCTTCGTAAACAAACTCAGTCGATAGTCCGGAATCTTCAAGAAGTTGTCGCAACATCTTTGCTGTTTCTCCCTGGCCAATCCGATTGCCAAGAAGGATGACGTCTGTGCCCCAAGATCGCAAGATCAGGGCTGTGTTGGCTGCTTCGCCCCCTA
>JALOLT010000158.1 GCA_025455775.1 Fimbriimonadaceae bacterium
CACTAAAGACGACGTGACCACTTGCCATATCTTCCGTGGTGAGGACTCTCTCCACGTCCCCTCCGACCATCTTCTGGGCTCTTTCCTTCTGCTCATCGGTGGTGAAGCGCAGTCTTCCCTGCATTTCGCCCCCAGTGCAGAGAACTGCCGCTGCCGTGATCACGCCTTCAGGCGCGCCACCCACCCCCATCAGGCCATCAACCCCGGAGTCTGGGTCAAGGGCGGCAATGGCAACGGATAAATCTCCGTCGGGAACCAAGTGCACCCGACACCCAGCATTGCGAAGCTCATCAATGAGCTGAGCATGGCGAGGGCGATCCAGAACTCCAATGATCAGCTCGTCAACATCCTTGCCGAGTGCCTTTCCCATGAGGCGGACGTTCACTCGCGGAGGGAGGGTGATATCCACGACGCCAGCACATTCTTGCCCCACCACCAGCTTGTCCATGTAGCAGTCGGGGGCATGCATCAAAAAGCCCTCTCCTTCGGTCGCTGCGGCCAAGACTGAAATTGCGTTAGGGGTGCCATTGGCGCAAAGGTTTGTGCCTTCGAGCGGGTCAACGGCGATCCGAATCTCAGGCCCGTCCCCGCTCCCCAGCTTTTCTCCAATGTAGAGCATCGGGGCTTCGTCTCGCTCCCCTTCGCCAATGACAATGGTCGCACACATATCCATCGCATTCAGCTCGGTGCGCATCGCCTCGCAGGCAGCCTGGTCGGCATCATCACGCTTCCCTTTTCCAACCCACTTTGAAGCAGCAAGGGCGGCAGCTTCTGTTACTCGAAGAAAGTCTAAGAATTTATTTCGATCCACGTTGATCTCCTGGCCCAATGATACTGAATCAAGGGGCAAAGGTGTACATCACGAGCAACAGCCTGCGAGTGCCAAAGAGGATGACGAAACTAAAGAAACCCCCTCTCTATTCTCGATGACTTCACCGAAGATTTACCAGGAGTGGCACGAGGAACTTCTAACATCGAAACGCCGGGAGCCCAAATCTCCAAGTTGGTCAAGAGTATCAACTTCGTCACCTTGGTCTCGCTCGGTGCTTGCCTCGTCTTAATGCTCCTTGGCTTTAAGTCGATGGATACGGCAAAGCTCGTGAGGCAAAGCCTGATAGATCTCACGCGCCTTGAGAGAGTGCTTTCCGAGCCGATCGTTACGCCTGGCCAAATCGCGACAGAAGCGCGGTACGTGAAAGAACTAGCCCTCGAAAGTAACTCCACGAACCTCGTAAACTTCACAGGTTTGCTCGATGAAGCGATCAAGGCAAAAGAATGGGGTTTGAAAAGTTCTCCGGCAGCCCTTCTACCCTTGCTTGGCAGAGAAGTCGCGCTATATCGCGAAAAGTCGATCGTGACGGAAAGCTGGGGTCACTTCTTTCTCGGGCTCGGGTTCATCATCATCGCCATAGCTGGCCTCCTCAAGGCTTTCTTCCTGTCGGCAGCTATGGGCCCAAGGGTTCGAGATCTCGATGAGAGACTCTTCGATACCATGGCCTTCGCTCAGGCCGCAGATGAAAAGGCGACGGAGCTTCAGGTTCAGTTAAATGAAAGGCGATTGGCTCACCTGAGTGCAACGATCGAACTGGCAGATATGCGCAGGGTGATTCAGGCCAATCACCGCAGATTCGAGGTCATTTTCTGGAGGCTTCCCATCGCCTGTTTTAGTCTCAACGAATCGGGAAGAGTAATGGAGTGGAATTTCGCTGCCGAAACGCTGATTGGAAAACCCGCCCAACAAGTCATAGATCGCGAAGTTTGGGAAGTTGTTGCCACCGAGGATGGCGGACGAACCCTAAAGGATCACCTCTACCAAGCCTTTGTGGGGGCAGAATCAGAAGCAGCTACGATCACCCTTTTGTTGCCGAATAACCAACAAATGCAAGTGGCCTGGAGAGCGATGCCCATCTTCGGAGAGACTGGCGCGGTTGTGGGAGTGATCAACAATCTGGAGCCCTTGAGCAAGCCTTACTTTGCCTCTCAGCCGGTAGAGCCTTCTCCTCACGCTGCCTGATGGGTGGCCTTCCTGCTGAATTCAGCGGCGTTCAATCGTGATGTCTGGTTCGGAGAAGTTTTCGTTGGTCTCACCTCCGTCGTCGCGGCCATCTCGGCCAACACTGTAAACAGTAAACTCTGTGCCGACGGCGCGGTAGATAAAATCCTGACCAGAATAGGGGTCAATCTTGATGCCATCCGTACCTGGCAGAGTGGCAGGAGCGACGCCTTTTCGCTGAATCGATGCAAGCGAAAGCGAAGAAATCACCACAAGGCGAAGACGGGTGATGGAGTCTTGTCGGGACTTCAAAACAGGGTAAAGGGGCGTAAAGAAATGCGTGGCAAGGCGTCGCCAGGGCCTGATTGCCCCTTTGGCTGGCTCCCATTCCTTCCAAGCACTCAGAGGCACTGCCATTTGGTTTCGCGAATAGGCAGCCATCTCCAGAGCCTCATCCCGGAAGCCACGAAAATAGCCTGGCCGCTCCTCTTTTCTCGATGCCTCCATGCTTTCCAAATAATCAACCGCTTCCCTTACCTCCCGTCCGAGCTTTTCGCGAATCTCGCCGAACTCCCTGGATTTGTGTCGATCCATGACCCACTGAACTGCCATCACCATGTTCGCCTCCTCGTTTCGGATCAGAGAGTCGGCACTCTCGTTTCGACTCATAGCCCTTGTCAAACCACTGGCAAGGCGCTGAAGTTGTTCAGGCGGTATCTTGCCCAGATGAGGGGCCAGAGCCTGTCGCGCCTGATTCACAAGGGAGATCCCAATTGACGCATCCGATGCGTCCCCTTGAGTCAGATCCAACCCAAAGGTGGCAGCAAGATTCATCATGTCAACGGCTCGTGGCCAAGCCTGAGCCGAAACCGAAGCCTCGATTTCCCAAACGATCGCCCGGCTCAAGGCGATCCAACCTTTGTGGTTCTCATCCACATCAAAGGGAAACGATGGCGTGAAAGAAAAGTCCAAAGGTTGACCAGCCGCACGGCCCAGCTGGGTTATGGTTGGAGCCAGTTCGCGGCGTATCTCCACCTTCATCCCTGGCGTAAAGCTGACTCGCTCTCCAGCGGTGGGGGACGCTTGGTTCGCCTGGCGTCCCGCCAGAACGTAACCGTCCCAGGCGTTGCTCGTTCCCGACTGCGCGACTCGTGGTTTTGTCGGAGTGACGAAGGTCTCGTAGGCAGGATCAACTTGCTTCCGGCACCCAGAAATTGCGAGGCAGAAAACCGCGGTGAAGGCCAGAGGGAGCGAAATCCGTTTCACCCCAAGATCGTACCGCCGAGGAAGTGCTAATCTCGGGATACAAAGCGTTAAATACTTCGCTATCTTTGAAAGAGAAAACCATGAAGGGTGTCATTCTTGCGGCAGGCAAAGGAACTCGACTCTATCCCGTGACTCGGGCAATTGCAAAACCTCTTTTGCCAATTGCAAACCGAATCACCCTCGACTATGCCTTCGAGCAGCTCAAAGGTTGCGGCGTCACGGAAGTCTGTGTTGTCGTAGGCGAAAACGAAGGCCAGATGAGACAGGCCCTTGGCGACGGAACTGCCTTTGGCGTCTCTCTTACCTATGTTCGACAAACGGAACCGAAGGGCCTCGCACATGCGGTGGGCTTTGCGAAAGATTTTGTGGCAGGTGACGACTTCATCCTGTACCTGGGTGACGCCATCTACTCCCACTCTCTGAAGCCTTTCGTTGAAAAGTTCCGGGAAAGCGGGGCAGCGAACCTGAACCTGGTTAAGCCAGTAGAGGATCCGCGGCGTTTTGGGGTGGCAAATGTGAACGGCGACCGTATCACGAAACTAGTGGAGAAGCCGGCCGTACCAGAATCGAACCTTGCCATGGCTGGAATGTATGTCTTCGGACCAGCCATTTGGACCATCCTGCCCGACCTGAAGCCAAGCGCGAGGGGCGAGTACGAGATCACAGACGCGATCCAAGGTTTGATCGATCAAGGAGAGATCGTGACGGCAGGAGTTTACGAAGATGAGTGGTTCGACACGGGAACTCTCGATTCCTTCCTTGCCACGTCGCGATTCCTCACCTCGGGCGGGCAGCTAATCGACGTGAGTGCAGAAGTCGTCGCGAAGATGGGC
>JALOLT010000074.1 GCA_025455775.1 Fimbriimonadaceae bacterium
CGGTGGAAGCGAAAGTCGATCATCGGGGCAATCGGCAACAATCTCGTCTTAGACCACGAGGTCATCCTCGCCAACCTGCAGCGGGTTCAGGATCGCAATGGCCTCGAAGTCATCCCGAAGCTCTTCGACAACGCACTCGACTTCGACATCGAGATGGAAACGGGTACGGGAAAGACCTATGTGTACCTCCGGACGATGTTCGAGCTTGCTAGAAACTACAACTTCAGTAAGTTCATCATTCTCGTGCCGAGCGTGGCCATCCGCGAGGGAGTAAACACGAGCATTCGGTTGATGCGGGAGCACTTCCGTAATCTCTATCCGGATCTCCCGTTCGACGCCACGATCTATCGAGGCGACTCTGCGGAGGAGGTGCAGTCATTCGCGACCTCGACGAACCTCCAAATCTTGATCATGACCATTGCCTCAATTCGGGGCGACAAGAACAATCGAATCATCCATCAGACCCGAGACAAGCTGAATGGTTTACGCCCCATTGACTACCTAAAGGCCACCCGGCCCGTGGTGATCATGGACGAGCCGCAGAACATGGAGTCGTTGCTGTCGCAATCCTCCGTTGGTGAGCTTGCTCCTACCTGCACGTTTAGATACAGCGCCACTCACCGAAAGCAACGGAACGTGGCGTATCGCCTTGATCCGGTGGACGCTCATGACCTGGAGCTGGTCAAGCAAATCGTGGTCGCTGATATTCACCAGGAGGGTTCTGATGCGACCCCGCATATCAAACTCGTTGAGGTGAAGCGTGATCCGTGGGTTGCGCGTCTCGAACTAGCTTGCCGGAAAGCTGACGGCACGCTCGAACGTAAGGTTGTGAGCGTGCGCCAGAACCAGGAGCTGTCCGATCCTCGACTCACCGACAACCCAGTCTACGAAGGCTGGCGGGTGATGGAGATGAGCATCGAGCCGCCTCAGATCGAGCTCACGAAGCATGGCATCCTCGATGTCGGCGAGAGCATCGGGGGCGCTTCCGGCGCGATCTATAAGGAAATGATCCGTGAGACGGTCAAGGAGCACTTCCGAAAAGATTCCATGCTTCGGGACAAGGGCATCAAGGTGCTGAGTCTCTTCTTCGTGGATAAGGTCGCGAGCTACCTTGGTGACGGCGTGAACAATGACGACGCAAACGGCGAATTCGTGAAGTGGTTCGACGAAGTATTCGTGGAAGAGCGGGCGAAGTCCCAACGTTG
The DNA here is from genome assembly GCA_025455775.1 of Fimbriimonadaceae bacterium. Classification (GTDB taxonomy): domain Bacteria; phylum Armatimonadota; class Fimbriimonadia; order Fimbriimonadales; family Fimbriimonadaceae; genus JALOLT01. The sequence continues at coordinate 1,206 of JALOLT010000074.1, forward strand.
GCAAGAACTGATTCCACACGATCCTTCGGAAGTTCGCCGGGCGTACTTTTCGCAGCTCAAAGCTAAAGGCAAGACGACATTCCAGGATTCAACCGGGGCCACGAAGGCCGACGACGACGCCTACGAGCTGATCATGCAGGACAAGGAGCGACTTCTCGACGAAGAGGAGCCGGTTCGATTCATCTTCAGCCACTCGGCTTTGCGCGAGGGCTGGGACAACCCCAACGTGTTCCAAATCTGCACTCTCCGCGAGATGGGAGCCGACGTTGAGCGTCGGCAGACAATTTGCCGCGGACTTCGATTGCCTGTCACGAAAACACCACAGGGCTTCGTTCGCGTAGGAGAGCGAAGCATCGCGACGCTGACGGTTGTGGCGAACGAGTCTTACCAGTCCTTTGCCAAAAGCCTCCAGAAGGAATACAAGGATGCGGGTGTTGAGATTGGGCAAGTTCGGAAGACCGAGTTTGCCAAGATCGCCGCTGTCGATGCGAATGGCGCGGTTACCGATGACCTGCTCGGATACAACCAATCCGTCGAAATCTGGAATCACCTGGATGCCAAGGGCTTCATTAAGGAAGGCAAGATCACTTCCAAGTTTCTTCCCGATACGCTTGGGTTTGACCTGAGCCTCCCTGATAAGTTCCTTCCGTACGAGGCCGAGATCATCAGCCTGGTGAGCCGGGCGAGCATCGAGAAGTACGTCAAGCCCGCCAGCAAGCGGCAGGTTCGTCGGCTCAATAAGGAGCTGTATCGAACGCCTGAGTTTGAGGCGTTCTGGGAGACGATCAGCCGCAAGACAACCTACCGTGTCTCGGTTCAGCGAGAGCAGATCATCGAGAATGCAGTGAAGGCTATTCAATCCTCACCGCCGATAGACCCGCTGCGGATTGTCGCCACCTATGCTGGAGTGAAGGTTCTCCGTGGCGGTGCGAAGGGCTCTGTCGTTCGAGAGGGATCGAAGGACCTGAAGGGCAGCTACGACCTGCCTGACATCGTGACCGAGCTTCAGGAAGCCACGTCGCTCACTCGGGCGACGATCATCGACATTCTGGTTCAAAGCGAGAGACTCGATTGGTTCCTCGGCAATCCGAATGATTTCATTGCTCTAGCGAAGCGGAAGCTCCAGGATGAGCTTGCCAAGCTCGTGGTTGAGGGGATTCAGTACGAGAAGATCGCCGGCTACGTCTATGAGCTTCGCGAGCTTCAGAAGGATGGTGAAGAAGAGAAGGAGCGATTCCTAGACCAGCTGTACAAGGTCCAGAATGGACAGAAAACAGACTTCGATTATGTTGTCTACGACTCGGACGTCGAGCGGCAGTTCGCCGAGATTCTGGATGGAATGCCGGACATCAAACTCTTCATGAAGCTGCCCGCGAAGTTCCAGATACCAACTCCCGTCGGGCCGTACAATCCGGACTGGGCGATCATCAAGCATGAGGACGGCCAGGATCGAATCTATATGATCCGGGAGACCAAGAGCACCCTTGATGATTCCAAACTGCGCCCGACTGAGATTGCAAAGATGAAATCGGCGAAGAAGCATTTCGCCGCGATTGGGGTCGAGGACTATGCTCGGTCTGTACCAGGAAAGTGGAACCTATGAAGATTAAATCAGTGAAAATACAGAATTTTCGTACGCTAAAAGACGTACAAATCGACTTTGACGCCGTTACTACGTTCATCGGTCCAAATGGGACCGGAAAGTCAACGGTCTTGAGGGCACTTGATTGGTTCTTCAATGGAGGCAAGCAAGGCGAACTCTCGGAACGGGATTGTAGCTTTGGCTCAACGGACGAGAAGATCGAAGTCCAAGTAACATTTGGAGATCTAACGGATAAAGATCGAGAGGCGCTAGGAAAGTACGCCCCTGAAGGCGCTGTATTGTTTACGGCATGGAAGACAAGACAACCGGATGGAAGCGAAACATTCTCAGCCAATGCGAAAGGCTATCCTGCCTTCAATAAGATTCGAGAGTTGTCAAAAGCCGGTGACCAGAAATCTGCGTACACAGAGCTTCGATCAGCTGAACCTTCCCTCAACCTTCCCGCTTGGACGAATCAATCCGATTCTCTGCAGGTGCTCACTAGTTGGGAGGCAAACAACATTCATCAACTTGTAGAAGCACCTGAAACACAGACTACGAAGTTCTTTGGGTTCAACAGCGGCGGAAAAATGAGTGACCTATTCGACTTTGTACTAGTAACCGCTGATCTGCGCGCTGGAGAAGAAGCGCAAGACACCAAATCGAGTGTAATTGGCAAACTTTTGGAACGATCAGTGGATCGTTCTGCTGCTGATGAAGAGATTGCCAAAATCGTGGAATCGAGCCGCGTCGCTCAACAAAAGGTGTACGAAGAGAAATTTGCCCATCAGTTGACAGAGATTAAGAAGCAACTGAACGATGTCGTCGCTACGTATTCCCCGGGGAGAACAATCCATGTCGTTCCATCAGAAGTCGAACTGCGTGCACCGAAAACTTCATTCGATGTTTCGGTGTTTGATGGAGAAACCGAGACGATTGTTGAGCGACAGGGGCATGGATTCCAGCGCACACTTCTCGTGTCTGCACTCCAGGTGCTCGCAGAATCAACTTCCTCGACCACTGAAGGGGTCATCTGCCTGGCCATCGAGGAACCTGAACTGTTTCAGCACCCCATTCAAGCACAGGCGTTTGCGAAAGTGTTACGGGCACTGGCTGAAGATAGTAGCAAACGAATTCAGGTTACGTATGCGACACATAGCCCGTACTTCCTTGAGGCTAAGCACTTCGATCAAGTACGTAGACTTACTAGGTCTCAGGAAGCGACTCCAATTGTTACAGTTCATTGCGCCACGATAGCGGATGTAAAGGCTCGTCTTTCCGGCGTTGTAAGGGAGGAGGTAGTTGAACGTCAGCTCGATGGGATCGTAACTGGTCAACTTTCGGTTGCACTATTCGCATCTCGTGCATTTCTAGTCGAAGGTACGACGGAGTCATCCGTCTTCTACGGCATTGGTGATAGAGTTGGAGCCGGATCTCTTGAGGCGGCTGGTATTTCGATTGTGCCAGTCGGTGGAAAGCAGTCGATTCCCTTGGCCCATGCTATTCTAAGTGCCCTCGGTATACCTGTCTACGCGCTTTTTGACGGGGATAAAGGCTTCCAAGCAAGGGCCGAGGAGAGGGGCAGGCCTGCAGAAAAGATTGATGAGGAACGCAAGGGTCACATCTCGGCAAACAGGAGCCTGCTCAAGTACTTCGGTCTTGATGAAGTTGACTTCCCAGCATCTATTGTCGAGGAGCATGTTGCAATATTTGATGATCACCTCGAGGCATTCTTGGACGCTAATTGGCCCGAATGGAGTACGGCCTGTAAAGCCGTAGAATCTGAAGCAGGGGTTAGTTTGGCAAAGAATCAGCTTGCATATCGGACAGCAACAATTGAGGCTGGGGGTGTGGTTCCCAGTGCTCTTGAAGAGATTTTGACGAAAGTAACTGGAACGTGATCATGACCGAGATTATTTGTCCACATTGCGGGAAGGCATTCAAGATAGATGAGGCGGGCTACGCCGATATTTTGAGGCAGGTCAGGAACAGCGAGTTCAACCAGGAGCTTCACGAGCGGCTAGAACAGGCCGAGAAAGAGAAACAGGCAGCACTTGCTTTGAAAGAAGCGGAGGTTACTAACGCTCTGAGAGCCGAGACGTCTTCTAAGGATGCGGAGATTGAACGGCTCAAGGCTGAATTGGTGGCAGCAGATGTCGCCAAGAAGCTCGCGCTTGAGCAATCTGTAGGGGCGATTGAGCGAGAGAGAGATGCCCTGAAACAAGAACTTGAAGCTAGGAAGCAGGAGCAGCAATCTGCGCTTGACCTGCAAAAGGCTCAGTTGGAGCGGGAGACTGTGGCGGCAATCGCAGCGAAGGATTCGGAACTCCAGGAATTGAAGTCGAAGTTAGACAATCAAGGACTGGAGAAGCAGCTTGCTGTTGCCGAGGCTGTCGGAGCCGTTGAAAAGGAGCGTGACGAGCTAAAAAGCAAGTTGCAGCAAGCCGAATCTGAACGCAAGCTGGGGGAGCAGTCACTTAAAGAGAAGTACGAGACGCAGATTAGGGATCGTGATCAGGCCATCGAGCGGTTGAAAGACCTAAAGGCGAAGCTCTCCACGAAGATGGTCGGAGAGACATTGGAGCAACACTGCGAGATTGAGTTCAATCGAATTCGCGCAACCGCTTTCCAGCGTGCCTATTTCGAGAAGGATACCGATGCTCGAACTGGTAGCAAGGGCGATTTTATCTTCCGTGACTTTGATGGAGAGGGAATCGAGATCGTCTCGATCATGTTCGAGATGAAGAACGAGAGTGATGGCACGGCAACAAAGCAGAAGAACGAAGATTTCCTTAAGGAGCTCGACAAGGACCGGAACGAAAAGAACTGCGAATATGCGGTTCTCGTTTCGCTTTTGGAACCGGAAAGCGAGCTGTACAACACCGGAATTGTGGACGTTTCACACCGTTTCCCCAAGATGTACGTGATTCGACCGCAGTTCTTCATTCCAATGATCACGTTGTTGAGAAACTCGGCAATGAACGCCGTTCAGTACAAGTCGGAGCTGGCATTGATCAGATCCCAGAACATTGATGTGACGAACTTTGAGAGGGATCTGGAGGAGTTCAAGAGCGCCTTCGGGCGGAACTATGAGTTGGCTTCAAAGCGCTTCAAGACCGCTATTGAAGAGATCGACAAGTCCATCGACCACCTGCAGAAAACAAGGGACGCCCTTCTGGGGACTGACCGAAATCTCCGGCTCGCGAACGACAAAGCACAAGAGGTTACGGTAAAGAAGCTTGTTCGCAAGAACCCGACCATGGCGAGAAAGTTCGAGGAGGCGGCTCGGGGCGACAGCGAACACGACCCGAATTCATAGTCAGATCCTACTGCGCCGTTATCCATTCGTAGATGGACTTAGCGAGCGGGAAGAATAGCCCCATCGCAAAGAGCGAAAAGGCGATCCCGCCCTGAGTGATTCCGATCCAGATCGACAGAAGTGCAGGTAGCCCGAAGCAAGTCACGAAAGTCATTCGATGGTCTTTCACGATGATCGGCTGACCCTGTAGAACGCGCTCCCGCACGTCCTCGTCAATGATAACGATTGAATTGTCGCTCATCGCTCACTCCTTGCAATTTGCAAAAGCGTCAAGGCGATCATCGGGAACGTGACGAGATAGAGCGCGAAGGAGACTCGCGCTCCAAAATTTGGATCGAGGATCACGGCGATGCTCGACAAGAGGTAGCCGAGAGCGCATGGCAGCAAGACGAGCACAGTAAACCAGGCACTCGCTTTGATGCGGCGCAAAGCGCTCCAGACGGTGAAGACGAGTTGTAAGAGTTGAGAGAGATTCATGGTTTTTTCCGTTTGCATTGCTTGGATTCATTGAGAAGCTGGATCGGGGTGGGCATACGCGGCGCAAACGCTTCTAGACCCTCTAGGAAGGCTTGTAGCTGGCGTGTCGTGATCCGCCGAGACCGTCCGATCAATACAAATCCAAGTTGACCAAGGTCCCATGAGCCGGTAGAGCTGAGCACGGCTGATAGAGAGAGCTTCAGAAGCCTCCTCAACCGTGTATGCCAGCTTGGGCGTTTCACCCTTTCGACTCATGCCTGGATGATGGGAGACACCCAGACACGCCCGTGGACGAGGACAGCGAATGTTGAGGAATAGCTCAACTGGTCACGCAAATCACGCGTCCTGGTGGGCTTTTTTGAGTGTTCGGCGGCCAGCTGTGATACTTGGCTCAAGCGGCTCCACTCGGGCCCGCGCGGGGATGATCTTCTCAGTTGGTTTACGAGAGACACCGCGTGGGTCCGAGCGAGGCCGCTTAGTCTTTCTCTGCAATCTCAATGAGCCGATCTAAAGCGCTCCGAAGATTTGCTTGAGAGGGACTGATCGGCCTGGTGTAATTCACCTCAGTCACTCCTTCCGCCGAATGCCCAACATGCTCCTTGAGCGTTGTTGCGGATACCTCAGGGCACAATTTCTCGATCCAGTTGATATGCGTCAATCGGCAGTCGTGGGGGCTCATATCGCCTGGTAGTCCAGCTTCCGTGCGAATGCGTCGCCAAGTTGCATAGACCAGAGTCTTCATCCTAGGCTTGTTCTCGCTCGCTTGCGGCCAAAGGTAGTCATTCGCCTCCAATCCCTCAATCACAGGCTCCAGCAAGCCTTTTAGGGTATCGCACATGACGGCATGACGTACCTTGCCACCCTTGGGGAGTCCCACTTCCTGAGCACTCTTCTCATCGAGCTTCACCGCTCGGTCGATCAGGATCAAGCCGTTCTCCATATCCAACTGCCCTCGGGTGAGCGCCATTTGCTCACCGAGCCTGAGTCCAGCCAGCAAAAACACCCCGAGCATGGCGCGACGCCCATCATCAAGCTTCGGAGCGGCGAGTGCTTTTCGAGCCTCGTCAGGAGTGAGTGCGACTGCCTTGCGTCGCTCAGGCGCGGGCATATCCAGACAAAAGGGATTCGACCAGAAGTAAGGAACCTGCCGATAGGGCGAGATTGCTTGGTTGAACGCCCTAACGAGACCTGCCTTGAGGGCGATCCGGGTGTGCTCTCCAACCCCGTCGTCAGCCAGCTTCTTGTAGAAGGCTTTCACGTCGATGGGGTCGATCTTAGTAAGAGGAATGCCAGCCCATCGGCTTGCCGCGTACTTCTTGTACCTGGAGACCCTGTCGCGAATGGTCTTGGGGTCAAGCGACTCGGGCCAATCGTGCTCAGCCAGCCACATGAACCACTCTCCAAATGTTTTCTCTTTCGCCTTGACGATAGCAGCAACTTGGTCTGACCGCTTCAGGCTGCGCAGGAAGTCTTTGCCTTCCTTCTGTGTGGGGAAGATTCGCGAGATTCGCTTCTTGACGCCGGACTCAACTTCGAGCGTAAATTGGACGCGCCATTTTCCTGAAAGCCGACCGGTGATGATCTGTCGGCAAGACCCTTCTCGATGATCGCTTCGTGACGCCATGGATAGGAGTATGCACGAAGTCTCTCATGCAATTTGAGAGACTTTTTGAGAGACCGAGGGGAATGGTCTCTCGAATACCTCCATTAGGTCTCTCAAGTTTAGGTTCGAAATCGTGGCGGCCCCGGAGGGAATCGAACCCCCGACGCCCTCCTTAGGACGGAGGCGCTCTATCCACTGAGCTACGGAGCCACAACGAGGATCTAGTATACCGTGAGCAAAACCAGCGGCAGGCCGGCCCGAAGCATGGTCGGTCAAGATCCATACTCAAGAGTCGATGTCAGGCAAGGCTGCGCCTTTGCGGGGAGGTTGCGCGACTCAGCACGATCGAACCTGACCGAAAGGTGCATAAAAATGATCTTCCTTCGTCGGAGCCAGGTTGATGGCTCCCGCCGACCGGCCCGAAGCCGCGCCCGCCCGGAACATCACTCTCTACCAACTTCATCACTTGGTCTCCGGGCCCGCCCTCGGTCGGCGGGAGATCCAAAGCCAAAACTCAGCCAAAGATGGCCGGCCAGAAATCTTTAAGACGAGACATCCCCCGGCCTGTGACTCAAGCGAGATCAGCAGCCAGAGTCAACAGGATCAATCCTTCCACTCAGCCACAAAGACATTCGTCTCGCGGGCGACCTTCCCGGCCCGGTTACTCGACCAGATCAGATACTTCCCGTCCCTACTAAACATCGGGAAACTATCAAACTCGTTCCCATAAGTAACGCGTTTTAACCCAGTCCCATCAGTGTTGACGATGAAGAGCTCGAACTGACGCCCTCTGGGGTCGTGGTGATTGCTGCTAAAGATGATCCTCTTTCCGTCTGGGTGAAGGAAGGGGGCAAAGTTTGCACCGGGAATATTGGTGACCTGACGACTATTTTTGCCATTTGAGTCCATGATCCAGAGATCCATGCGGCTCGGCCGAACCAGATGCTCGCGAAAGAGGTTGTACCACTCCGTTCTTTCTTCCTCCGTTTTCCAGAGGGGAGACCGCCGATAAACGACTTTCTTGCTGTCCCAGCTGATGAAAGGGCCACCGTTGTAGCCAGGTAAATCGGTCAGTCGTTCTAAGTTTTTCCCATCCAGTCTGGATCGGTAAATATGCAAGTCACCCTCCCATCCTCCGGTGAAGTACATGTGTTTGCCATCGGGAGAAATGGTGGTCTCTGCGACGTACTGATTCTTGTCCAGAATCTGTTCTGGCTTTCCTCCGCGTGCCGGAACCCGGTAGAGGCTGAACTCTGGGTTGACCATCCAGACGTATCCCTTGCTCATATCCAGGCGACGTTGCGCCCCCTGGTTTTTCGTGTGGGTTGAACTAAAATATATCCACTTTTTATCCGGACTAAAGTAGCTACAGGTGGTGCGGCCAAGACCAGTGCTGACGAGTCTTCGGTTCTTGCCGTCGGCCGTCATCGTGAAGATCTGTTCATCCGGGAAGTTCTCTTGCTTCGTCTGCCAGACGATATTCTTCCCGTCGGTGCTGAAATATGCCTCAGCATTTTGTCCCCCAAAGGTCAGCTTGCGAACAGTCCTGAAGTTCGTCTCGCCCGCAAGGGGGCGCAGCTCCTCGGAGTCAGGCCACTTTTCGATTGGCAAGATATCTTCTTGCCAGAAAGCGTCGGCTGGGTCGATCTCTGCATAAAATGCAGCCATATCGTGGAAGGGACAACAGCCTCCCCCTGGGACATCAACTTTAACCAGAGTAAGAGTGAGAAGAGCGGAAAGGGACATATTGAATGGGTACCTGACGGATGAATGTCGAACTTGTCTATTTTACTGATTTCTTGACAATACTAACGATCCGTCTCTCCCATAGTGATCTCGTAGTAGTAGTCGCAGTGGGATGAGGCAGTCGAAACTCTTTACAATCCTCTCCTGTGCAGCAACGAGGATGAAAGATTGAGTACCAAGCGCACCAAGAGGCGCTAGGACAAGAGTTTAAGACATTCTTGGTCCCCAGGATAGACACCTGTTGCACAAATTCTTACGGATTAGCACTCGCTGGAGGGGCATCTTGCTGCCTAAAATACGAGTTAGGATCTTTGCGAATCTCGGCGATTGCAGACTCCAGCTCTGTTCTAATCTTATCAGGCAAGGAACTCATCGGGCCGAACTTGACAGATCTCGCCACAGGGGTTTGGAAGCCAAACCTCATGGCACGATCTTTACCAACCTGCACAACACTTGAAAGAACTTCGTTATTAGTGTAGGCAAAAGCATCGTAGACTGGTGGCCATCCCCTTCGTCCGGGGGCACGATTCTCGGCTTGCACGATTTGCCAGGCAAGAGTTCTCACATCAATCGGTGCTGTTCCCGACACAGGTCTTCCCTCTTCAGGAGCTTGTCTCGCAAAGATGGAGGGAGTGTTGGTGATGCGGAGCGTAATCAGGGTCTCGTTCGGAACCCCATTACCCAAGAGAAGACCAGGTTGCCTTTCAAAAGCTGTAAGGTTTGATTCCGGTGAATAGACAGTAAAGACATGATCAGTATTTGGATTCACCATGCTCACTTCTTTTAAAGTCATGACTTGGCTGTTCTGAGAGAAAGCCATTTTGGTTACAAAGTATTTCTGTTGGTTAGTGAGAGCACTGTAATTGAGAGTAAGACCCTTTGCGCGAACCTGTTGTCTCTGGGCTACTGACAGAGTCCCGTAGAGTCGTAGCGAATCGTTACTTGGTAAGGAGTAAGTGCTTTGATCCATGGTGCCGGTGAGAATGAGGACAGACTGCAGAATCATGGCACTTGTCTCTCTTTCATCAAGGAGCAAGGCAAGTTCCGCGTAATCATCCAGCGTAAGCTCCCGTTTTGCTTGGGATAAGGCATAAATCTTCTTGATCTTTTCCCGATCTAACCTTTCGTCTGGATTCCAGTGAGTCGGACGAATGACGATGGTGAAGCCATCGTCGGTTTGGCGACTCCCGTAAATATCCCGCGTTGCGCCATAACTCGCTTCCAAGGTTGACTCCCCTACCGAGAAGAGCACTTGCAAGAGACCGAAAAGGGCGACGTCCGGGATGACTGCCACGAGATCTCTGCCTTTGGCTTGGGCCACTTGGAGAGGAAGCTCGCCAGCAAAATACTCTAACATATCCTTCCGATCCAAATCAGAAAAGACTCGAGGCCAAGGAGAAGACTCGTTCTCGGCAAAGTTGCCTCTCATCATCGAAGGGAGTGAATCGACAAAGGGTTTTACTTCTGGTGAAATCACAACTTTTTGAGTGAGGCCTTTTGCAATCGAGTCTACAACTTGATCTTGATTGGATCGACCCATCTCCATCGCAGTACCACTTGAAGAGTAAAAGGCAAAGAACTGTCGGGAACCAGCACCTTGAAACCGATGCAATTGAACTTGTAGATTGACTTCGTTTCCAAAAAGAGGAAGCTTGCGGATACTGACCGCATAGGTCACCTCAGGCGAATCTTCCCGCGGATCTCCCTGAACGGCCTGCATAAAGTCGAAGTAAGACGGAATACGTTCTCGATCAACCTTTTTCATTGCCTCAATCGCGATCGACTCAACCATCTTGTGATCCGCTTCCATCTGCCGCAAGAGGCGAACCATTTGACTGGTGAACGGGATGTGCCTTTTCATCCCAGTGTTCGCGATCCAGATAGACTCACCGGCCGGAAGCTGCACAAGCATCATCGGATCAAGCAGGGCCATGATGTTAGCCAGATAAACCTGATCGGGAGTTCCGCTGCGAATCCGTTGGTAGTCTTGCCAGTCGACTGATTCTGGATTCTCTGCCGCCTTCTGGGCGAATTGGATTCCACTGGAGACCAGTTTCTCCGCATCTTCACGTGAAAATGAAGGTGGCTGCGCCTGCTTTTTGATCTCAAGGTGGAGCTTTTGGGCGAGTTCGCGCAGATTTTCGTCCGATTCTGGCTTCGGCTTTCGATCCAGCATCAAACTGCCATCCGAAAGGGGAGACCACTCTCCTTCGAGGCTCTCTCCGATGACTTTCAGGATATGATCGGCCGACTTATCGGTGAAGTGAATCATGAAGTAGTCTTGGCGGATGTTCGGCCCAGCAGTGAGCTTCCGCCCGATCTTCTCCCCCAGTTGGTTTAGGACCTTTTGAGGGTGGGTTGGCATCACGGTTATTGAAACAAGCGGCTGAGCCTGCTGGTGGACCAAAGAAAGAGCTACCAAACTGCTAAGGATCATCTTTATCACCACTTTAAGCTGTATCACTTTCAGTATAACAACAAAGAGAAGCGAACAGCCACTGATCCCTGGATCCTTTGCAAAAAGCTAGTTTGTTTTAGCCTAGCTTCCGAGTACCAAAACCAGAGTAGAGTCTTAACATCTCGGTGCTAGGATTCTTCAGATTCCATGATCACAGCGACTCTTTGCTTGCTCCTCACTGAACCTGCTTTTTCTGCGAGGCAGGTGCCTGATCTCAGCCGTGGGCTGCATCGGGGCGGCTATAGCCATTGGCCAGAGAACACTGCCTTCGGTTTTGCCAAAGCAGCTGAGATTTTGCCCTTGGTGCTCCTCGAAACAGATGTTGCAGGCACAAAAGACGGCATTCAGGTGCTCTTGCACGACGAGACGGTGGATCGTACGACAAATGGAAAGGGAAAGCTCGCAGACCTGACCTTTGACGAGGTGAGGGGGCTAGATGCTGGCTATAGCTGGAAGAATTCCGCCGGGGAGACCCCATTCAAGGGTAAGGGTATCACTGTTCCGACCCTTCGAGAGGCTTTGCTCGCGGCTCCCCAAAACGTTTTCCTGGTTGACCTCAAGCCTGCATCCGATCCGGCAAAGGTCGTTCAGATCATTCAAGAACTAGGAGCAGAAAGCAGGGTCATTCTGGCCAGCTTCATCCCGGCAAAGATCGCTGAGGCACGACGCCTTGCCCCTACCATAGCGACCTGCGCCGACACGAATCAAGCAATTGCAATGCTTTCTGCCCTCCGGGGCAAGAACACCTGGGATCGCTACAAACCAACCTTCTCCATCCTCAGCCTGATGAAGGAACACAGGGATCAATTCAAAGTGACAGATGCCGAGTTTCGCAAGATCAGAGAGAAGGGGATCTTGATCCACATTCACACCCTGGACACAAAAGAGGAGATTGACGAATGGAAGAGGATCGGAGTGGACGGATTTCTCACGTCTCGCTCCGATCTGGTTCTCAGGGGTCTGCCGAAGCAGGGAGACTAGTTGCCCCAACGGGTCAAGGGGGCAAAGGCGCCTTGCATCGTTAAGGCAATGAACTGCTGGCATCCCATATCAGGAGCTGGAATCCCGAGATTGGCGGGCCTCACGGTCGTCGTGGGGGAAAGGCAGAACATCGCATCCAGCGTCGGTCTGTCTGAAGGCACAGCAAGGTAACCAGCTCCTCTTGGCACTGCCGCTGGGTTGAAGGTAAATCCTTGCATCGGGACTGATTTGGCACTGCTATCCAGGAAGGTGAATACGAATCGACCGTTCCCTCGCAAGGCAGAGTTCCTCGTGGCCCCTGTGTAATGTGTCAAGATCGAGCCGATCGGCGAGATCGTGTAGCGGCGGCCATTGTAGGTGTCCCCAAAGGCAGCGAGTCGGCTCGGCTCTTCGGCGGCAGTTGCGCTGACTCCTGGCAAGACGGTGGTGGTGCCTTCGGTTCGCTCAAAGCTAACGAGGGCTCCTCCCGCCCAGATGCCGAAGCCCCAGTTATAGCCGTATCCCAGACAGCGAGATCGTTCGGCTGGAACAAACTGTCCGTCTGGCGTGTTGGCATTGTCGCAAGCCTGGGGGCTCCCAGCGGGAACATTTTGGTTCCATTTCTGGGGAGAAGAAAATCTGCATATTCTTCATGTAGGGCTGGAGTGTTTGATAGATATCAACGGATCTTCCACCTGCGAAAACATAGGTTGAGGGGGTCGTATCATCGTGATCCGTCATGTAGATCTGCATCCCAGTTCCAATCTGCTTTACGTTGCTCAAGGATTGAGTGCGCTTGGCAGCCGCCTTTGCCTGAGCAAAAACTGGGAACAGAATCGCAGCCAAAATGGCGATGATCGCGATTACGACGAGTAATTCGATCAGGGTAAAGGCTCTGGAGAACTTTCGGGCCATAGTGAATTGCATCATGGCTCGGTGTTATTAAGGCGGAGTTATGGATCGCTTTTCCTGGAAAAAACATCCAGGTCTGACATGCTCCTTCAGAGGGGGCGACTCTTAGGCTGGACATTCTGGGGGCGGTGGCCCGATGCAATCGGGCCACGGGCGTGGCTTCGGGCCCAGAATGGCCAGACGAAGAGAGCCCTGCCGTCTGTGCCCCACCACAGCCTCCCTGAACTTCCTAGTTTGCGTCCGTGAGGTACTTGGTCTCAATTCTTCGAATGGTTCGCGTGGTGCTTCTCATCAAGATAGATTCCGTGATGGCAATGCCTCTTTTGTAGCGCACACCCTTCAAAAGGTCACCAGGGGTGATGCCAGTCGCACTAAAGACGACGTGACCACTTGCCAT
>JALOLT010000075.1 GCA_025455775.1 Fimbriimonadaceae bacterium
TCGTCTTTGCCACCCAGAACCCAGTGGAGTACGAGGGAACTTATCCCTTGCCAGAAGCGCAACAAGACAGATTCCTGCTCAAGGTCATCCTCGACTACCCGGAACCTGAGCAAGAGATGAACGTTTTGCGCCGCTATCATGCTGGGTTCCGCTCGATGAAGCTCGATGAGGCGGGACTCGTACCAGTCCTCAATGCAGAGACAATTCAAAACCTTCGCGAGGAAGTAAATAGCGTCCGGGTCGAAGAAAAGATCTTCAACTACATCTACGAGATTGTGAGCGCGACCAGGGCCAGTCAGGACATCTTGATTGGAGCGTCCCCCCGGGCTGGTTTGGCTCTCGTCTCTGCGTCCAAGGCCCTTGCCGCGTTGCGAGGTCGCGACTTCGTGATTCCTGATGATGTGAAGGAACTGACCTTGCCAGTTTTGCGTCACCGCATTCTCTTGCGCCCAGAATCGGAAATCGAAGGGCTGAAAGTCGACGACGTCATCAAGCATTTGGTAGACGCCCAGGCGGTTCCCCGGTAGCAAAACCCATGCCATGAAGGTTCTTTGCATCCGCCGCCAAATGCAAGGAGGGCTGGCCGACTACAGCAACTCCCTGGTGGAACCACTCAAAGCACTCGGAATCTTCCTGACCTTCTGGGACGCTCACGATGAAATCCCGAACGAAACAGGCTTCTGGCCAGACCGCAAAGTCAGCAAGATCCTGCGAGCAAAGGCGGAACAATTCGATCTGGTTCATGCCTGGGGCTATCGAGCTGCCTGGGCCTCTGCCGAAGCCCTCAAGCTCAATCGTCCCTGGATCTACACAGCCTGGGACATGCCCAAGACAAGACACACCCACCTGATCGATCGCCTGAACCATGCGAGAGTTGGGATTTGCACAAGTTACGTCTGCCGAGCTGCGCTCGAAGAAGTCCACACTCTCAACCTTCAGGTGGTACTGCCAGGCGTGGAGGTTCCCAGAGACTTACCAGAAATGGAGGAGGCGCGAAAGTCATTGGGTCTCCCCCTCGGAGTTCCCTTGGTCGTGGCGATGGGGAGATTTGTTCCAGAACGAGGTTTTATTGATCTACTAGAGGCCTTTCCCAAAGTCTGGGAAAGCCTCCCGGATTGCCTCTTGGTTATCGCAGGCGAGGGGCCACAGGAAAGGGAGATCAAATCCCTCGCGAACCGACCCCAGATTGAAATCCTTCCGTGGCAAGTCCCCTGGCCCTTATTGCGGGCTGCTGATCTGGTCGTCGTTCCGAGTGTCAGGCAAAGCACCAGCATGGTTGCTCTGAAGGCGATGGCTGCCAGTCGCCCAGTGCTCGTTCGTCGTGTCGGGGGGATGCCGGATATTGCCCTCGAGCACGTGGCGATTCGCGCCTTTGACTCGAACGAGGACTTGCCAAATGAGATTGTGACCTTGCTGAGCGATGAGTCGCTCTTGCAAAGCCTCGGCTATTCAGCTCTTGTCAGAGTTGAGGATCGGTTCTTACTCGAAGAAGCAGCTGCCGCCACCTCTCGGGTTTACCACGAGGCGACTTAGCATTCTTTTTTCTCAGGAGCCGGCGATACACGTCGTTCACTGTTTGACTGTGCGCAGACCCAGCAACCCTTTTCTTCGAAACGAGCGGCAAGATCCGTGGAACTTCGACTCGACGATTAAGCCGAAATATCCAGCGTTGTTCCGTCCAAGACTGCTTCAGCCTTGGCCATACTGCTTTCTGCCTGTTGTTGCAAGGCAGCAGAATGGTTCACATTCACGGCCGGTGGATTGACTCCTCTTGCGCCTGCCTCCATCATTGCTCGATAGAGTTGGGCTTCGAGGCGTCTTAACCCGGCCAGAGTCGATACCATTGAAAAGTTGGACGAACTGACCATTTTGAGTACCTCCGTGCACTCTTGTTTACATCATTCCCATAAAGAGCTTCCTTGCTCCTGATCTGATTGCTAGCTTAGGGGATAAAACCAGCATTGTCGACAGTATGTCAGCCTGCCACTCGTTCCGAAGTAGCCACGATCTGCCTCTGAACGGTAAGGATCTGTTCCCGCGCCACACGACGTAGTTGTTTGACCGCCTGAACCTCTCTGGGCAAGGGATCTGTTGAAGGCTTACCGATTTGCATCGGCCCCATCAGGGGGCCAACCTCGTCGACGTCGGCTAGGCCAAGCAGGTGACCCATTTCGTGAGCGATGACCTCCGTCATTTGATCCTCTGTCAGGGCGTGACCCTCGTAACTCCTCAGGATCGAAATGGTGATCTTTTGTTCCAGCCGAAACATTCTTTTGTTCCACTGGTACTTCTTTTCCATTTGGATCAAGCCCATGACGTCGTTCCCTTGGGGCAAGGTGTCAACGAGCACCATGGTGATCTCAGGCTTCGCTCCTGGTTCTGCGTAAACCATTGGGCTGTCGCCATCCATAGCGTTTTGCCAAATCACCATGGCCCGGTGAGTGGCCTTGGTGAACTTGGCTTTGCTACCCCTAAGGCTCGTCTCGTCAAAGCCGAGGGTAATCCCATCGGGATAGACCACTCCATGAAGCAAAGCCAGAGAGAGATAATAATCATCTTCTCGAAATGCCTTGTCAGCCCGCCTCAAAGATTGGGCAAACTGAGGGTGGATCAGGTCAGAAAGAGCTTCCCCTTTGGTCAAGGGCGACGAGGCCAATGCCGAGGAAGCCCCGACGAGGGACAAGACGACCAAAAGGCTGCCCCGCGAGGCGTGAGGGAACGCAAACACTGACTGGCCTGTGCCACTTTCGCTCCAAGCCGAGCCAGGTATGTCCCCCGGCACTCATCGAAAACTGCCAGGGTTGCTGGGAACTTAGCTGATCGGCCCTCTCGTGATCTTGACCTCGTGGCTTCCCGCCAAGGATCGAGCCGTTAGTCGATAGGGTTCTTTCGTGATATGCCCCTCAAACTCATGGCCTGCTAAGAGCAGTCCCGCCCAAAACTCACAGTTCGTTGGGTCGTCTGGATCAAAGACCAGAAGATCGACGACCGGGCCACTCGAAGCGACCGTGAGAAGTCCATCATGCAGGCTCGCTGTGATCGGCCAGGAGGATGCTTGAACCTCCTTCGGCTCCAGCAAAAGCTTCCATGCGACAGGGTGACCTTCCCTCAGGGCCACAGCAAGAGCAGCCTTCCGGTCAATCCCGGCCAGAGCCATCGTACCGACCTCTGTTGGAAGGCCTGGACGCACTGCCTCGGCGAAACTCTCTTTCGCCACGACCTTACCAGTAAGCAGATCGTAGATCGCCACCTCCAGTTCCTTCGCTGGGTATAGCTCAGTTTCAATATTGACAAAGGAGTTCCAGATCTCGAGTGCATCGCCCCTTACAAAGAGGGCAGTCAAAAGAGGAGAAAAGACGCGATTGAGCTCGTGCATCGCCAGCTTTTCTTTTCCGGCACTATCCACCAACGCCCAGCTCTGGACTGGCCAACAGTCATTCAGTTGCCAGATCAGGGTTCCTGAGCAAAAACGCCCTCTTCGGTAATGCTCAAGCGCGAATCTCATCGCATCTCTTTGATTGCACTGACTGTAGTAAGTCAGATCCTCGATCGTCTTGATCTGAGGATAGTGGAGTTCGATCAATCTCTGGAATTCTTCAACCGGCTTACCTGTTTTGTTATGCTGATTAGCGGCACTCGAGAAGGCCTGCTTTTCCCCTCCTATAAGAGTCTGAGACCATACGGTGAGAGAGGGAGCCGATGCGAAGCCGAACTCTGAGCTAAAGCGGCTGTAGGAGTCTGCGTAATGAACCCAGTCGCCTCTGCCATGCCAAACATCCCAATAGTGGCTATCGCCAACATTCCCCATGTTGTGCTCATACCGGTTCTTGGCATTCGCAAATCTTTCGTCCTTATAGTACGGACTGCTGGGAACGTAGGAACGGCTGGGATCAAGTTTGCTGAGCAATTGAGGCAGTAACTCCTCGTACAAGGAATCTCCGTAAAAACGATCCGGACTCTTGTCCTCTCCGCCCCACTTGTTATCCCATAACATGGAGTTTTCGTTGTTTCCGCACCAAAGTACCAACGACGGCTCGTTTCGCAATCTTTTTATCTGATAAGTGGCCTCTTTTGTCAGGGCCTCCTTCGCTTCTTCGTCATCAGGGTAGTAGCCGCAGGCAAAGGTGAAGTCTTGCCAGACCATCGTGCCAGTTTCGCGGGTAGCAGCATAAAAGCCATCGCTTTCGTAGAGTCCTCCTCCCCACACTCGGAGCATATTCATCCCGACTCCCTTGGCCCTGTTTAGCTGATTGTCATAGTCGAGTTGGCTCACGACACTCGGGAAGCTATGGTTTGGAATCCAGTTTGCTCCGAAGACCCACACAGGGCTTCCGTTCAATAAGATCTGGTAAGACTCGCCGAACTCGTCCGGCTCGCGCAGCAGTTCTGCTTGCCTGAGACCGGTCGGCACAACCAAACTCCATTCATCGCTGTCACTGAGTCCGAATGCAACCCCCAAAGTGTCCTCGCTTGTGCTATCAAGTCCCCAAAGTTTTGGATCCCTCACGTGGACATCAGCATGGAAGAGGCCATCGTCCGCCCTGGTCATCTCGATGATGCCTAAGTCGTCACCCAAGAGGCTCACATCCGCTACAAGTCTTCCCGGAGGAGTTTCGCCCTCCATCGCGAGAGAAAGATGAACTTCGACCGATCCATCTGGGTTAAAGCCTTGTTGAATCCAGGGGTCTTGGAGACGAAAAGCAAACTCTTCGAGCCAGACTGCCTTCCAGATCCCGCAACTCACGAGCCGAGGGCCCCAATCCCAGCCAAACATGTACTGAGCCTTTCTTACGAAGGATCGTTCGAAGAGGTAACTAACTTCGTGCTTGAGCCCTACCTTCGCCCGGAACCTTTCGAGCCTCTCTCGGCCGATCCGAGCTGCCGAATAGAACTCCACCTTTATTTCGTTTTGCCCTTCTTTCAGTAGTTCTGTGACATCCACTTCCAAGGGAAGGAACATGTTGTCGTGACAAGCGACCAAGTCCCCGTTTAAGTAAACGCTGCAAACTGTGTCCAAACCCTCAAAGTGCAAGACCCTTTTCGGATTTCCTCTCTTTGGGTGCCAGTCGAAAGTCGTTCGGTACACCCAATCAGTCTCGTCAACCCACTGGCAACCCCGCTCATAGGTGCGAAGGAGGGGGTTTGCAATAATCCCTTCGCGCTCCAAATCCAAATGGACATGACCTGGCACCCTGGCTGGTAACCAATCCTGCCTTCCTGATTCGACAAACTGCCAGTTCGTGCCCAAGTAGGTGACAACCATAAATCAGGAGAATACATAAACAAATGTTTGTTATGCATCGTCCTGGCTACCGAATTCTCAGCTACGTTTCCCGGCTTCAGTCGTTTATCAACCTGGGGGAGAAGTCCTTGAGGGAAGAGTCATGGGGGGATCAGCAACGTAGAATAGACATTCATGCCATTTGCAACTATCGCCGAGGCCCTTGACCTCATCCGATCCGGGAAGATGATCATCGTCGTTGACGATCCTGATCGCGAAAATGAGGGGGATTTGATCATGGCTGCGGAGCACTGCACCCCCGAAGCCATGAACTTCATGATCGCCTACGGTCGGGGAGTGCCCTTCGTTTCTGCCATGCCAGAAAGGCTCGAACACCTTGGCATCCCCATGATGACAAAAGTCAACACGGCCCGACGAGGGACAGCGATGGCAGAAACGGTTGACGCGGTTCATGGCACCACAACCGGGGTCAGTGCGGCAGATCGAGCCAAAACGGTTCAGGTAATGGTGGATGAAAAGGCTCACGCGGACGACCTCATGAGACCTGGCCACATGCTTGTCTTGCGCGCTGAACATGGAGGCGTTCTCCGCCGCGCCGGTCATACCGAGGCGAGTGTGGATCTTTGCCGACTGGCAGGGCTCAAGGAAGTTGCCGTTGGGGTAGAGATCTTGGATGAGGACGGTACGATGCTTCGCCTTGATGGAGGGTTAGAAGCCTATGCCCTCCGCCACGGCCTCAAGATCATCACCATCGCTGACCTCATCGCCCATCGCCGCCATACGGAACAGCTCGTTCGCCGCTCAGCTGGCCCGATTCAATTCCCCACCAAGTACGGATCCTTCACACTCTATGCCTACGAAAGTGACCTTGAACCACACCCCTTCTTGGCGATCGTAAAAGGCACGCCGGAACCGGAAGTCCCGACTCTGGTACGAGTCCACAGCTCTTGTCTGACCGGAGACATTTTGGGGTCTCTGCGCTGCGACTGCGGGGATCAACTAGCCCTGGCACTCCAAAGAATTGAGGCAGAGGGTCGCGGGGTCGTCCTGTACATCGCCCAAGAAGGGCGAGGGATTGGCATCGTGAACAAACTGCGCGCCTACGAATTGCAGGAACAAGGCCTGGACACTGTGCAGGCCAACGAAGCCCTCGGGTTTAAGCCTGACCTTCGTGACTACGGCCTTGGATCTCAGGTTCTGAAAGATCTCGGGGTTCGCAAAATGCGCCTCATGTCTAACAACCCGAGCAAACGAGCGGGACTCCAAGGCTTCGACCTTGAGATCGTAGAGACTGTGCCAGTTGTCGCAGAGCCGACCCCTTTCAACAGTGGCTACCTTGAGACCAAGAAGAGCAAGATGGGCCACTCGTTGCCCTGAACCCTTCGCTCTACTTTGCCAGGGATCCGGGCGACTGATCTTGCCAGGAACGGTAAGGGCATCCTCTTGCGCAACCAGGGGGTGGCCCGGAAGAGTGTTTGGCCGTCAGTGACCAAGTTCAGAACCGGGCGGGGAGGCAGCGGGCCTGGGTGCGCAAGGAGATTCGTTCGCCTCAACATCCCCCTGATCCCGACCACGAGGCTACTAGACTCAGTACAATGTTCCTGGCATGCGCCTGAATTCTTTGGCGCGGAGCGTGGGACAACACCCCGATCTTCGCGAGCTTATCTCAGGCCTCGGTGAAAGCGAACTTTGGTCTTCGCTTTGCTCCGAGGCCCGTCCATTGTTTGTTGCCGCCTCCTATCTTGCCAACCCAGAGCCACTCCTGGTTGTCACCAACTCCTATGATCGCGCTTTGCAATGGCAAGCCAAACTCGGCCTCCTGGGAGTTCCCCTTGCCGACATCAGGCTTCTGCCCAGCGGCCTCAGCGTTCTTTTCGAAGACGCAGCCCCGGAAACTATCGCCCTCAGCGACCGCATCGGAGCCCTTCGCTTTCTGGCAAGCCACAAACCGGGAATCGTAATCGCTACTCCCCAGGCAGCCCTGGAGCGAACTCTCCCTCTGGACGTCTTGCAAGAGAGCTTTCTCGAAATCAAGAAGGGGACACGAGCCGACATCGTCGCGATCAGTGATCAACTCTCTAAACTCGGCTACGAACCGAGCGAACCAGTCAGGGTTCCTGGACAAACGTCGCGACGAGGAGGAATTCTTGACATCTTCCCGATGGGAGCCGAGAGGCCGATCCGCATCGAATTCTTCGATGATGAAGTCGAATCACTCCGCACCTTCGACCCAACTCACCAAAGATCCATTTCTGCCATCGACCATCTGGTCATCGCACCCTCTCGCGAAACCTTGATCCCAACCAAAGAATCAGGAGTTCTCGAACTGATCCGCCAAACGGTTGAAGTTGAAGCTTCGCAGCTCAGCGAACAAGCAGGTAACAAACTAGAAGAGAATCTGATGGGTGACATCCAGGCCATGGAGCAGCGAGTCTTTTTTGACCGTCTCGATCTCTACCGACCCTTTATCCAACCAGACTCCGAGTGCGCCATCGACCTGCTTTCGAGCTTTGGCAGGCTGATTTTGGATGAGCCCCTAGAACTTGAGGCGACAGCAACCCGCCAAGAGGAGGAACTGACCCAGGCACTGGATGCCAGGCATGCGCGAGGCGAAATTCTGCAAGCAACATGCAGTGATTTCTCTCTCCCCCCCGAACACTTCAGCTCTGCACAACGAACTGTGATCTTGAGTTCGATGAATGCCGTCCCAAAATGGCTCCACCCTTTGGTCGAAAAGGAGTTCCACGCGGAGAGTCTGGAGGGAGTCAGAACTCAATCCACCGCCCTCACCCAGGCTATCACCAATTGGTTGGATCATGGTGTGCACGTCGTTCTGGGAACAGATCAACCCAACCGGGCCAAGACAGTTCTGAACCAAGTGGAGATTTTCCCGCAACCACGCGACGAGGCATCGGAGGATTTCCCGAAAGGCGTCTGGCAAGTTGAAGGGAATCCCGGCGGCGGATTCGTGATGAGCAAGGCAAAGTTTGCCCTTCTCAGCGACCATGAGCTCTTCGGTGTCGCTCGCCTGAAAATGCCTCAGAGGAAGTTTAGCGACGGTGTGCCAATCGCGACAGTACTCGACCTAAAGGCAGGGGACTACGTGGTTCACATCAACTTTGGCATCGGCATCTATCGGGGCCTTGTGAAGCGTACCACCGAAGGAGTTGAAAAGGAGTTTCTCCTGGTCGAGTACAAAGCACCAGATCGCCTCTTTGTCCCTGCCGACCAGCTGGATCGAATCCAAAAGTACATGGCGCCAGGCGACGTTCCGCCAAAAATCAACCGGTTGACAGGAGGTGATTGGCAGAAGACCGTGGGAAAAGCCCGGGAAGAGGCTCGTGAGTTCGCGCGAGACCTCATCAAGCTTTACGCAGAGCGCAAAGCTGTCCAGCGAACATCCTTTGGCTCCGATTCTCCCTGGCAATCAGAGATGGAAGGCACTTTCCCCTACGTGGAGACTCCCAGCCAGATGCAAGCAATTCTGGATGTCAAAGAGGATCTCAGGCAAGACTTCCCAATGGATCGCCTGATTTGCGGAGATGTGGGTTTCGGCAAGACAGAAGTCGCGATCCGTGCTGCCTTCAAGGTCGCCCAGTACGGAAAGCAGGTGGCGATCCTCTGCCCCACCACCATTCTGAGCGAACAACATTACCGAAACATCGCGGAAAGGCTCTCCGCCTTTCCCACCAGAATCGGTCTCCTGAACCGCTTCGTCCATGGCAAGGAGAGACGACTCATGCTCGAGGACCTAGCAAAGGGCGAGCTTGATATTGTGATCGGCACTCATGCCTTGCTGAGCGAAGAGGTGAAATTCAAAGATCTTGGCCTCGTGATCGTTGACGAAGAACAAAAATTCGGCGTGAAGCACAAAGAAACTCTCAAGACTCTGAGGGTCAATGTGGATGTTTTGAGCATGTCCGCCACCCCGATTCCACGGACCTTGAGCATGGCGATGATGAACATTCGCCAAATGAGTCTGATCAATGATCCCCCTCCCGGTCGACTGCCAGTCCGCACCTTTGTCCGGCCTTATTCAAACGAAGTAGCCCGCGAAGCGATCTTGAGAGAGCTTGCCAGGGGTGGTCAGGTCTACTATGTTTTCAACCGAGTCGAAGGGATCTACCACGTTGCGGAACGGCTCCGCAAAATGATTCCCAGTGCGAGGATTGCCGTTGGTCATGGCCAAATGCACGAAAAGGAGCTCGAACCAGTCATGGTTGGCTTCATTCGCGGAGAGATTGACATCTTGGTTTCCACAACGATCGTCGAAAGCGGCCTTGATATCGCGAACGCCAACACCCTGATCGTTGATAACGCAGACTTCTTCGGACTGTCTCAGCTATACCAACTCCGGGGGCGCGTCGGCAGGAGTGACCGTCAAGCCTATGCTTATATGCTCTACCAGGGTGCAAAATCCCTCACAGAAAATGCCTCCGCCAGACTGGCTGCCTTAGCAGAGTTCTCTCAGCTTGGCGCGGGATATTCCCTCGCCTTTCGAGACCTCCAGATTCGCGGGGCGGGAGATCTACTCGGTGCCAAGCAAAGCGGCCAGATGAACGCGGTCGGCTACGATCTCTACGCCCAACTCATCGAAAGCGAAGTCCAGTTCCTAAAGACTTACGCTGACGGTGGCTCCCAAAAGACGTTGGACGATCCTCTGATTGGCCTGGAACCACTTCCCACCTTCGACTTGCCGGTCAAGGCCTTGCTCCCAGACGATTACATCGGCGATCAGGGCCAGAGGCTTTACTACTACAAGGCGATGATGTCTTCGAGGACGCTCGAGGAGCTCCGCGAGACAGAGCGAGAAATCGAGGACAGGTATGGCCATATGCCTCCGGATGCCAGGCGAGCAGTTCGAGTCATGTCGGCCAGAATGAAGTCTCGCGAACTTGGGATAGAAAAGGTGGACGGCAAGGAAGGGCGACTGGCAGTGAGCTTCAAACCATCCACCAAAATCCACCCTCGTGCCTTCACCCTGATGCAAAAGCGCAAGCGGGAAGTCTATATGAGCCAAGACCGCCTGATCTGGCCCTACACAGGAGACCCAGTGATTGCAGCCGAGGACATGGTCGATCTGATGTCAGAGTGCCAGGCCATGGTCGAAGAACAAAGGGCTGGCTTGGTTAACTGAGAATCTATCCTCCGTTCAAAAAAACTGGGCAGTGATCCCAGTTAACCAAGAGCCAAGCTAGCCTACGACCAGGAGCACAGGAGAGGGCTCCGCATTAAAGCTTCGAAGCCCACCGGGGGTGATTGTCACAATGTTCTCGATTCTCACTCCGAATCGGCCCTCGAGATAGATCCCTGGCTCGATTGAAAAGCAGTCGCGTTCCGCCAAGATCACATCGCTCCCCCCAATGATGTAAGGCTCTTCGTGGCCTTTCGTTCCGATGCCGTGTCCTGTGCGGTGACAGAATTCAGGGCCGAAACCAGCTTCGCGAATAATGGCTCGAGCCGCTTCGTCTACTTCCCCGGCAGTCACTCCCGCTTTGGCAACATCTCTGGCTGCCTTGTGGGCAGCCATCACAATTTCATAAACCCGTCTGGCCTCTTCACTTGCTTCGCCAATTGCTACAACCCTCGTGATGTCAGACTGATACCCCTCTACCTCACAGCCAAAATCACAAATCACCACATCGCCAATCTGGAGCATAGTATCGTCGGTTTCGTGGTGGGGCTCTGCACTGTTGGCTCCGGCTGCGATAATACTAAAGGTCGGCTTTCCCCCTTTTCGTGCCATGGCAGAGGAAAGGAGCCCAGAAACTTCCCTCTCAGTCATCCCAGCTTTCAGAGTCGGCCAGACTTCATCCCACGCTTCGTCGGCGATGGTTGCCGCTCGCTGCAATCGCTCCAACTCGTCGCCAGCCTTGCGCCTTACCCCTTTTGCCAAGATTTCTTGCCCAGCGAGAAAGGTGATGGTCGGAAAGGCTGACATGAGTCGCAGGAGGAGGGCGGCAGGCATCTCGTTATCTACTGCCACTTTCTTCCCTTCCAGTCCAAAGTCTCTTACCAGTTGGTTGGCGTGGAGAAGGGGGTCTTCTCCATCAGCCCATCCGACCACATCGTCAATACCGACCCGTTTGGCTTGATTGACGGTCAAGGCAGGGCAGATGAGGCGAGTCCGTCCATCTGGAGCGACTGCCATCACCAGAAACCTTTCGTGGGCGCTTTCTCGAAACCCGTAAAGATAGTCCATGGTTGAAGGCGACCAAGCAAAGAAGGCAGCGACTCCGTGGGCGGCACAGTTGCGGCCCAGTGTTTCTCGTCGGGAATTCATCGTTTGAGAGTATTCCCGATCCGAAACGTTTCGCAGTACAATACACCCATGCTTTCAAGTCTGCTTCTTGGCTTCTGTTTCGCGACTGAGAACCAAACAACCCAAGCCTCAGTCCCCAATCCACCAAAGGTGACGGAGATTGTTCAAACCGAAAAGGGCTTTGAGCTCCTTTATCAAGGCAAACCCTACACGATCAAAGGCGCTGGGGCGCCGATCGACAGGCTTGAAGAGATCAAACGACTCGGCGGCAACTCCGTGAGAACATGGGGTGTCGATGAAAAGTCCGGCGAGTTTCTTGATCGTGCCAGGGAGCTCGGAATGACTGTGACCGTCGGATTTTGGATGAGGAAAGAGGACGGATTCAACTACCGCGACCAAAAGATGAAGGACGAGCAAGCGGAGGAGTTTCGCAAGTGGGTTCGCATGTACAAAGATCATCCTGCGATCTTGATGTGGGCGGTTGGAAACGAGATGGAACTCGGAACGGAATGGCCAGAGGTCTGGCAGCAAGTCGAGAGACTCGCGGTAATCGCCAAAGAAGAGGATCCCTCGCGTCCGGTTATGACGGTTGTCGCTGACATGTGGCCAGAAAAGCAAGCCATGATGGAGAAGTACATCAAGTCAGTGGATGTGCTAGGGATCAATAGTTACGTCGGCTTTCCGACCATCCATAACCGATTGACTTGGTGGAAGAAGCCCTATGTCGTCACGGAGTTCGCTTTTAGTTTGCCCGACCGCGACGAACGCCGACCCTGGGCCGGACATATCGAGCCAGCAAGCGAGGAAAAAGCTCTCTCCGCCGTACGGAACTATCGAAACTCGATCCTTGCCTTCCCTGGCAGGGTTCTTGGATCCTATTACTTCTACTTCAACGCCAGCAATGTTGGAACCTCCAGCATGCACTCGACCCATTTGCGAACCGGGGAACGACTCCAGATCGTCGAAGAGCTGGCAAAACTTTGGGGCGGGGATGTCCCACCGAACCGGGCTCCAGTGCTCCGCAATGTTTCACCGAATGCTCCTTTCCGCCTTCGACCAAGAGCAACGTTCGAGGTAGCAGCGCGAGGCCTAGATCCAGACCAGGATCAGGTGGCTTTGACCTACGAAGTCCTTCACAACGATCCCAAAAAGCGCTTTGTCGGTGACTTTGAACAGAATTTAGGTCTGATCGAGAAAGGAGCTCTGAAAGGGCGCGTGAGACTCACTGCTCCGGCAGAGCGAGGACTCTATCGGGTCTTGATTGTCGGGCGTGATGGACGAGGTGCCGCAGCCACCCACACGATTAGCTTCGCTGTCGAGTAAGGCTTGATCAAGAAAGGCCCCTTCCCTGTCCTTTGCCCCTGGCATCGACAAGGAAGGGGCATGGCTGATTCACTTTACGATGCGAAATTCCACCCGGCGGTTGGCAGCTCGCCCCTGCACTGTATCGTTTGAACCGATTGGCTCGGTCTGTCCCTTTCCCTCTGTTTCGATGCGAGATGCCTCAATCCCGAACTCCCGAACGAGGGTTCGCTTCACTGACTCAGCCCTCTTCTTCGAAAGCTCCATGTTGTATTCAGCTTTGCCGGTGTTATCTGTGTGGCCGATGATTTTGATCTTGCCATCGACCTCCTTCAAGGCTTGGGCGATGCGGCGGATAGTTTGGTATGAGCGTGGGTTGATCCGGTCCGAATCGGTGCCAAAGAGGATATTCTCTGTAAAGTAAGTTTGTCGCTCCTTTAGCTCTGTGGCTGGGAGCTTCGCATCAGTGGCCAGGCGCAAATTCGAGACGTAGAAACCTGTCTCCCACAGGTCTGTGGCCATCAGCAGGGTGTAGCCAACGTTTGGCGGAAGGGCGTTCGCGATGTCAAAGACCTTCGTTTGGTTCACGTAGGCGACCAGCCTCGTCCCGATGCGGGAGATGGAAACGCGATGAACCTTGCTGGGAGTCCAGAAGTTCGCCCTCGTCTCTTGAAAAATGCAGCTCGTCTCTTCGATGCCTCCGGTAAAGCCACTCTCACGGAAGGCAGAAACGACGAGATTCTGGGAGTAAGGCTTGATGTCGAGTTTGATCTGAGGAGTATCACTAAAGTGATAGCTGTAGTCTTCCAAGCTCAACCCCTCCGCCTTAACGAAGATGTTCAAGATTCCGCTCTCGTGTTCAGTCACATTCTCATCCGTGATCAGATCGTATTCGAGAGTAAAGTTGTTCGGTAAAACCTTCACTCCGTTTGGTCTCATTTGTCCCTTCCGCGGAAGATGGAACCAGCTGCCAGGAGCATTGGGAAAGGTGGTGACCCTCCCTGCCTGTCTGGGCTCGTAGATATCCCATTCGCGGGAAGTCCAGCTAGAAAGGCCGCGCGAAAAGTCGTCAAAAAAGAGGGTTTGCTCCCCTGGAATGAATTCAAAGGACTTGTAAGGAGTGTAGTCTGGCTCCTGGCTTTGGGGAGTTGCCGAGGCTTGACACAAAGGGAAGAGAAAGGCAGCGATGAGAACAGACGAATAGAGTTGGTTAGGAGAAAATCTCATAGGAGCTAGCCTTGTCGCAGGCAGGGTTTCATGCTGATGCACAAAACCCTTTGGAGAGATTTTGATCCAGTGAAAGGAGGTTTTTCAAGGCAGTTTGTCTTTCGCACAAGACTTGCTCTCGTTTGTTAAATCTCATCCTCAAGCTACGCCAAGATTCTCGCTCAAGGCCCATCGCCAAGTGCGACCTTCCCCTTGTCTGGTATCATCTCTGTCTGGCTGCTGCCGGATCGTCTAATGGTAGGACACCGGTTTTTGGTGCCGTACGTCTAGGTTCGAATCCTAGTCCGGCAGCCAATGTTTGACCCAGAGTCAAACTCCCCACCCGACTTCAGGCATGGGATTCCGGGATCGGAAGCATCTTGCGCCTCATTACCAATTGCAAGGCAGGGCCAGCGAAGATCGTCGTGAGCAAACACATCACAACACAGGCGACGAACATTCGCTGATCAATCAGACCAG
>JALOLT010000076.1 GCA_025455775.1 Fimbriimonadaceae bacterium
CAAATATAGGCAGTTACGGAGGCAAGGAAGAAACCAAGTGCAACCTCAGGAACCATTCTTACCTTTCACTGGTACGAGAGGAACGATCAGCCGGTTGCTCCCATTTCGTTAAAACGATGTCACGGGAGGAGATTCCGGAGAAATCGACCAGCGTAATCGTGCCATCACTATTGTAGCTCAGAGTCCTTGGCCTAAACCTTTCTTGAAGTTCGGCACTCTGGTGGCTCAGGGGTTGATCCAAAACGGTGTGAGTCATGAGTGTCGATTGCGTCCCCCCAAAACTCAACTGACCACGAGACGAAATCCCGCCTTGCAACAGGTCGGTCGTTCCGTCGGCCTTGATTCTTAGCCGGACTGTGCGCAGTGTGGCAAAAATGGTGGGATCGCCCCCCGTTTCCAAAGCGGCTGGATCGGTTCCTCGCCATTCACCCACCCATTTTGCGGGGGAGGGCCCACAGCCTGACAGGGTCAGCCAGATGAAGCCTAAAGCTATACTCAAGCGGATGGATGCCATTACTCCCGATGTTTACCTCTCAATGGGTTTGACGGAATCGGAGTTCCAAAAAATCCTGACCCTCATGGGTCGGACTCCCACCCTGACTGAAATCGGGATGTTCGCTGTCATGTGGAGCGAACACTGCGGCTACAAGTATTCTCGGCCGATCCTGCGGTACTTCAAAAAGTACCGAGATGCTCTTGATGGCGAAGGACTCGAGAACGCGGGAATCATCCCAATTGGCGATGGCCTAGGGATTGTGATGAAGGTTGAGTCTCACAATCACCCCTCTGCCGTCGAGCCATATCAGGGAGCCGCCACAGGAGTAGGAGGCATCATCCGCGATATCTTTACAATGGGGGCAAGGCCGATTGCTGGCTTGAACTCCCTCCGATTCGGCCCTATCCATGAAGGGGGTGCAGAATCCGAAGTGGTTCTCAGGAATCGCTACCTTTGCGAGCATGTCGTCGCTGGCATCGGCGGTTATGGCAACTGTGTGGGAGTGCCGACCGTCGCAGGAGAGGTCGCCTTTCACCCCCGCTATAGCGGCAACCCTCTTGTCAACGCAATGGCCGTAGGGATTGTGAAGATTGACGAAGTCACGACCGCCGGGGCAGCAGGCGAAGGGAATCCTGTTATCTATTTAGGCTCAGCAACCGGCAAGGACGGAATCCACGGGGCAACGTTTGCGAGTGACGCCCTCGGTGCCGAGAATGAAGACAAGAGGCCGAACGTACAGATTGGCGATCCCTTCGCCGAAAAGCTTCTGATCGAAGCCACTCTGGAAGCTCTCAAAACCGGTGCGATTCAGTCTATCCAGGATATGGGCGCTGCAGGTCTCACCTGCTCGACCGTTGAAATGTCGAGTAAAGGGGAGGTTGGCATGGACGTAAACCTAGATCTCGTGCCAATGCGAGAGTCTGATATGTCTGCCTATGAGCTTATGCTCAGCGAAAGCCAAGAAAGGATGCTCTGCGTCGCTTTCAAAGGTCGAGAGCAAGAAGTCATCAGTGTCTTCGAAAAATGGGGACTGAAGGCAGTAGTGATTGGCCACGTCACTCCAAACGGCTTGGTGACTGTGAGACGCCACGGAAAAATCGAAGCTCAGGTCGTGGCATCGCAACTCGCTGACGAGTGCCCAACCTACACGGTTATCCCAGAAGAGCCTGGTTACTACCGCGCGGCGGAATCCTTTTCGCTGGATGATGTCCCTGTTACCCCTGCGGAAGAGGCTTTGAGCAAGCTCATGTCGGCTCCGAGTCTTGCAAGCAAAGAGTGGATCTTCCGCCAGTACGACTCACAAGTTCAAACCCAGACCAGCCTCCCGCCTGGCCAAGGCGACGCGGCGGTATTGGCCCCTCGGGGAACAGACAAGGGCCTGGCCTTGAAGATCGACGGCAACAGCCGATGGGTTTATTTGAATCCTTACGTTGGGGGGCAGTTGGCGGTAGCAGAAGCTTGTCGCAACGTTGCCTGCACTGGGGGTCTCCCTGTTGGTGCAACAGACGGGCTGAATTTTGGAAATCCAACCTATCCCCACGTATACTGGCAGTTTGAGCGAGCCGTGAAAGGCATTGCCGATGCTTGCGAAATTATGCAGACCCCGGTTGTGAGTGGCAACGTGAGCTTTTACAACGAGAGCGATCTTGGCGAGGTACCCCCGACCCCTCTCATCGGAATCCTGGGAATCTTGAATCATGCCAGCCGCAGAATCGGTATGGGTAGCACCCTCGGTCAGGTTGACCTTCATCTGGTCTGGTATGAGAATGACCTGGGGCTGCACCAGGGTCTCGGGGCAAGTAGCTATCTTGCCGAAGTTCACGGAATCGAGTCGGGATGGCCAGTGGCACCTAACTTACCTCTGGAACGAGTCTTGTGCGAGTGGCTTGCCTCCCAGGTGGATCAGCAACGTCTGAAGCTCGCCCATGACGTCAGCGAGGGTGGTCTTGCTTTTTGCCTCGCTGAGATCGCCCTGGCTTCTGAAAGAGGGCTTGAGGTGAACCTGCAAAATGGCCCGTGGGATCCTCTCACTCGACCAGATTCCGTCTTGTTTGGAGAGTTTCCTGGCTGGGTCGTCGTCGGGGTGGATCCGGACGACACGGCAGCCTTGAGTGGAACACTGCCACCTGGCCTACGGTCGAATCAGCTAGGACGATTGACAAGCCAGGAATGGTTGTTAATCAGGCAAAACGACCAGATTTTGCTCCAAACCGGGCAAGAAACCTTGTATCATTGGCACAATTCTTGTATTCCACAAGTGCTGTGGCACTAACTGTCCGGGGGATGCTCTGCTCAGAGAGAAAAATGGATCTCAGCACGTCTTAAACTGACGGCGACGAGGAGACTATTCTGAACTTCAGAGTTTCTCGACAGGAGACTGATTGAGGATGAATCTTAAAAGAACTGTTCCGTTTATCGTGACCGTGCTAACGCTTCTTGCTGCTAGCTCGGTTGTCATTGCCCAGAATTCTGGGGTTCCGCCGACTCAATCGGCCCCCGCTGCTGCGGCAAGCAATCGAATGGCGCCGGAGAACATTGATGGCAGCAGGGTTAACCGAAACACACAAAATCAGGCTTCGCGTCTGATTGACTCTTACATTGCCGCTGAGCGAGCAGGGAACCGAGAGGGAATGGCGTCTGCCAAACAGGGCCTCGCCACCTTGCACGGCTCTGACCCTCTCAACCTCGGTGTCATCACCTGGCTTGGCTATGCTCATCTGCAAGAAGGTGAGATCAGCGAAGCCATCAAGATGCTTGAGCTCGCGAGAGGGAAGAGCAAGGTCGAGAGCGTGAATCTGCTTAACCTCCGCAACCTTGGCTCTGCCTACTACCGGAGCGAGGATTACGCCAAGGCGATACCTGTGCTCAAGGAAGTCGTGGCGAGCAGCCCCGGTGACGGTGCCAGCTTCGCTCTGCTCGGATCGGCTCAGTTGCTCTCCCGCAACCCAGGCGACGCTGTATCGAGTCTGGAAAAGGCGCGGGAACTCGCCACAGGGGCAGCCAGGCAGTCGATCACTCTTGATCTCGCTGTCGCCTATAGCCAGGTAAATCGAGAAACCGAAGCCCTCGCCCTCTTTGAAGAACTTGAAAAAGACGGTGAAACCAGGCCTGCGATTCTGAGCTGGATGGGCTACACCTACCTCCAAAAAAACAATCTGGACAAGGCTCTCCCGCTCCTGCAACGAGCAGCTGACGCAGGAGATGGGGCTGCTCTCAACAACTTGGCATTTGGCCTCGTGAAGCGGGGAACCCCAGCCGACCGACGTCAAGCCATCGGGATCTACCAGCAGCTGACGGAAAGCGACCCCCAAGTTGCCAGCCACTGGTACAACTTGGGAACGCTCCAGCTGGAAACTGGCGATGCCAGGGCAGCTAAAACGAGCTTGACCAGAAGCGCAAGCCTCCGAGAAGATTCCTTCACCTTCAACAACTTGGGGCGAGCCCACGAAGCCCTGAATGAAATTCCGGAAGCCGCCGCCGCCTATGCCAAGGCAAGCGACCTGAACCCGAGCAACGCCCCCATGGCGCGAAACGCAGGGGTCATGTACCTTCGAGCCGGAAACGCAATCCTCTCCAGCCGCTACCTCGACAGGGCGCAAGCCAACGGCGATAACTCTGGCGACCTGATTCTCTTCCGAGTGGATACTCTCATCAAAGAAGGGAAGTACAAAGAGGCGAGCGAGATCATGGAGGGAATGAAGGAACGCATGGCGAACAACCAAGTGTTCTGGTTTAACCTTGGCGTGATTCGACAAAACCTCGGGAACTTTGATGGAGCCACTGAGGCTTACCAAAAGAGCCTTGAGATCAAGTCCACCGATCTGGAAAGCCTTAATAACTTGGGACTTGTCCAATTCGAGAAAGGAGATTTTGAGGCAGCCGCTGCGACCTTCGAAAAGCTCGTGGCTCTGAATCCGAGCTCGGTTGATGGTCGCATTAGCCTTGCTGCCAGCCTGGCAAGGGCCAACAAAACAGCCGCTGCGATTGAAGTTTGGCGCGGCATCGTGAGGTCAAATCCGAGTCGAATTGATGTCAGGCTCGATCTGGCGGATGCCCTTTGGAATACCGGAGACACCCAAACCGCTCGATTCCACTACAGCACTGTCTTACGAAGCGAACCCGATAACCCAAGAGCACTCAATGGAATGGGCTTGTGGCACTTGCTTCAGGCGCAAAATCGAGACGCAGAACGAGCCTTCCGAGCAGCGATCGCAGCAGACCGCAACTTTGTCATTGCCTACAACAACCTTGCAGTGGTTTTGGAACGGCAAAACAAGATTCGCGATGCCATCGCCATCTTGGAGCAAGCTTTGGCTATAAAGCCAGACTTCGAAGATGCGAAAAAGAACCTCGAAAGGCTAAGATCATTGCGCTAGGTGCGGATTCATCTTATTCTCAATCTGTTCAGGCCCGATGCCGTCCAAGCTGCCCATCAGGCAGTGAAGATGCTTCGGGCTAGAAACATTGTGACTGGGGCCGATCGCGAGTCTGCCCATGCTCTGGAAATTGAAGCTGTCCCCAGTGAACACCTTGCTGACTGCGACCTGATGATTACCTTCGGCGGGGATGGAACTCTCCTCACAGCGGCTCATCTCTGCTCGGCAAAGGGGACTCCGATCCTGGGCGTCTACTACGGTCGCTTCGGATTTGTCACCCAGTGCTTCCCCGAAGATCTCGGGCCAGCCATCTCCACCTTCGTGGACGGCTCTGCCCTGATCGAGGAACGGCTCATGCTCAAAACTGAGCTGCGAAGGGGCCAGACGATCGTTGCGAGCCTGCACTCTCTGAACGAAGCAGTCGTGCAGAGAGCCGCAACCGCCAGGATGCTCACCTTTGACGTTGATGTGAACGGGACAAAACTCGCTCGCTACCCCTCAGATGGCGTGATGGTCGCGACTCCAACCGGTTCGACCGCCTACAACCTTTCCGCTGGTGGTCCCATCGTTGATCCCCGGCTCGATGCTCTTGTACTCACTGCCATCATGCCTCACACTCTGGCTTCCAGGCCCTTGATCCTGAGTGCAGATGCGAGAATCGATATTCGAGTGGAAGCCAGAGGCGACGCAGTCCTTTCGTGCGATGGTCAAAGCCGCCTCCACCTCCTGAGCGGAGACAGCATTCGGATCACTCAGTCCGAACGCAAGACTAGACTCGTCACCGTCGACCCAGACGACTTTTTCACCAAGATCTCCAATAAGTTCCGATGGAGTGAGGGGCCTCTGAGTGAGTGACCCCCTGCTCAAGGTTTCAGGCGCCACCGTTGCTTTTGCTTCTCGGAGTGGCGACTTCCTGGCGCTTGATCGAGTCTCCCTCCAACTCTTGCCTGGTCAGACAGTGGCGGTCGTTGGGGAATCTGGCTGCGGCAAAACGACTCTCGCCCGCTCCATCCTCGGGCTCCAAAGGTTGACTAGTGGGTCAATCTGGCTCCAAGGAAAAGAGGTGAAGGGAACCACCCGAAACCAAGCGGAAAAGGTCGGAATGGTTTGGCAAGATCCCTACGCTAGTTTGAACCCTCGATGGAGAATCTCTCGCATCTTGCAAGAACCCTTCAGTCTTGGAAAGCAGAAAGGAGATTGCGACGCTCTCCTGACGGAGGTCGGTCTTGACCCAAGCTTTGCCAACCGCTACCCCCACGAACTGAGTGGTGGCCAGCGCCAGAGGGTGGCGATTGGCAGGGCCCTCGCTCTCCGTCCCCCCCTCGTGATCTGTGATGAGCCAACCGCCGCCCTGGACTTGAGTATCCAGGCTCAGATTCTGAATCTCCTCCGGGACTTGCAAAGTTCGCTCGGATGTGCCTATCTCTATATCAGTCACGACTTGGCCACTGTTCGGTACATGGCAGATTTTGTCATCGTAATGTACCTGGGACGGATTGTGGAGTACGGCCCGGTGGAGAGAGTGTTTGAAAAGCCTCTGCACCCCTACACCAAGACCCTCATGGACTCAGCTCCGAGCCTCGACGAGATCGGCGTTTTGCCAAGAGTGACCTTGGGTGAGTTACCCACTGTCTCCCAGCGATGGATCGGATGCCGCTTTGCCCCCAGGTGCCCCTTCTCTCAGGCGACATGCTCCTCCACTCCTCCCCCGGTTTTGCAGTCCAGCAGCCACGGGGCTGAGTGCCATTTCCCCCTCAACCATGAAGACTAAGTGGACATCAAGACATAAGCAGGTGTCCTAATGGCAAGTCCTGGGACAGGTATTCTTCTTAACATTACGAACTCCAAGGAGGGAGGAATTCCGGACAGGTCTATGGAGAACATCACACCAGGCAGACAACTTTTTCTCAATCAAAAGGAGGCCCTTGAACGCGAAGTGCTCGAGATGGTGAGTGGTGTTGATCGAATGATGGCAGGAGCTGTTGATGCTCTCGTCAATCTCGACCAGCAGGCAGCCCTTGATGTCATTAGTCAAGACGATGCGATTGATCGCATGGATATTGACGTCGAAGAAAAGTGCCTCCGGCTCCTGGCTCTCCAGCAGCCAATGGGAAGCGATCTGCGCGAAATCGGAACGATCATCAAGATGATCACCGATATTGAGCGGATCGGTGACTTGGCGGTTGACTTGGCCAAAATCGTGATCAAAATCGAGAATGAGCTCGGGGAGAGTTCCTACATCGACATCAAGCGGATGTCTATCGCTGCCCTCGACATGCTGGGCCTCGCTGTTCGGGCTTTTGTGAGAAAGAACATCGATGGTCTGGACGCGATCATTGTGATGGAGGAGTCAGTGGACGATCTCTACCGCGATTTTCGAGAACAGGTGTTCGACTACATGCGTCGGAAGCCAGATCAGGTCGTTGCTGCCAGTTGGATGCTCCTGGCAGTGCACCATATCGAACGAGTCGCGGATCATGCCCTCAATATCGCAGAGAGAGTCCACTTTATGGTGACTGGCGAGCTGAGGCAACTAGTCCCTCACGATTCCCGCACCTCCTGAGCAGTACAATATGCCTCATGCTCAGTGAACTTAAGGAGCTCTGGCGCTTTCGTGAGCTCCTTTTGGCCATGGTTGAGCGAGAACTCCGCATTCGCTACAAGAATTCCGCTCTCGGAGTTCTGTGGTCGCTGCTCAACCCTCTCCTGACTGTGGTGGTGATGTGGTTTGTGCTCAAGACGGTGATGCAGAACAACACCGACAACATCAGCGCCTACATTCTGGCTGGTTACCTGCCATTCCTCTTCTTCCAAATGGCCATCCTGGACTCAGCCCAGTCAGTCTTGGCAGCCCTACCCGTTGTCAAGAAGGTCTATTTCCCCCGGGAGATCCTTCCCCTTGCTAGTGTCATCAGCAACCTGATCCACTTTGTCCTGGCTCTCGCTGTCTATCTCATCTATGCTCTGATCCTTTGGGGGGTCACAGGATTTAAGGACTTCCCAGTCAAGTACAACGTGCTCTTCCTCCCAGTTTTACTTTTGGTACATGTTTGCCTCGTGGGAGGAGTCTCTTTCATCGTTTCTGCCTTGAACGTCTTTTATGAAGACGTGAAGTACGTGGTGAGCGTACTGATGTATCTGATGTTCTTCTTAACCCCAGTTATGTACTTTAGCGAGACAGTCTTCTATGCTATGAAGAAGTGGGGCGCGGCTCAAGAACTGGGATTCTTTCTCTATCACTTAAACCCAGTTGCAACCCTGATCACTGCCTACCGAAAGACCCTCGTGGCGCCGGGCAAGATTCAAGTGCTGGATGATGGAGTTGCGACCCAGGTAAGCCCCCTCGCCTTCAACTGGCTTCACTTTGGAATAGCAGTGGTTTTTAGCGTCGCCATCCTGATCTTAGGTTATTCACTCTTCAACAAACTCAAATGGAGGTTCGTCGAGAGGCCATGAGTCAGCCAGCCATCAAGGTCGAGGACCTTCGTAAGCAGTTTACGCTGAGCCATAGTGGCGCTGCGAGTCTCAAAACCATGTTGCTGTGGTGGAAGAGACGACAGATGGAAACCCACGAGGTCCTGAAAGGAATCAGCTTCGAGATTCAGCGGGGCGAATGTGTCGCTCTGGTGGGTCGGAACGGAGCAGGGAAGAGCACCCTGCTCAGTCTCCTCGCTAAGGTCTACAAGCCAACAAGCGGGTCAATGGCGGTCAACGGCAGGTTGGGCCCACTGCTGGAACTGGGCGCCGGCTTCCACCCAGACCTCTCCGGGCTCGAGAACATCCTCTTCAACGGGATGATTTTGGGTCTTACCCGCAAAGAAGTCATGGCAAGAACCGACGAGATTGTACGGTTTGCCGAGTTGGAACACCAGATCGACTCGCCAGTACGCACTTATTCCAGCGGAATGTTGGCCAGACTCGGCTTTGCCGTTGCCACGAACGTGGATGCAGAAATCTGGATCGTGGACGAGGTCTTGGCGGTTGGCGACTATGCCTTTGAGAAGAAATGCTACGACGCAATTGATACATTTCGGGCGAGAGGCGGTACGATTCTTTTTGTGAGCCACAACGAGCATGCGGTGCGACGAGTTGCGGATCGCTGCATTTGGCTCCAGTCGGGACTGGTGCATGCCGACGGCAAAACCGATGAAATCTTGCCTTGCTACCTCACGGATGGTGTTTCGGAGCTGTGAGAGAGAACCTGGGCGTCGCTGGGTAAGGGCGGCCCAGACTTCGGGGCAAAGAGAACCTTGATCCACAGTCTGGTTTGGGTGGCAAACCTCTTTGATTGGCCGAGCGTCACGAGGTTTGAAATTCCCCAGAGTCCCAGCCGAAGCATCGCTCCCAGGCGATTGAGAAACCAGCAGAAATTGGCTGAGAGTTTTCCGTAATGAATCTCAAAAAAGAGCTCTTTGCCCCGGTTGTAGCGAGCTACACTTTCCCACCTTGTGCTGACAGAGCTGGCCCCGAGCGCATGGGTAAATTTGGCGAGGGGTTGGTACAAGATCTTGCCGTGGCGCCCCAGCCGATGGCACAGCTCAGTGTCTTCGGCATAGAGGAAGAATCTCTCATCAAAGAGTTCGATCGGCCTGATCATCAGGCAGGCACCCATGACTTGGTGAACCTGTGTCGGCTGGCTTTGGGGGAGGCGACTTGTCACCCAATAGGGACTGAAGACTCGCGATCGCGGGACGGCTTTCTCCAAGAGGAATTGCTCGCAGGTAACCGCCCACAATGTCAAGGCGTTGCAACAGGAGTTCTGAAGAGATCCATCTGGAAACGAAAGCCGTCCCCCAGCCGCCACGACCCCCTTGTCTTGGAACACTTCGGCAAGCAAGTGGATCGCGCCAGGCTCCGGGACTGCATCAGAGTTCAGAAAGAGGGCCAGTTGGCCATTCATTGCCGCGAGACCTTGGTTGTTCGCGGGACCAAATCCACGATTCACTTCGTTTTCGATGAGCTTAACCCAGGGGAACTCCCGGCGGATCATCGCGACCGTGCCATCGCGGCTCGCGTTGTCTACGACGATCACCTCATAACACTCGTGCCTCAAGGCAGTCAGAGCCGACCTGACGTGGGCTACTGTGTTGTAACTGACAAGGATCACCGTGACTTGATGCACCAGCCCTTTGATACCTGAATCTGTGTGATACACTGTGAAATTCATGTCCAACGATGTACTCCTTTCCCAAGACGGATTCAACCGGTTGAAGGAGGAACTTGAGTTCCTGAAATCGACTGAGCGCCAGCGGATCGCTGACAACATCCGAGAAGCCAAGTCTCACGGAGACCTGCGCGAAAACGCCATGTATCATGAGGCAAAGCTCAATCAAACAAGGCTCGAAGCGAGAATCGCTGAACTCGAGAGGGTCTTGCAACAAGCCCAGGTCATCTCCAGACCAGAGGGAAGCGAAGGAAAGGCCCATCTCGGGAGCATCGTCAAGCTAAAGGATCTTGAATGGGACGACGAAATGCAGGTTGAACTTGTTGGAGCCTTTGAGGCTGATCCCACATTGGACAAGATCTCGGTGACATCGCCCATGGGGGCAGCCCTGATGGAAAAGGAGGCAGGTGATGAGATCGAAGTCGAGGCTCCCGCTGGCACTCAGCGGTACCGTATTCTTTCTGTCGATTAGTATTGGTCTCAGCGGCTGCGGTGAGGCTCTCTTAAAGACCGAGACCACCGTTCAACCCCTCAAACCAGATCAAGTGGGCCAGGTCAATCGGCTCGAGCCCGCAGCTCTCACTTTGTCCAACGCAGGCCACACAGTGAGCCTGGATGATCCAGCAGAATCGGTGTGGCAAGGCGGCTACGCACGACCGGAAAAGAGCACTGCTTTTAGTCAACTCCCGAGCTCACTGGACTCTGCTTTCAAGGCAGACGGCTGGGAGACGGTTGACCGAACGGTCGCCACAATCGCCACCCAAAATCGGCTCGTCCTCATTATGGATAGTTCCGAACGCTTGACGCAGCAAGAGGCAGCCGAACTTGTGGCCCCTGTTGTTGCGCGTCTGGGAGAAGCAAGTGCTGTTGTCGGAGAAGCCATGGCAGGCTACCGTTTCTGGTTCAACGGCAACGAGTCCGTGATGATCGCTGTAAACCCAGATCGCCAGGGAAGACGAACCGTTACCTTTGCCCTTGGGATTCGGTCTGTGATGGGGGCTTTGCGTATGACACCGGAACATGCTACAGAGGATTTGGCAACCGCTGCCGCCTTGCGGGCAAAACCAGATTAAGCTGAAACGAATTCCCCTGTCCCGGCGTCAATAAAGATATCCCGAAAGCTTTTAGGAGCCAGCTGGGAAATCTAAAACAACAGGAGGTGGTGCCACAAAAATGGATCATCATAATAGTCACCTCCACGGAGGTCGCGGGTTTTAACAACCCGGCCACAGGATCGGGTTCGTGATGAACTTAGTCTCCGTGGATAGACACAATGACGGGCTCCTCCTTAAAAAGAGGGCCCGTTTCATTTTTACATCGTCCAGGGTAGCCTCCGAATCACTTCGATGGCTTCTTGCGCAATTGTGATCCCTGCCAGAATGGCTTCGACCCGCTTTCCCGGAAAGCCTCTTGTGGACTTGATGGGTAAGCCAATGGTTCAGTGGGTGGTGGAAGCAGCTCTAGTCAGCCACATCACAGACCGAATCATCGTGGCGACCCCCGATCAGGAGATCATCGACGCCTGTGACTCTTTCGGGGCGGAAGCGATCAGAACTAGGCTCGATCATCAGAGTGGAACAGATCGCATCGCTGAGGTGAGCGAGACCCTCGCAGCCGAGATTTTGGTCAATGTTCAGGGAGACGAACCTCTGGTTGACCCAGAGACCATTCGGGCCTGTGCGGAGCCTCTCTTGAGGAATCCTCAGGTGAGAATGGGAAGCGTTTGGACGCCTTGCAGCGATGAGGAACTCGAAAACCCTGCTTGTGTAAAAGTGGTCACATCGCTCCAGGGTGATGCCCTCTACTTCAGTCGCTACCCTGTGCCGTTTCCTCGAAACAATCGGCCAGAAGCTGTGAAAAAGCACATCGGCATCTATGCCTATCGGCGCGAGGTCGTGCAGGCATTTGCGACTTGGGCCCAAACACCTCTCGAACTCGCAGAGGGACTCGAGCAGCTGAGATTCATGGAGAATGGAGTTGCGATTCGTATGACGCAGGGAACGAGCAGCCCAGTGGCAGTCGATACGCCAGAACAGGCGGACGAAGTCCGACGAATTCTTGAAGGGCGGCCGACGCACTAACGAGCAAGACGGTTGATCTCCAGCCTTGCCCTTCTTTCGTAGGCAGTGCCAGGATTCATCTCGATCACTTTCTCGAAGGCTCGACGAGCTTTTTCACTGTCTCCGAGCCTGGCGTATGCAAGACCTAGACTTCCGTATGTCTCGCCGCGGACGTGGATCGACACCTTCTTCATCCTTTCTGGCCCGATGTACTTCTGAAACCACAGGTGGTCGTCGCGAAGCTGCTCCCACACCTTTCGGGGAACCATATCGGCCGGAAGGTACTGCCCTTGCACAAACAGGGTCGCAGCGCGCATCATCACGATGTTGGGGTCGTTTCGGCGAAGAGCGACGGCACGGTTCATCGTGGTTCGGCTCTCTTCGAGTCGCTTCAACGTAGTCTCTCGATCAGCCTTCTTTTGGAGGAACTTGAAGATCGCATCGACCGTTTGGCCGTTACCCAACCAAACCGTTGCCCTGGCATCCCGCGGGTTCTTGCGTACCATCTCGCGGATTTCACCATAGGCTCGTTCAAATCGCGCAACATCCCCGCGAAAAATTGCGAAGAACTCCGCTCGGTACTTGATGATGAAGGGATCTTCGACGTAAGTTCCTGGTTCAGCCTTGTTGTACTCCGGCTTTGGCCAAACAAACTGGGCGTGGCTCATTGTCGTCGCAACCAGAAGGCCAGTAAGAACGAAGGGCAATCTTATCTTCATCTCTCCCCCGTCCTACGCACCCTTTTAGGCTGGCGGTTCGCGAGGCTAGGAACAAAGGGAGAGTTTAGTCGAGTTTACGCTCTTCCGCGACTCCCTCGCGGATCCACTCAGCTCCCAGTGTCACTCTCCGCTTAAACTGTTCGTCCAGCCAGGGAAGAGTGGTGATATTCAGGTACAAAAGGGCTGCCAAACCGACTTCCAGCGACCGACGGGGAAAAACCAAGAGTCCGTATCCGACGGCAATAGCCACACAAGGCAGAGCAGGGAAGAGATACCTGGCCTGAGGCTGAGCATATTTCATATTGAAGGCGAGGTACCCAGCAACGCAAAGCCCGACAAAGACTGTGCTCACGATCAGAAATCGAGAGTGGCAATCCTTGATAAGGCGGCACAAACCGAAGGCCGAAAGGAGCAGAGTGACGGAAGCCACCCAGTCTGGGATCCTGGCTTCGTAGTGAATGTCAAAGTAGCCGAATGCCCCGGTTGAGCTATCTACCGTTGAGTCGACCAGAGCAGAGAGCCATCTGGTGACTCTGAGGGGTGATTCGAATCTCTCTGGCCCGTAGTTAGGCGGGAAAACTTCAGTAAAGACTATCTGGGGAAGCAGCTCGTTGTAGTTCCGGACGTTGTGGCTGACTCCAGGAAGTGCGACGAGCGAAAGCAAGGCTATGGCAAGGAGGGGGGAAGTAACCTTTCCCTTACGCTCCTTGGGGGTCAAGACCCACGCCAAAGGAACCAAAGGAAAGAGCAAGAGGCCGTGGCTCTTTGTCATAAAGGCGGATCCCACGAACAATCCCAACCAGATCGACTCGCGCCAGGTCCATCCGAGGGTCATCTGCTTGGCGAGGAAGAAAATAGAGCCACTGCAAAAGAATATGAGGAAGGGATCATTTGTAACTGCCCCAGAGAGGAAGAGATTCATGGGGAGTAGGGCGATGAATCCTGCTGCTCCGATGGCTGGTCTCAAGGCTCCTGCCATGACCCAGACAGAGGCAAAGACAAAGGCGACTGCTCCTGCCCCGGAAAGAGCATTTAGGGTACGCGCAAATCTACCAAAGGCTTGAGTCTCGACATCGGCAAGCCCGAAAACCTGCGCTAGCTTTGCGTTCACCCAGTAGTAAAGGGGCATTTGGTGGCTTTGATAGTTCTCCCGAACCCCCGGTGCGGAAGGATCCATTACGGGAAGCTGCCCAGTCTCGATGATAAAGCGAATATTGTTGGCATGGGCTCGCTCATCTGGTGCCCCAATGTCGGGAAGAAAGAAACCATTGGTCGCCCCAGGGGTGCGGTAGGGAGTCACACTTGCGTAGGCGATGGCAAAGAAAAAATGAAGGAAGGCGAGGAGAACTGCCCAAAGCCAGGGGCGTTTGTACCAGACAGTCTTCTCCACGAGATTCAGTTTAGAGTAAATGAAAAGCTGATGGAGGACTTCCATGAAGAAAGTCGCCCATCAGCTTAAGTTATTTA
>JALOLT010000159.1 GCA_025455775.1 Fimbriimonadaceae bacterium
AGATCTGCGACAAAGCCCTTCACGGCAACGCGGCCAGGAGTCGGCTTAAACTTAGTCACTTCAGAAGATTTGGTGAGGCTCGCCGGGGCGATATCCTTCTTCTTGTT
The DNA here is from genome assembly GCA_025455775.1 of Fimbriimonadaceae bacterium. GTDB lineage: Bacteria > Armatimonadota > Fimbriimonadia > Fimbriimonadales > Fimbriimonadaceae > JALOLT01. Next base: position 108 of record JALOLT010000159.1, read on the forward strand.
GATGAGATCCGCGAACTTTGGCTTATCGTTTCCGAGAGCGAAAGCAGCGCAGAGGAGAGTGAGCGCAATTGAGAACGGTCTTAACATAATGTGATCCGGTAGTGTACCGATTATCCGAGACGCACGAGCTCCTGTGCAGTTTCTAGCCTTTCCACCTTATCGCGCCAGAGACCACGTAATTAATGAAAATTCTCCTCTTTTCTACTTGTACTCCGAACTTTTTTGCCGTATCATGCCTCGCATGACCGATCCAAAGCCACTCGTTGACGTGGGTTCTGGCAAGGCCGGAGATTCATTGTCATGAAACGCATTCATTGATTTACACTCATTGAGTTACTTGTCGTAATCGCAATCATCGCGATTCTAGCAGCCATCCTCTTCCCAGTTTTCGCTCAGGCATAAGTAGCTGCCAAGAAAACCCAGTCCTTGAGCAACGTCAAGCAAATGGGTACCTCTGTGCAGATCTACCTCGCTGACCACGACGACGTCTTCCCACGCGGTTGGGGTTGGGACAACGGAATCGGCCACATGTGGAACTACTGGCACGACATTCCAGCCAACTGGCGCACGAATGATCCTGCCTACGTTGATTTCGCTTCCGGCTCCTCCCTGAATAGCACAGAGCCCTACCGAAAGAATCGTCAAATGCTTGAACTGGCTGGTGGCTTTGGAAGCTTCCGACCTTTCGCAGCAGCTTGGTACACAGCTGGGAACCGTGCCGCAAAGAATGGTCTAGCCTACAATGGTCTGCTCCACACGTACAGTTCAACGGCTGTCAATTCTCCCTCTCAACTCCCGCTATATACTCAAATTGGCGGGAACTTGAACGCCGACGGAGCCGATACTGGGCCTCTGCCTGCTCTCATGTGCAACACAGCAAGTCAGCCCTGCATCTACCAGCCTGCAGCATCGGCAACTACCTGCAGCTCAAGCGTGAATGGCCGGTTCTCCTACTTCTTCTATCCCAACGCCTCTCAGTGGCTGTATGGTCGATCCCAAACATGGGTCTTTGCAGGCTCCTCTGCCAAGAGCCGCCCGATGGCTATGAACGTGAATGGTAGAACGGACTTTCGAAACGACCCCTTCACCAACTACACTCCGAACGGCGTTGACCGACAGACCGCCTGGTACGATGGCGGATACTGCCACGCACTCATCTTTAGACCAGACTTTGACTTCCAAACCTGGCCAGCTGTCCCGATTGCAGGCTTCTAAAGTATGAGAAAGAAGACTCTGATTGGATTGTTTACTTGTGTTCTGGGATGCCTTCTTTTGGTCGGTTGTGCCGCCGATGAAGGCCCAGTCGTGCAAGGCGACAACAAGAACGCAACCGTCGGTCAAACCGCAGAGCAAGCTGGACTTGGTCAGCGAGAAGGGATTCCAGATCGAGGAAAGTATCCTGCTGAGGGCCAAGGCAGGCCATCGGTTCAGGATGGCGGCCCGGGAAGCCTGTAAAGTCTCTGTCTGAAACATGTCCCCTCTCTTCAGTAATTGACAGAGAGGGGTCTTTTTTTTCGACAGGGAATCGAGTTTGCGTCTGACCCAAAGTAAGGGAGTTGTGATACGCGATTCCGTAAGCTGGTAGGTTCACCATCTCAATGCTAGGTAGGCTCGGAGTATAATGACCGTTCATGCCAGATGGGGTCAAGAAGCGCGCAGCCAAATCACTTCTTGCCAGTGGTGCCGACCAAGTTGTCACGTTGGCAATCCAGCTGATTCAGGTTCCTCTGTTCTTGCACTTCTGGTCGAAGGAGATGTTTGGGGAATGGCTGGTGCTCACCGCCATCCCTGCGCTCCTCACGATGGCGGACTTTAGTTTTGCTCACACGGCGGGAGTGTCCCTGATCGGGCTGGTCGCGAACAAAAAAATCGAAGAAGCCATAAGGGTGCACCGCTGCACTGTTGCTATTGTGGGAAGCACCGTCGTAGTGCTCGGTGTTGGGTTCGCTTTGGCAGTCGCATTCTTACCCTGGGATAATGGTTTCCGGTTTGCTGAGATCAGTCGACCAGAAGCGGTAGCAATTCTCCTGCTGTTCATGGTTCAGGTCGGCTGCAATCAACTTGCTGGGGTTTACAATGGTGTCCTGAGATCAGTTGGCTTCCACCACTATACGGTTGGCTTCAACTCTGCAGCTCGCTTGATTTCCCTGATGCTGACAGTCGTAGCCCTCTTGTTGGAGGCGTCTCCGACAATCATCGCAGGTGTTGGCACCTTCGCGTTGGCAGCATATCTGGTGGTTACGATCTACATTGCGTTCCAAAAGGCTCCCTACTCTCGACCGATAAGACCTGAACTTGATAAAAAACTGGCCATCGAGCTGGCAAAACCTGCCCTTGTCTATAGTTTAATCCCCCTGGCTTATGCGATTAACATTCAGGGAGTCATCACGGTTCTTGGTCTGGTGGGAACGGCTACCATGGTGGTGGTCTTTTCCACCGCGCGAACTTTATCTCGCTTTGCCATAACGATCAGTGAAGCCTTTGCCAGCTCCATCATGTTCGAACTCGGTGCGATCATCGCTCGAGGCGAGTTAGAGAAGGCGAGAAGGATTCTGAGAAAAGGCCAGGCCATCGCTGTCTGGACAACCCTTTTTTCGATCTTAGCTTTGGCGCTTTTTGGCCCCTGGGCTTATAGCGTCTGGACACGAAAAGAAGTCAACCTCGATTACACTCTGTTCTTGGTTCTGCTCGGTATTGGAGTGGTGAGGGCCCTGACCAGTACTCCGGTAAGCGTTACGAGAGCCACAAACCTTCACCAAAGCTATGCCTACTGGTACTTGGGAGCATCGGTCATTGGGGTGGGTATCAGTTACTGGACGATTCCCGCTTTTGGACTGATCTCACTCGCCTGGATCCTGGTCGCTATCGAGGTTGTGATTTTGATCTTCGTTGTTCCCCAATCCCTCCGAATCGTGAAAGAAACTCCGCTTGGCTTATACTCTGGGGTCTTGCGCCCGGACTTTCGGGATTTGCTGCGCCGACGCAGGCCTGCACCAGCTGCTTCAAGGCCAGAGGACACCACCCAGGAACAAGCTCCTTAAGGATGGTGGGCGAGGAGAGACTCGAACTCTCACGCTTATGAGGCGCTGGAACCTAAATCCAGTGCGTCTACCAATTCCGCCACTCGCCCAACGAGAAGAATCTTAGGATACCGCGCGCGAGGCAGGGCGGGAAGGGACAGGACGGAGTAACCTTTACTTATGATTTTGGTCTGCGGTGGCGCTGGCTACATCGGCTCCCATATGGCAAAGCTTCTGCGGGAAGAAGAGATCCCTCACGTCGTTTTTGATAACCTGGAGCGAGGTCACAACCAGGCATTAGGAGGGAGCCCTTTTTTTGAAGGAGACCTGCGGGAACCTGCAAACATCAAGCAAGTCTTTGATGCGTACCCGATAGATCTCGTTATGCACTTTGCCGCCTATATCGAAGTCGGTGAAAGTGTCCAGGATCCAGCCAAATTCTGGAACAACAATGTGACTGCGGTTTGGAATCTTTTGGAAGTGATGAGGGAGAGGAAGGTTAGCCAGTTCGTCTTTAGTTCAACTGCTGCCGTCTATGGTGAGCCCCAGGAGGTGCCGATCCCGGAAAATCATCCCAAAAACCCAACGAGTCCTTATGGCGAGACGAAGCTGGCAGTCGAGAGAATGCTAGCTGGATATGATAGAGCTTATGCCATAAGATCTATCTCATTGAGATACTTCAATGCTTGCGGCTCGGATCCGGAAGGCTCTTTGGGAGAGGCCCATGAGCCTGAGACTCATTTGATTCCGCGAATACTACTTGCAGCTGCTGGACGTGCTGACAAATTGACGGTGTTGGGGACTGACTACGACACGCCTGATGGAACCT
>JALOLT010000077.1 GCA_025455775.1 Fimbriimonadaceae bacterium
TTCCCGGTGCGAAGGACTGAATCGATGGCCTGGATGGCTTCGTCAATCGCGGCCTTCTCTTTCTCGCGATCTGGCATTCCACCTCGGATGATCTCGTCGACAGCAGAGGCGATTTGGGTGAAGGTGTTACTTTTCACCACGACCGTTGGGACGGGACGGGGCAGTTCCTTGAGTTTGCCTGGCTTGTTTTGAACCGTTGTTCGAATGGCGATTACCGCGTCGGCTTGGCTGACATCGTTCACGATGAGGGCGGTCGCCTTCTTCTCACGGATGGCCCGCTCCAGCCTGGTGCGTGCGATCCCGTAGGGAAAGATTCGAATGACGTTGCTCTTTTTTTCTTGGGGTTTTGGGGCTTCAGGTCGCGGCTCGGTAGGCTTCTTGGGCCTCAATTCCCCGCCACCACCGCCTTCCGGCCTCTTTGCCGGAGCAAGACTCGGGAAGCGCTCATTGAATCCATTGTCGCTCAAGTCTGGGGTGGATTCGTGTTGCACGACCTCGACGTCGCCAGTCTGGGTTCTCACCCTCACTTCTGGGCGAGGGGCAACTCCCCGGAGCATCAGGTCAACCGTCTTCATCACCTGGTTGTGAACGGCGAGCCGATCGAAGTCCAGGAGCTCGATCACCACATCAAAGGTGGGAGGAGCCTTGCGCTCGAGCACAGTCTTCTGTGTGCCGCGTCGTCTGGCCTCGTCGTCACTCAGGGTGACGGCTTGAATACCACCCACCAGGTCGCAGAGGCTCGGGTTGAGCATCAGGTTCTCGAGGGTTTGACCGTGGGCAGTGCCGATAAGTTGCACACCCCTCTCGGCGATGGTTCGCGCAGCGGCAGCTTCTGCCTCGTTGCCGATTTCGTCGATCACGATCACCTCTGGCATATGGTTCTCGACCGCCTCGATCATCACGTTGTGCTGGAGGCTCGGGTTTCTCACTTGCATCCTTCGGCTCGAGCCAATCGCAGGGTGAGGGACGTCACCGTCACCGCCGATCTCGTTGCTGGTGTCCACGATCACAACGCGGCGATTTACTTCGTCGGCCAAGACACGAGCGACTTCCCGCAGTTTGGTCGTTTTTCCGACTCCAGGTCTGCCCAAGATGAGGATCGACTTGCCACCGCGAACGATGTCGTCGATAATGTCGATGGTGCCTTCGAGAGCGCGACCGACACGGCAGGTCAACCCGATGACTTTGCCGTGGCGGTTTCTAATCGCCGAGATACGGTGCAGAGTCCGTTCGATTCCAGCTCTGTTATCCTCGCCGAATTCACCAATTTCTCTCACAACGAACTCGATATCGTGTTCCGTAATCACGGTTTGGGGCCAACGTTCGACACTTCGCAGGAAGCGACATTCTGCTGGCCGACCGTAATCCATGACAACCTCAATGAGGCTCTTCAGGTCGGGGTGAACTTCGAGTTTCTCCCGGATGACGGGAGGGAGCACATCAAGCAGCTGAGTTAAGCCGTCGTTATATATGGCCATGCCGATATCAGTAGGGACGGTACCCAATCAAAAAAGCGTCCCCAAGGACGTAGACGTGCCAAAAAATTAACCTTGGGACGTTCGGCAGGTTAAGACCAAGAGTTCTCCCGCTCATTTTTCTGGCATTGGAAAGTAGCGGAAGGCGACAAGGACGGGGGTTTCTGGTTGCCACTTTTCTTGACGGATGAAGGCGCCCCGCTCCCCGATTTGCCACTTCCATTCGCTTGGCATTCCCGAGATGGCACTGAAGAAGACCTCCGGCGTGTACCGGACGGCAATCTGGAACTGCTCCAGCGGCTGGGAAACTGGATAGACCATGTAGCTGATCTGGCGAGCAGTACCCCCATAGTCTGCCCTCGCCAAAGGCACAGTGGCAGTAAATCGGAAAGACTTCCAATCGCCTGGACGCAGGTCGGCGGGGAAAGACAGAGGCTGCCCAGAGAGACTCTGGGTGGGCACGTCTCCCCAGCGAGCCGAGATTTTTGAGGGTTCGGCAGGAAAGCCGATGCGCTCGACCGGCACAATCACTTTTCCGGAAAGACCATTCCGACTCTCGTTTTTGAAGAGGGTGATGGTTGAAATCTCGGCTGTCTCCCGGCCCAAGGTAAAGGTGACAGTCGTCCAAACCGTCCGGACGTCCCGGCTGGGCTGACCTTTGCTGTCTAGCCAAGTGGGGACTCCCAGGCGCAGGTCGGTCGTCGGATCAGTTTTGCCAGACGAATTCAAGACGGCAAGGGCAAGAACAGGCGTCAGCATCGGAAGAACTCCTGGATGGAAATTCCATCCTTCAATTCTTTAGACGAGGCATCAGGGAAATCATTTCCAAACAAGCCCCAGCTGCTTCTCTGCCTTTGTTGCCCAGCTTCATACCGGCTCGCTCGAGAGCCTGTTCTTGAGTTTCTGGGGTGAGAACTCCCCAGGCGATTGGAACGCAAAACTCAACTTGGAGACCCATCAAAATCCCTGAGACGTCTCCGGCCAAAAGCTGGGCATGGGTGGTTGCGCCTTGCAAAATACAACCCAGAGCAATGATCCCGTCTACTTTCCCTGCCTGGAGGAGAGCCTTGGCAGCGATGGGGATCTCCCACGTGCCAGGCACATGAACAACCGTGATTTGGTTGACCCCGGCGAGTCGAAGGCTATCGAGGGCTCCATCGAGAAGAGGCTTGGTGACGAGCTCGTTCCAACGGCTTACCACGATCGCCACTCTGGTTGAGGATGGCACTGGGCCTCCTTCAAGCAAGATCATTCCTTTATTATGGCGGTAAGGCGACTCTTCCACTGGCCTTGGGAGAAACCACCTCCTCGGGAAAAGTGAGGATCATGTTTCTCCCAAAAGATCACCAGTGTCTGATATGTTTTGGATGTGGAATAGGATCAGCAAGAGAAATTGCTTCGGGCAGCAACATTCTCCGCCAGGATCTCAGCTCATGTCACGCTTCCAACGCAAACGCCCGCCAAAGCGCCGCTCCATAAAACGCCCCACTGGAATCGGTGTTCCCCAACGAAACCCCCGCTTCAAAAGAACTCGGCGCAAAAAGGTTCTCAGAAAGCCACCTCGTTCCTAGTTTTTTGCAGGATCGGTCCTGAATGCGGATCAAGCTCGCTCAAAAAACGTTCTAAATGAGTAGTGGGCAGTCGCCAGTTTGCCATCCGTGCAAAGGTTCTCCTGCTTCTTTGTTTAGGAGCAGGAGCCCTCACTTTGACTGGCGTGGCCCATCGCTCGATTCGACCAGCCGATGAAGGCCTTTCCCCCCAGGAGAGAGCCATTCGCGCAGGAATGCCAACATCTCTGCTAGAGCTTGATTCGGAATACGGTCAAGACAGAGGAGCTGCCGAGGCAGTCGCCCGATTTGCTGGCTTAGAACAGTCTGTCCGAGCCAATGAGCCTGACGGGGCTCGTGAAATTGACCAAGCTGAATTCCGTCTCGCTCTCCTGCCTCAAATCGATTCCTATTGGCCAGCCTGGGAGTCCCTTGTTCCAGAGGCGAGGAGACTCGCTGAATTCGATCGACTCTCTTTGGGGCTCGATCTCGCTCGTCCTGTCATCCCGGCCAACAACTTCCGCCCAACCATGGTGGCGATGCGACGGGCCGTTAGGCTTCTTTGCCTGAACGCGGTCCGAAAGAGTGAGCAGGACGACTTCCCAGCCGCCTTGGCGGATCTGAAATCGGCTCATTTGGTGGCCAACTTGTCAGCAACAAGCCTCACAGCCGCAGGCACCCTCGAAACCGCTGGGGGCTTAAGTCTGGTGCTTCAAACTGCGACGAAACTTATCTCAGAGACGTCGAACCCTGAGCATCTGAGCCAAATGGAAGAGTTTCTTTCGAAAGTCGAGACACCTGATGCTTGGAAGTCCATCCGGGCGATCTCGCTGGCGTCGCTGGCGATGAGTGAAGATCAAGAGGCAACCGACCGCATTCTTAGCCAAAGAAGGGCCTCCTGGACAGCAAACGCTGGCAGAGCCCTGTGGTCACGCAACATTTACAATTTCTGGGCGGATACTCTCACAAACATCAAGCCTTTCAAGGAGGATCTTGCCGAGATGCGCACCACCTACGCAACGAACCTCAACGTCGCTCTCTCGGAAGGAGATGGAGGATCGCTTGGCCTCACCTTCTTTATCCCGTCCCTCAACGGGTTCCTTCAAGAGCTCAGATCAATTGAAGCCAGGAAGGCAGTTGTCCAAACCTTCTTGGATCTCAAAAAAGCTCACCCGAACGGAGATTGGCCGGCGGAAGCCTCGGTGGCCCTTGGTTCAGACCCCATGACCAACTTACCTTTGGTATACCGACGCCAAAGGGACGGTTTCGTCCTCTACAGTGCTGGGGCCAACGAGAGAGACGACTCGGGCCGCTGGCGATGGGCCGGTCGCGCAGGTGGCGGCGGAACCGACATCGTGATCACTGCCAATGCCTTCGGAATCTTTCTCGCTGGCTTATAGGGCCTTGTGGCTTAACTCGCCGGACGAACTTCGATGAGAATCGTTCGGTTATTCGTTCTCGTGTATCGAAGTTTTGCAGCGGTTGTTACGACGTCCAGGGCATATTTCAGAGAAGTGTCGATCAGGAAGGCATCCACCTTATAGGCAGGCACATTTTCGGCTACCTCAATCGTGATGCCAGTCTGTCGGCTGAACTCTCGGAAGACATCGCGAATATCTGCCATCGACATGCGGGTCGTGAGTCTGGCCTGGAGATCCCGATCCGTCAGAGTTCCTCTGGGGGCAGTCGGGGCAGGCTGAGATTGGCCGGTTGACGAATTTTGGCGAGGCCCAGGAGTTGGGGCGGTTGTGCGAGGGCGATTCCTCGGCCCAATGTAAAAAATGTCCCCCTCCACTTCAAAGGAGAGATCTGCCGCTCGAAGGATGATGTCGAGCGCCCGATCAAACTCGACCTCGTACAAGTTTAGATAGAGGGTGAATCGAACGTTCGGATCAAGGACGAAACTCCTTTTGCTCTGTGAAAAAAGATCAAAGAGGACTGTCCTCACGTCTGAGCCACGACTTCCGACTGTGACCTTTCCCGAGGGATTCACCGAAACATCTGGATTTTGGTTCAACCCCTGGGCAAAGCCCATGGAGACTGCCAGGAGGCACAGGGTGGCAGCAAGCCCACAGCGATTTAAAATCATTTGAAAAAGTCCCTACTTTGACTATTTTACTGGTTTTCCAGCAGAATCGTAGACACGGACTGAAGCTGCGTTCTGAGGAGGATCTTCTTTTGGCTGAGCTTGCTGGGGTTTCGCGGCTGGTTTTGACGAGGCCCTTGTTCGCCGAGGGGAAGGCCTTTGCCTTCGATTCGAGGAAGAGGCAGGGGAACTCACGCGTCGGTGGGAAGTGGTTTTCATCGTGGCCGTGTTCATTGGCTCGCCAAGAATAGCCTTGGGGGTTGCTGGCACCTTTGTGGTTCCGCTCTTCTCAGATACCACTACTTTTTGGCCGCCAAAGTTAGGCACAACTGCGCTCACATCTTCTGTGAGAGGAGGGCTCTTGGTTGCAACTGGCTGAGGAGGTTTGCCTGGCGAGTTCGATTGGTTGGTAGGGTCTAGTTTTGACGATCCCCCAGAACTTTGCGAAAGAGTCGCTGGGGTTTGAACAAGAGGTTCTGGCCCAGAGGCAGGCTCGGATTTCGCCAGTGAGGCAGGAATCTCTTCTTGCATCGCTGAGAGACCTGCCGTTGTTGTTTCGCTCGGGGCTGACTCAGTCATCTCGTGATGAGGTAGCTCGCTGAGATCCTTGTCGCCACTTGATTTCTTGCTGGCTGCGAGTGCTTCTTCTGCGGCTGAGGGCTCTTGTTCTTCTTCTTGGGTCGCTTCCGTCGCGGCAAGGGCCACGTTCCCTTTGGGGCCAAAAAGACGAGTTGGGTCGCGGAGCAGGAACATCATTACTGCGAGCACGACAACGAGTCCTACCGACTGCAATAGGAGCTTTCGATTGGACAGGAGATTCGCGCAAGCGTCTTTCCAGTTTTGGGGAGTGGGTGTCTCCTGACCCTTCGCACTGGTGATGCGAGCCATGAGACGAGTCAGGATCGAGGGAGACGAGATTTTGGGTGCTGCTGCTGGCAGGGGCTTTTCGCCCTTGGCGATGGCGAGGCATTCTGGGCAAGTGGCGATATGACGTTCGATATCAGAGATCAGCTCCTGCGGCAAGTCGTCACCCTTCAGGTAACGCTTGAGCTGTACTTGGATCAACTGGCACTCGATATTTTGAACCTTCATCTCTCAGAACTCACTTGAGCTTTCTCGATCAAGGAGGGGGTGTCCTGATCAGATAGTGGGTTGATGGAGACCCTTTCTTTAGGGGGCCTGAGTCGTTTGTGCGAAAACTCGAGGACCAGTTAGAACCGCTCTAATCTTGGCACCAACTGGGAAAAGGAAGAGAAAGGCTGGCTCTGTTCCCCCTGGCTTGAGCTGTTTTTGAACATGGATCGGGTCGAGCTTTACCCCCCTGGTCTTCACAACAGGAACAGCTAAAGCAAGCCTCTTGATTGCCTTTTGGATCTCTGGGAGGCGATAAGGCCCCTGCCACAGAGTTGGAAAAATCTTCAGCCACTGGCTCTCCCCTTCAATGGATTCAAAAGTCAAATATCCATTGCTGTCTCCTACCCCTGCTCCCCCGAGAGCCCCGAGGCTATGAGACCGGATCACGATTGGGTGAGCCTCTGCGACAAACGCGAGGGCATCTTCCCTTGTTTTGGTCAAAGGAGTCGCAGCTAACTTCGATCCCGTCAATGCCTCCACGCCACTCACCTTTGGCAAAGGGGCCCCACATTCACCTAAAAGAACAAGAGCCTCGGAACAATTCCACCCTTGCCCAGCGAAGATAATCTTTCCTCCCAGGGAGTTCAGGAGACTGTCCGCCAGGAGAGGGGAGAGCTTGATGATCACTGATTTGGCTGTCTTGGCCTTGGCAACTACCTCAGAAAGACTTGGCAGGTAATCCTCCGCCTGGATGATCCGCTTCGCCCCACTCCGACGAGCGGGATCAACCATGACGCTCCGATCTGCCCAGGACACCTCTCGGCAGTCCCAGAGTCTGACATCGGTTGCGAGGCCAGCCACGGAGAGGTTGTGGGTCGCACAGGCCACTGCCTCTGGGTCGATATCGAGGGCCAAGCCTTCTGGATCCTGTCTGGCCAGAGCCAGTGAATCACTCCCGATCCCACAGGTCGCATCGAGCCAAGGCCCTGAGCCAAGAAGGTTGGCATGAAGGCGGCACATTGCCTCCGAACTTGCCATCTCGAGCCCTGCACGCGTAAAGATCATGGACTCCGGGTGAGAGAATTTCGCCTTGGCACCACCTCGAAGCTCCTGCTGCAAAAAACCCCAGGCGGCTGCGTCTTGCCCGTAGACCTTGCTGAGTTTAAGGAGGTTTTTCGGGGTCGGGAGTAAGCCCTCGCAGGCAGAAAGGGCTTGCCAATGGGAGTCTGTCAGCATCACGAGCCCTTCAGGTCAAGAACGGAATCTATGCCATATTTCAGCAACAGATTTATCCAAAACGGCCTCCGCTTCCTCGGTGGCGTCCAAAACGATCCAGCGACTCGGTTCTCGCTGAGCTTCATTGAGAAACCCTTGCCTGACCTTTTGGTGGAACTCGAGCGGCGCCTTGTCGATGCGATTCGCCTCCCGAACTCTTTTAAGGCCAATTTCAGCCGGCAGATCGAGTAAAAGGGTTACGTCTGGTTGGAGGTTTCCAGTCGCGATCTGGTTGAGTTCTCGAAGCTGGTCGAGATCCGCCCCCCCTGCATGACCCTGATAGACCAAGGTGGAGTCTACATACCTGTCACAAATCACGATCTTTCCAGCCTCCAGTGCAGGACGGATCAAGGTCACTACGTGATGAGAGCGATCTGCCAAGAAGAGGAACATCTCTGTGAGGAGGGGCACGTCGTCACCTTCGAGCAAGAGGCGGCGAATCTCCTTTCCCAGCGGCCCTGCGCCTGGCTCTCTAGTCGTGACCACTTCGGCCCCCATCATCTCGAGCGCTTGCGCCAGACCCTGAATCAGGGTTGTTTTACCAGCCCCCTCCGGCCCTTCAACCGTGACAAACATGGCACCATTCTATCTCCGACCTCTTCAGTTGGCCTGAGCTAGGTGAGAAATCCACGGATAAAGAACCAGACAGTCATCAAGGCTCCATACGCGACAATCACTTTTCTGAGGGTCTCGGTTGGCACTTTTAGGGAAAGCCGAGCCGAAAGATAGCCCCCAATGAGGGCCCCAGCCATGAGAGCCAGAGCAGGAGCAAAGTGAACGAGGCCCATCGCGACCAAACAAACGGAGGCTCCGAAATTGATAACAACTGCCAACCAGGATTTGATAGCGTTCATTTCGTGTAAATCGCCCTTGACAAAGAGCCCCATGACAGCGAGCATCATGATCCCCATCCCTGCTCCAAAGTAACCGCCGTAGATTGAAACGAAAAACTGTAGGACTGCCCCGAGGCGAGGGCTCCCAGAGATCCTGCCTGACTCGACTGCCTCCTTGATCTGCTTTTGGAAGGCGAGGAGTAGGGTCGCGCCAAGGATCAAAAAGGGAACGATCCAGCCAAAGACTTTTTCTGAGGTGCTCACGAGCAGGATCGCCCCCAAGATGGATCCCACGATGGTGGGGAGGAGTAGAGCCTTCAGATAGTGTTTGGTAGCAGGGAGCTTCTCGCGAAAGCCCATGGCAGCAGCGAAAGACCCTGGCCAGAGAGCCACAGAATTCGTCGCATTGGCAGAGAGCCCCGGCATTCCCAAAGCGATCAGGGTGGGGAAAGAGACAAGGGAGCCTCCTCCGGCAAAGGCATTGATGCCAGCTGCGACCAGACCAGCAAAGAAGGCGATGAAAAGACCTCCGGGTGTCTCGATCAAAGGCATGGCATCCTTAGGTGTACCAGAACCTTGTTCTGGGATCCTCCGTGTAGAATGCCTACAGGACTTTTCCCATGAACAAGACCAGCTTCGGAGTTTTTGCCATTCTTATCGCGGTTCTGCTTGGAATCTTTGCGAGTGAATTGGTGACTCGTCAGCCCAAGAAGAACGACCGGGTCCAGGTCATCTTTTGGGCTGGGTGGACTAATTTCGAAGCTGACGCAATGAGAGAGGTCATTGCAAAATTCAACAAGAGTCAGGATCGAATCGAAGTTAATTTCTTGAGTGTGAGCGGAATTCAGCAAAAGACACTCGTGGCAACATCTGCTGGCATCCCCCCCGATCTCGCTCTCCTCGGAAGCCCTGACTTACCGATGCTGGCTTTCCAAAATGCGATTGAGCCGCTTGATGAACTCGCCGCTGAGTATGGGATTTCAGGAGAAAAGTATATTCCAGCCTACTGGGATCTCCTTTTTTACAAAGAGATTCTCTGGGCGATGCCTGCGACACCAGCCGCGACCGCTCTTCATCGCAACAAGCAGATGTTCCGGGAAGCTGGGCTTGATCCTGAAAAGCCTCCGATCACGATCGAAGAGCTTGATGCGATGGATCAGGTGATCTTGAGAAAAGACCCGACTGGCCGAATTTTGAAGAATGGCTTTTTGCCGAACGAGCCTGGCTGGTGGAATTGGGGCTGGAGCTACTTCTTTGGTGGAGATCTTTGGGATGGAAAGTCTCAGCTGACACCTGCGCGGCCAGAAAATGTCCGGGCGTACGAGTGGTTCACCAGTTATACCAAGAGGTACGGCCTTGGCACGATCCAGCAGTTTCAGAGCGGCTTCGGGGGGTTCGACTCACCTCAAAACTCTTTTATTGCCGAGAAAGTCGCGATGGTTTTGCAAGGGGTGTGGATGGGGAACTTCATCCTTCGCCATGGAAAAAACATGGATTGGGCACCTTCTGCTTTCCCATATCCGGCTGATCGGCCAGATTTGGCGGGAGTTTCCTGCGTTGAGCAAGACCTCATCATCATTCCTCGTGGCGCAAAAAATAAAGAAGCCGCTTTTGAGTTTCTCGCCTTTCTGCAAAAGCAAGAGAATATGGAGATGTTGTGCTTGGGCCAAGCAAAACATACTCCTCTCTTGGACGTCAGTGACGAGTTTTACCGAAAACACGCAAACCCCTACATTAAGTTCTTCCGAGATGCAGCTCTGAGCGACAAGGGATTCTCTGCTCCGAGGACTCCGATATGGGCGGAATACAGTTCCGAACTGAACGTTGCGATCCAAAAAATTGCCCTACTGCAAGAAACCCCTGAAGTCGCGCTTCAGAAGGTTTACGACCGGATTCAGCCCAAGTTCGAAAGGATGCTTCAAGAAGAGAAGATCCGCTTTGGCAAGTGATCGGGGAATCGGAGTTTTCGTAACGAGTCGCTTATTCATTGGTGGCTTTTTGGTTCTGAGGAGGGCGCAAGGCTGCTCGAGCCGACTGAGAAGGGAGAGCAGAAACGGAACTCGCGCCGCCCCGGCCCGCAGCCGCGCCCGCCCGGAACCAACCCAGGGTGGTAAATTCCCCACTTGGTCTCCGGGCCCGCCCCCGGCCGGCGCGAGTCCTGGTGGTCAAATCTGCTTCCGGTTCGAACTGGCAAAACTCTGAAGGAATACTGGGGAGGATCGAAAAGTACGATCACCCCCAAGACGCACAAGGCAACCAGCCGAAGGCTCCCCTGCGCCGGCCGGGGGCAGACCGGACGAGTGCTCGGACTTTGCTCAACCAAATGAGGAACCGGTCGGGCGTGGCCGTGGGCCCGGCGGCGCGGGGCTCCACCGTGCTCGGGCTACCCCCCTCCCTGCCCCATTTCCCCAGTATAAATGCTTGTGGAAAGGGAATCCGGAGAGACGTATTACCTCAAAGAAATGACGAGAGGCTGATGCAAAAAGCCTCCTTAGAGCCTGACTAGGTTGGGAGTTTCTTGGCAGGCTTGGGTGGCGATTTGCCATCGCCCCTCTTCTGTACCGCCGACGACGTAGTAGCTCATGCCAGCTTTGCAGCGCCAGCCAACACCCTTACTGGAGACATAAAATCCTCTGCCGCCTCGCTCGACCAACTGATACTTCCTCAGGCAGTCGGAGCTTTGCTTGGCGTAGATTGTGTAGTCTTCGTCCTTCATTTGGAAGTCCCATGCCACCCATTTGTCGCCGACTCTGGCTTGGTTCAAGTGGCAAGCCACCCCTTTCAAAGCAATCTCGGCAACTGGCGTGGGGCCGTTACTCGCCAGCCACAGAGCCGTCTCCTGGGGGTTGATCGATTGATGACTTGCCAAAGTCGAGGTCGTCACGAAGGGCACTGGTTCAGAGACCGGATTCAGCGACGAGGAGAAGAAGACAGCCGCGAGGGCAGCGGTTGCTGCGACAGGAGCGATCCAGAGCCAGAGAGGCTTGGCTTGGCTGTGACTACCTTTCCGCGCAACATCAGAAAGCTTTTTCTCGAGATTCATGACCGGGATCATTTCCTTCAAGCCTTCCGATTTGACAGCCGCCCGAAACGCCTTCAATCCCTCGAATTCAGCCTTGGCCTCTTCCTGCTGCAGTGCCTCCTTTGCCCTCTGCGTGAGGGCTTCGCTCCCCTCACCCGATTCAAATTCTTGCCAGTCAAACTGGTTCATCGCGCGATCTCCTGAGTCATTTCGCTGGTGGGTTCGAGCTTCTCTCGGAGCATCGCTCTGGCCCGGAAGAGTCTGGATCTCACCGTGCCGATTGGGATGTCCATGGCTTCGGCTGCTTCTTCGTAGCTCAGTTGTTCGATATCGCAGAGATGGATCGCCGTTTTGTAGATTTCTGGAAGCTGGTTGAGCTCTTCCATGATTCGATCGACCTGGAGTTTCCAGCTGAGCTGGTTCCAGAAGGGCTCTTCGACAGGTTCTGGCGCGTCTGGCTCGTCGAGGCTGACTTCATTCTTTTCGGATCGGATCGCCATGAGTCTTTCGTTGCGGAGGATTCGAATGAGCCAAGAGCGGATGTGCCTCCCATCGAATCTGCCCCAGGCTGTGTAGGCCTTGATGAGGGCAATCTGCACGAGATCCTCTGCTTCTTCGGGACTGCAGCCCATGCGTCGAGCGACTCGGTAAAGAACCGAGAGCTCACCCTTCACGGCTTTCTCGAAATCAGCTTCCTTACGCAGACCAAACATCGGCTTCTCGTAACTGGCTGTTCCAAGTTGCATCCCAAAAGCAATCATCGAAGAGCCATAAGGAGTTTAACGCCTTTTCAGTTCCCTTGGCCAAAAAATTGATGAGTCGGATGGATTGGGTATGTCTTGGGGATAATCCTTCTGCTCTCTTCCGGTTCTTCCAAGTGGCGCGATGGGAACGGATCTGGTGAATTTCCCTGGCTTGTCTTGGCTCTTTCTCAGCTATAATTTTAGTCTATGGTGGGCCATGCAGCCTTGGTGCTGCGGCTGTCTCCTTCCACTTGTTTGCGAGATGACAAGGGAGGTGATGTTCCGCTTGGCACAAAAAAGGACTTGCTCGTCCTTGCTTACTTGGCCTTGGCGTCGCCAGCTGGTGTGAGCCGGTCACGAATCGCCCAGGATTGTTGGCCAGGGGTTATAGTCGAACGGGCGCGCGCCAGCCTGAGAACCAGTTTGCACTGCCTGAGGATCCATCTTGGTGAACAATTAGAGGCAGACCGGGAATCAGTCCGTCTCAGCCCTGGTTCAGTCAGAGTGGTGACGGATCCGGGGGGGTTCATGCCAGAGTTTACAGAGCCCTGGGTTCGAGTCAAGCGGGCTCGGTTGGTTCTGGACCACAAGCCAGCACCAGACATCCACCCGATCCTACCTGCGGTAGATTATTTGGCGGAAAAGAATCCAGTCTCAGGGCTCAAGCTGCTCCAGGATGCCTAGGCCGACTTGGAATTTTCCCAGATGGGCTCAGTTGTCCAGACGGTTTCGCGACTCAGAGAGCGTCTGATCGAAAAGGATCAACCCCAGTTAGCGGCTGAGGTTCTCTATCACCATTACCGCGAAGCAGCTGGGTTCCCACACGCGAGCCATGCAACCCTCAACCACTTGCTCCATCACGCTGTCGCAGCAAGAGACCTGGCCTCAGCCGTACGAGTTTTGCTTCTCCTGAGTTGCAAAGCCGTATCAGCTAACGACACATCAGGATCCCTGAAGCAGCTACGACGTGCGAGAGACCTCGCCGATCAGACGCAGGACTCTTTTCTCTCCATTCTGTGTCGGATCTACGCAGGCATTACTCTTCACCATGGGTGCTTGACGAGGGCTGCGGCCGAGAATGACAGCAAACTTCTGGAATTGGTCGAAAGAGAAGGTTCGGATGACCTACTTTACAGGGTGAGTCCCTTTCTCGGCGTGAGTTGTGACCTGACCCAAGATGCATGGCCAAGATTTTTCTCAGAGTTTGAACGCCAGAGGGGGCTTGACCACAGGGTCGCGGCTTTGCCACGCCTCACCGCGGCATGGATTTCACTCGCTGACGGAGACAAATCCGAAGCGCGAAAGCATACGGCAGAAGCCCACATGGATCTGCTCAATAAGTCAAAAACTCCCAACGTAAATGTCCTGGACTTAGCCGCTGCGATCGCAGCAGCCGAAGGAGACGCCTCGTTCGCCGCGAGCTTCTACTGGCAGAGTACGAAGCTTCGGGGTGAGCGCGAGCGATCTGGACTGGAGCAGCGTAGAACGGCATCGGTTCGAGAAGTGCTTAGCCTCCATCCTGTCGCGGATGCCCCAAATAACACCGCGACAGAACTGGACGTCAGTGAGTGGCTAAACCTGCCACCCTAGGCATTCGTGATCAAAGTCGACTCGCCCCTATTAGCCTCTCGGTCTCCCCTTAAGACTTCCTCCGCTTTCGGGCAACAGTCGCGAGAACCAGACTGAGGGCCACCAGGGAAACTGGCTCCGGAACAGCCTTCACGTTATCGGTATAAGTCACGTCAACATCGTCAATATCCGTGGAGATTCCGATGTACTGCAGATCGCTGAGAACAGCTTGGATCTGAGCATTCGTGGCCAGCACTGCGCCTGGGCCAGTTAGATAGGGTGAACCGTTGAAGTACCAAGGTTGGCTGTCATCGAGCATGTGACTGTAGGAAATGAACCCAGTGGATGCCAC
>JALOLT010000078.1 GCA_025455775.1 Fimbriimonadaceae bacterium
AGCCTTGATTTCGTTTTGAAAGTTAATTTTCGAATTCGGTTAAGAATGCTAGGGTTCTTTAGTAAGGACGAAGGAAAAAGAACCTTGTAGATCGTTTACCTGAGTTGTGAGGCAGCCAGAACCGGCAGTCAGAGTCTTAGGTGATAGATACGGGGTAAAAGTTGAAAAAGAGAAATCTGCAAAGACGAGCATTCACGCTTGTTGAAATCATGATCGTCGTCCTGATCATCGGCATCTTGCTGGCGATCGCTGTCCCGAATTTCATCAAGGCTCGCCAAAACAGCCGACTTCAAACAGTTGTTGGTAACTTGAAACAAATCGAATCTGCTAAGGAGCAGTTTGCCATGGACAAAGGTAAGGCAAGTGGCGACGCGGTTGCTTGGAGTGATCTCACTCCCACCTATATGAAGAAGCAGCCAGTCGGACCGGTTGGCGCACCAGATGACTATGTTCCTGCCGCTGTTGGCGCAGAACCCACTTTCAAGGGTAAGACTCTGAGCGATTTCCAAGATTCAGCGACGCAAGCGGCAGCGATCGCGGCTGCTGGTCTCTAATCTCTGGCAGCCTTCTGGGTGCTCATGTCTGTGAGCTCGGATTTAGGATCCGAGCTCACTTCTTTTCTACCCTGGCATAAACCGCAATTTTATCAGCTAACCAATAGAGAAGAAGTGGAAGAAGGAAGCTAGGAGTCTCTGTGACAGAAACACTCTGATTCCTGACCTTTCCTTCGCCGTTCCTCCGGAGTTCATTCCTTGAAGAAAAACACCACAAAGGCTCACACTTTAATAGAAGCGATGTTTGCATCCTTCTTGGCTCTTGTGTGTGCTTTGCTCTTCTCGGCAACGATGCCCATTGCGAATGCAAGTCGCGTCAAGGCTGATAGTCTGAACACAGCAGTGAGCATCGCCCAAAAACAAATCGAGCGCCTCAGAGGCTCAGGTTATGCAAACTTGACACCATCTCAGATGCACAGCCAAGACTTGATCGACAGTCAGACTTTAGTGAATATGGGAGCGGAAGGGTTTGGTTCGAGTGGTGAACATGGTTACGAGTTTAGTGGCGTTGATGCCGCGATCTCGGATAATGCCTCTCGTCTCTTGGTGGGTGGACGTGGCTTTGTGAAAGTAACAAATCCATCGCTCGAACTCAGACGGGTCGAAGTTGTGGTTGTGTGGAAGGAAAAGAACGCTTGGCGGGTGGTACGAGTGGGCACAATGGTGGCAAATCTATGACAGTGACCCAACGAGAGAGACCACTTAAGAGGCGTGGTTACACCTTAGTGGAAATGATGACATCTCTCACGATCTCGAGCGTTGTCTTGGTTGGAGTGATTACGATGTTCATGATGGCGATGGGTGTTTGGGCGAGAGGAGAAGCATGGACCGATACTGACACTCAGACAAGGCAGGCAGTGAGGATCATGACTGACCAGCTGCGTGAAGCCATGCAGGTGACAGTTGATGCAGACGGAATGGGTGTCACTTATCGTTGGCCAGCCCGAGATACTGCTGGTAGCTATGTACAGCCGATCTCCCCAGAATCATTTGACCGAAGAATTTGGTTAGTGAATGGGACTTTATGGCTTCGTGACAAAGCCGGTAGTCAAAGAGTGATCGCAAAAAACGTGCTCACATCTGACCCATTTGCCACAGTCTCTCATGACTCTCTCGGCTCCCTTGCGAATACGAATGGCCCACTCCCCACTGCGCCAGCCTATAAGATTTTTACGCCAGGCATTGGATCAACGGTTCGAAGTTTATCACTCAAGATCGTGGCAAGTCGTCGGGGTTCTACTAGTGATCAAGTGCGCAATCGTCGCCGAGAAGTCGTTTATCTTCGTAACATCCCGCAAGTTTCCAACTAGTCAAGAAAGGTTTTTACTATGGTAAGTTCCCCCAGAAGACGCAGAACCAAACAGAGAGGCAATGCAATGCTCATGAGCTTTGCCTTGATGTCACTATTGGCAGTGGCTGCGACAACCTATATTGACAGAACTACCCTCAATGTACGCCAAGCGCGCCACAATATGTTGGATATCCAAACGACCAACTTATGTGAAGCTGCCTCGCAACAAGTTCTTTTGCAGTACTGGCGACCTTTTAAGTCGAGCCAAAAGTTTACCTCCATGGACGCGGCCCTGAGTGGAGCCTCTGTGGCAGTGCCAAAGGGGGCTGTGAGTGGGACGATCGCCGGGATCGGTGCCTATGCAGCCGCCATCACATCTTTCGTGCAGTTGGACTCTTATACCCGCTTAGTTACCATCCGATCTGTTGGTTGGATCGATCGCAACGGGAATGGTTCTATCGAGGCTGGCGAAGCGACAAGAACTGTTGATGTTGTGGCGAGATACGAACTCCAGCGCAGTCAAGTCTTTGACTACACTTATTTCGTAAACAATTACGGCTGGATGTACGGGTTCACTTCGACAAACCTCATCGTAAATGGTGACATGCGAGCCAATGGCAATTTCACGATCGGGAATGGATCAGGGACAATCAATGGCTCGGTCATCGCTTCGATGAATGAAAAACTTGTACCAGGAGCAGCTGGTGTTGTTTCTGGGGCCATCAATAAATGGAGTCAATCAGAATATACGACACAGTATAACAACTTAGCAACTCCTCATCGAACTAGGATGAGACAACCTTATAATTCTGCAATTCACGGCGCGATCGGCTCTGCGGAGTTTGAGAAATGGCGGGACTTGGTGTACATGGATCAGGCCTCCATTGTGAGAAACAAGCTCTTTGGCGTGGCCTTGCAGGATGTGAACGGAATCAAGAATTGGACACTGAGTGGGTCAACGATGACTACGACTTTGATCGACTCAAAGCCGACTCAAGAAGTCATTATGCCTGACATTACTAATTTTGGTAACGTGAATGACGCAGCGGATTCAGAAGGGAGTCGATACGCCAAGAGTAAAGCCTATCGAGACGAAAAACAGACTTTCGCCGACGGAACACCAAACCCCCGTTGGGTTGGCGCAACTGGAACAACGAATGAGTTGAATGGCGACGGATCACCTAATGTCAATTATGCTGGTGCCTACGTTGATGTTTGGGACAGTGGTCTCAATCGATATCGAAGAGTCAGCTCGAATGGCGTAGTGAACGGTTCCGCTCTTTTGATCGGAACAACGACGAATCCGATTAGGATTCACGGCCCAGTTGCCTTCAACGGCGACGTTGCTCTGAGCGGGACTGTTCAGGGTCAGGGGACACTCTACGCGGCAAGGAACGTGCATGTTATCGGGAGTGTGCGCTACAAGGATGCCCCGGACTTTACTGGTTCAAACATGACAGCAATTGAGCAAGCGAACGAAAAGAAGGACTTCCTTGGTTTAGCAGCTGCTCAATCAGTCATGATGGGGAATACGACGACTTTTGGCAACAACCCCCTCGACTATATGTCACCGCCATTCACGAAGGCCCGCTATGATGATAATGGAAATCTGATTCCCGCCTTCGATGCGAGAGCGACAGATAGCTGGGGGATCAAAAAGTACCAAAGTCTTTTGGAAACAAACCCAGCAACAAAGACAGCCTATACCAATGCAGCAGCGGGAGGCGTAAACCAGATTGATGCTATCTTGTATACGAACTTCGTTGGTGGTGGAAACGTCGGTACCGCAGGTGGCGGAATGACCTTAAACGGTACAATTATCAGCAAAGATGAGGCGATAGTCACATGGTCCTTGCCGATTCGATTCAATTATGACAATCGAATTCGGGAGAGGACGGTTACGAATCAGCCTTTAATTGATATCGACCTGCCAAGATCACCAGCTATGTTACGATCAAGCTGGCAAGATCGCGGATTTACACCATAACAGTTGATTCGCTACACTGGGTCAAGACGTTATGGATCTGACCCAGTGGCTCGTGGTTTTCCAACCTATGCGTTATGCAATGCTTCTCGAGGGCCCCACCGAAGAAGAGTGGGGTGCCTTGGGCGACCATATAACTTTTTGGCAGTCTATGAGTGATCGTGGGCTTGTTTTGCTCCTGGGGAGGACTCAAACAAACGGGCCAGAGACGATCGGGCTAGGCATTTTCTTGGCTCCGAGCTACGAAGGGGCTAAGCAGTTGGTTCAAGCGGATCCTGCGGTTCGGGGCGGCGTCTTTAAGGGTTTTGTTTTCCCCTATAAAGTGGCGGTATTGGGCTCGTCAGAGCCATTTCGGCCCTAACTTGCAGGGGTAAGTCAGTCGTCACCCAGAGGGGGAGCCTGGGTATAAAGAGACCGAAATGTCTCAACTTCTCGCCGAGAGCCTGATTCGTGATGTGCCAGATTTTCCGAAGCCTGGCATTTTGTTCAAGGATGTCACCCCAGTCCTGCAGAGCGCGGTAGCGACTCAAGAAGCAGTTGACTTGCTTTCTGAAGATGCAAAGGCAAGAGGTGCTGACGTGATCGTAGGGATTGAGAGCCGGGGATTTATCTTTGGTACGCCGGTGGCACTTCAATTGGGGCTTCCATTTGTCTTGGCCAGAAAGCTCGGCAAACTGCCTTACGAGCGAATCAGCGAGGAGTACGCCCTGGAATACGGCACCAATACAGTTGAAATGCACGTAGATGCCGTGACGCCTGGCCAGAGAGCCTACATTGTTGATGACTTGCTCGCGACGGGGGGGACGGCGGCAGCGGCAGCCAGATTGGTAGAGCGCCTTAATGGCCAAGTCTGCGGGATGGGATTCTTAGTCGAACTAACCTTCTTGGGAGGGCGCCAGAACATTTTAGGCTATCATGCCCATAGCCTCATACGATTCTGAGCAGTGAAAGGAGAAACCAATACGAACATGAAACGAGCTTTAGTTTTAGGTCTTGTTATCTTTACCGCCGTGACTGCATTTGCCGCGACGCTGAAGATCGACGACCTTTTGAAAAATGCAGACCGACACGATGGAAATGTTTTGACGGTGACAGGAAAGGTTGCGGATTTTAGGGTGCGCACGTCTCGAGCTGATCGCGAATACACCACGTTCAAGTTACAAAGCGAGAATAAGGAGATCAACGTGTATTTGCGCGGAAGGGTGAAAGGGAAGGTGGAAAACGGGAATATGGTTGAGGTCACTGGCACATTCCGCAAAGAGAAAAAAGTGAACGACAACTTCACGGTTAAAAACGAAGTGGACGCTTCTCCGACTGGTCGGGCGAATGACAAGAACGGGGTCAAGGTCATTTCCACGTCTCGCTGACTTTGCCTCTCACTAAGGTTCCCTCTCGGTTCAAGGCAGGGAAAGGATGGTTCAGGTGTTTTCCGTTTGCGCGATCCAGGGGCGAGTGCCTCGCTCTGGCGAGGCACGGGCGTGGCTCCGGGCCTGGGTCGCGCAGAATTCGTTTCTTTTCTTCAACAGATGCAGAGAAGATAAGGGGCTGAAGCCTGGGGAAGCGGTATCCATCCTTCAGGGTGTTTGAGGTGCACCCTCCGCCCAGAGGTGAGATTTCACGTGTGAAGATCAAATGACACAGAGACCATTTCTCTTGGCAATCATGGGCCAGACGGCGAGCGGCAAAAGTTGGCTCGCAGAGCAACTCTCGCTTCAAACCGGGGCTGCGCTTGTGAATGCAGACGCCTTTCAGGTTTATCGAGGGATGGACATCGGCACCAATAAGCCGGAGGACAAGGGCCGATACCACCTGATCGACCTCAAAGAGCCGACTGAAGATTTCGGGGTCGGGGAATGGGTCACCTTGGCTCAAGAGATTCTCTGGAACTGTTACGGAGCTGGCCAGTCGGTGATTGTGGTCGGAGGGACTGGGCTCTACATTCGCGCCTTGTTTGAGGAATACCAAGGGATGGCAGGACCACCAGCGCCAGAATTGCGCCAGAAGCTGATGGATGAGGAGAAGCAGCAGGGCCTCGACGGTTTGGTGGCTAGGCTTCAAGCCCTCGATCCGGTGTTAGCGACGAAGACTGATTTAAAGAATGGGGTCAGGGTTCGTCGGGCGCTCGAGCGGCTTGAGGGCCAAACTTATTCGGTTTCCGTGAGCCTTCCTCCCTATGCTCGGACAAAAGTTTGCCTCGAACAGCAGTGGAATTCTCAGGAAGCTGTATTCGAGACCAGGATTCGTGATATGGTGAGGAGAGGCTGGAAGGAAGAAGTCAGCCGTCTTTTGGAACATGGTGTTAGAGTGAACGCCCCCGGGATGAGGGCGATTGGCTACCGTGAAGTGGTTCGATTGATTCGGGGGGAAATTTCGGAGGGCGAGTGGATCGCCTCCGTCCTGTTGGAAACAACGCAATATGCGAAACGCCAGAGAACCTGGTTGCGCAGTGAGCCAAACCTTCATTCATTTCCGATTGATGGCACGTCGTCACCGGCTTTGCGACAGGTTATGTCGCACGTCGATCGTCTTTTGACGTTTGGAGATCTATAAAAGAAAATGGGTAAGTCAATTAACCTCCAAGACATGTTCTTGAATCAAGTAAGAAAGGAAGGGATCGGAGTCACGATCTATTTGATGGGTGGTGTTCAGCTTCGTGGTCAAGTGAGAGGCTTTGATGCCTTTACAGTTTTGCTGGATTCCCCCGGGAAGCCGACTCAGCTCGTGTACAAGCACGCGATCACCTCTGTCGTTCCTTCTCGACAAATTTCCGGCCAAGGCGGTGGGCGACCTGACGAAGGCCCCCATGAGCCAATCGAATAGTCACGAAGAGCAGCACTGATGATGGGTGGCTTCGCCTTTACCAAAATGCACGGAATCGGCAACGATTTCGTGATGGTCAATGCCCTCCAAAATCCCCTCCCAGAACCTTCCTTGCCAGAAATCGCAAGGAAGGTTTGTGACCGTCGGTTTGGGATAGGAGCCGACGGACTGATTTTAGCCACCCAGGGTAGAGATGTCCCTTATGCAATGAGGATGTTTAACCCAGATGGAAGCGAAAGTGAGATGTGTGGGAATGGGGTTCGATGCTTCTTGGCTTTTTTGCACCAAGAAGGTTTGACTGCGGAAAGCAGCGTCTTGGTTGAAACTGGAGCGGGGGTTCTGGGTCTCCAGTCGACTGATTCCGGTCAGGTTCGTGTGAATATGGGTAAGGCAAGGCTCAACCCTCGGGAGATCGGCATGGATTGGGAAGGGGAACTGTTCCTTGATCAGCCAATCTCTGACGTCAGGGGAACCGCTGTGAGTATGGGCAACCCGCACATGGTGATTTTCGTTCCTGATGTAGCTGGCGTGGATTTGGAGCAAGTGGGGCCAGCTCTTGAAAATCACCCCCTTTTTCCTGCCAGAGTGAATGTTCACTTCGTGCAGGTTCTGAGTCGCACTCACTTGAGGCAAAGAACTTGGGAACGAGGGGCTGGGGTAACCCTTGCCTGTGGCACTGGTGCCTGTGCCTGTGGGGTGGCGAGTTTTCTGAATGGCCACTCAGAGCGCCAGGTCTTGATTGACCTGCCTGGTGGTCGGTTGGAGATTGACTATTCAGAGGATGGGATCGTTTGGATGACTGGCCCAGCGGAGACAGTTTTTCAGGGCGAATGGGCAGGAACTTGATCGCTGGAGGTCCTGGGGTGAATCCTAGCCTGGGTCGCTTCCGTTTTTGATATATCTTTTTGAGGAATTGATATGAATGCGCCCCCCGGCAAGGCAGAGTGGTATTACGTTGGTCACTATGGTCAGCTCGGGCCCCTTACTCTGGGACAATTGAAAGAGCTCGCGGTAGACGGTGTGATTGACGAGGAGACCTTCGTGTGGCGAGCCGGGATGTCCGACTGGCTGCCAGCGAAGTTGATCCCTGATCTCAAAGGGAGCTTTGGGGTCTCTGGCCCTTACATTCCTCCGCCAGTGGTGGGGGGGAGGTCTCCTGGGGTTCCTGAGCCGGTTCGGCCTCCTGTTCCGCCGGCAGGTGCCTCTCTGCGCGGTGGGCCTCCGGCGGTCCACCACTTCCAAGCCCCGGTCAGTGACAAGAGTCGGGTTCTTGCCGGGGTCTTAAATTTAGTCCCTGGTTTTGGTCGCTTTTATTTGGGCTACTCTGCCCATGGGGTTCTGCAACTGATCTCGAGTCTTTGCGGGATCGGTTATTTGTGGTCGCTTTTTGATGGGATCTATATTTTGTTAGGTGGCGTGAAGTACGACGGCTACGGCAGGCGACTGGGGGATTGACTTGGCTTGGCGGCTAAGGTTTGTGACCTGTGGTTGGCCCTCACCCCGCGCCGCCGGGCCCACGGCCTCGCCCGACCGGTTCCTCACTGGGGTGGGCAAAATCCGAGCACTCGTCCGGTCTGCCCCCGGCCGGCGCGGGGAGCCTTCGGCTGGCCCTGAGGGGCTCCGGTGGAGGTAGGCTCCCTCGAATCCCTTTCGGATTCGGTTGGCTCCTTTCACCATCCAACCCCGAAAGCAGCATAACCAGGAGGAACCTGAGGAGACTCGCGCCGCGAACAAGTTACTGGTATCGAGACCAGTGGTTTCCGTAGGGGAAGTTACTCTCGCGGGGGCCTATGTAGAGGGGGTTGCAGCGGCTTTCTTTCTGCCAGTCTGCTTCGCGCCAGTCTGCTCCACTCAGTTCGCGGATTTCGGCTCCTAGCTCGCGACAGATGAGGATCCCTCCCGCCGCATCGTAGAGCTTGACTCGTCCGGCCGTCATAGCGCGGAGAGACTGGGTGGCGACATAGGCTGCTTCAATCACGAAGGCTCCCAAATGCCTCATTTTGCCAGGGCAATCAGAAATCGCCGGGAGAGTCGCGTCTCCGTGACCGACGAGCTGCTGGGGTTGGATCTCTCCTGGCGGGATGGGGGACATCGGTTTGCCGTTGAGGGTAGCTCCGCCGCCCCGTTCCGCGCAGAGCATCATGTTCAGCCGGGGCATGTAGATGATGCCTTGTTCGAGGATTCCATCGCGCAGGTATCCAGCTGTGACTCCCCAAAGAGCTTGCCCGTGGGCGTAATTACTGGTGCCGTCGATGGGGTCAACTACCCAAAAACCAGCATCGGTGGGTGGGGTGAAGCCGAACTCCTCGCCCCAAAATCCTGCGCCAGGGGTAAGGCCAAGGAAGGCCTCTTTGAGCATCGTTTCGACTTCGCGATCGGCTTGGGTGACGATGGAGCCATCGGCTTTGAGTTCTCCGCCGATCCCTTGCTGGAGCGAAACTGCGTGGTGAGCGGCTTTCTCGACCGCTTCGACGACGAGTTCAAAGGCAGGCAAGGGGCGATTCACGAGAGTGATTATGACGGTGGGGTCCCATGGGGCCCTTGGGTCTTGCCAGGCAGGGGGCGATCTGGTATCCTTTCTTTTCATTCGCGAGCGGGAATAGCTCAGTGGTAGAGCATCTCGTTGCCAACGAGAGGGTCGCGAGTTCGAATCTCGTTTCCCGCTCCATCCACCTTTCTCCTGTTCAGAGGATGTTCCCTCGCTTTTATCGGTGACTTGGCCTAGCTTCCTTAAAAGCTCAGCTTCCTCAGAAACTCACTTGCCCTTAACATCTTGAAAGGGGAATTTGGTCAACAGTCTCCCATACCTGTGGCAGAGAGCTTAAATCCCAAAGTCGTAACACCCCTCACCCAGAGGTGAAAGGAGTTGGGAGTGGGATAGGAGGGAATCGAACCCTCGACCGAGCGATTATGAGTCGCCTGCTCTAACCACTGAGCTACAATCCCACGCGAGCAATGAGTTTACCAGCCCAGAATTACCTGGGTTGGATCGACGTCACCCTCATACGCTCTTCATCCAGGCTCTCGTGAGCATAATCCCGAACGTGCCCACACGTCACAGCCTCGAGCTTGGCGAGGGTCTCTTCAATCGGAATTTGACGTCCGTGGATGAGTTCGTTGCGCGACATCCTCATCATGCGGTTGCTCATCCCCTCGAGCCCCAAAACCAGGTTGCCCCGAATCTGGCGCTTCACCCGCGTAAGTTCCTCCTCTGTTGGGCCATTCGTTCTGACATCATCAAAAACGTCTCGGACAACCGATTGCAGTTGCTCCCATTTCTCGGGCGACGTTCCTCCCCAAACGGTAAAGGCTCCGCCGGAAGAATAGATGAGGTTGTAGCTCGCGATAGCGTAGACAAGACCGCGCTTTTCCCGGACTTCCTGGAACAAGCGACCACTCATCCCCCCTCCCAGAACTGCGTCAAGAAGGGTCGCAATGTAGATGGTGTCGTCGTAGTGGGAGACCCCGTCGGTTCCGATGCAGAAGTGAACCTGCTCAATCTCTTTTTGAACCAGCTGGGTGCCTGGTTGTCCTTTGGGCCTTGCAAGGGAACCGTTAGGATCTCCTGCAGGAAGATGGCCGAGTTTCTCCTCGGCCCAGCGGACAAAGGAATCGTGATCCACGCGCCCGGCCGAGGTAAGCACCACTCTGTTACCGCGGTACTGGCGATCCATGTAGTCCACCAAATTTTGGCGGCCAAAACTGCTGACCGATTCCTTGGTTCCGATAACTGGCTTGCCGAGTTCGTGATCCTCCCAGAGGCCTTGAAGATGGAGGTCAAAAACGAGGTCGCCTGGTTCGTCCTCGCCCCGCTTGATCTCTTCCAGCACGACTCCTTTCTCCATTTCTAGCTCGTCAGCATCGATCAGGGAGTGGGTCATCATGTCGGTGAGGACATCGACCGCGTTCTCAGAATCATCGGCCAAAACGCGGCAGTAGTAGCAGGTTTGCTCCTTGTCGGTAAAGGCGTTTAGCATTCCGCCTCTGCCCTCAATCGCCTCCGCGATTTCTTTGGCAGATCGCTTCGGCGTTCCTTTGAAGAGCATGTGCTCGATGAGGTGGGTTATGCCAGCCTCGTTTTCGAACTCCTGGGCTGAACCAGTTTGGCACCACAGGCCGATGGAGGCAGAACCAACATGATCGACTCGTTCGGTGAGAACGCGAACCCCGTTGGAAAGGGTTGTCTTTTGAATTCCTGTATCAGACATAAGAAGGTTATTTGGGGGGGTGAGAAGGTTCAAGAAAAAAAGCTAGCCGATGCGCACGACCAAGGTGCCGAAGCCCTCAACAGTGGCACTTACTTTATCCCCCGGCAGGAGTTCCCGGCCGAAGGAGGTTTCGATAAGGGGAGATTGAGCCAGAGGCGGGAAGGCGATGATCTCCCCGCTTGTCACGGGGGAGCTGATGCTCGAAAGTTGGAGGAGCTCGACAAAAGAGCAGTGACTCTGCCAGTTTCCCTTTCCCACTACTTCCTCGTTCACCTTGATTTCATACGTGGACTGAAAGGCAGTTGGTTCTCCGCTCACCCCGTATTCCGCGAGTTCTTCGGGGGTCACGACAAATGGCCCGAGGGCAGGAGAGACGTCTGTCGCGACCGTTCCGGAACCACCGCGTGCGAGTTCCGCCTCAAGATCGGTCGGGCTGAAGGGACAGATGAGCAAGGCATATCCCAAAATGAAACTGGGTGCTTCGCTACGGTCGATTTGGCGGCCGGAATCTTGAATTAAGCCGCAAACTCGCACTTGAAAGTCCAAGGCACCCAGAGTTACAGGGGCTTCGATTTCCCCGAGGGGACCGATGAGCACGGAAGGATTTTTATAGGAGTAGCTCAGGCTTTCTTCGCCGTTCGCTCCTCGAGCCCAGTCAAAGGCGCGAAGAACTGGTGCCTGTCCCGTGGGGGGATGGAACCGAACCTTCGTAAGGTCATGAACTCCGAGGGCGTTTTGGCCATCTGTTTCGTAGACTCGATTGTCGTAAAAGAGTCCAGTTCTGACGCGACCTGGCTCCTCGACTAACTCAAAGCGACAAAGCTTCACGAAAGGAGGTTACCTTTGCCAAGGCGGAGAGCCCTAGCCCTCCTTTGCTTTGCTCTCTTCTTGCTTGCGGATCAGGTCAGAGAATTCCTTGGCAGAGAGATTCTTGGCTGGCTCACCATCGCGCGGAGCAATGGGGATCGAGGTTCCAAGTCCAGATCGACCCCCACTGTTCCCAGTGATACGGCCGATATCGAGGGTCAAACCGAGTACAGCGATGATCAGAATGAAGACCATTCCGAAGTTCGTGACTGCATTCTGAAGCCCCAGGGAGAGCCTCTTGCCACCCCTAAGCATTTCCACAAAAGCAATGACCATCTGGCCACCGTCCATTGGGGGAACAGGCAGGAGGTTCATGATGCCAAGGCTGATGCTAATGAGCCCTGCCAGGAGAACGACTGGCCAGAAGCCTGTATTGGCAACATCCCGGGAGACTGCTGCCACGCCTGTCATCCCTCCCAGATTTTCGCGCATTGTATCGACATTGGTCGCCATCGCCCCGAGATTGTTCACCATTCGGAAAGGCTCGGCGACGGAACGGGAAATGGCATCGTTCCAAGCGAGGGGTTGATTGAGCGTCTCGAATCGGATGCCGACCCTGGCAACGTACTTCCGGCGGAGGTTGATCTGGGTCTCGTCAACGACATAGATAGGAGCGTCTGTGATGACCGGGGTAATCGAGGCGGAGAATCTCTCTTCGCCTCTTTGCCAGACAACATCCACCGGTTTCGGGGTTCGAGCAGACTCTGTGATATCGTAGCTAAATCGGACGGCGCGGAGGAAGTCGACTCCCTTCGTGATGGGCTGGCCATTGACACTGATAATTTGGTCACCAGTTCGGATTCCCGCGACGTAGGCCGGAGTGAGGGGCGCACTCTCTTGCACCTTTGTCGTGGCGGTGGGTGCCCCTGCGATCGCGTAGTGGCTCGCCATGAGGGCGATGCCAAAGAGAATGCTGAAGAGGGGGCCAGCAAAAAGAACCAAGAGGCGTTGCCAGGGGGGGCGATTGTAGAAGCCCCCTTCGATGTGCACTTCGCTGCCGTCAGCTTTGGGGTGCATTCCGCGCATTTTGGCGAATCCCCCCAGAGGAAGGAGCAAGAGTGAAAACTCGGTACCTTGCTTGTTCGTCACGTGCCAAACGGGACGGAAGCGAACTGGAACTGTTCTTCCGTCCCCAAGCTGGAGAGATCCCATACCAAAGGGGGCGTCCTCCGCTTTTTGGGAGACAGGGAAGTAGTAAAGAATCAGCAAGGCCACGAGCGAGGCTGCCATCAGAATGGAAAGGAGCCCGAGAAGGGTCGGGCGACCTCCCATCGCGATCAAGATGATCACCACAGCCCCGCCATAGGATTTGCCGAAGGTTCCGAGCCAGTAAGAGCGACTGAGGTGATAGAGGGTGGCAAGTCGGGAGCCGATTGCGACTGGGATCAGGACGCCCAGGACAGCCATCCCCAGATAGAGAGCCCAGGCTTGCCTTTCAAAGGATCCGACGTAGACGAGGGCGACAGCACCGAGCGCAGTCAGCCACAGAGGATAGGTCGGAGGGAGAGGCTTTTCGAGGTATTCGTCGAGCTTCGTCTTACGAACTCCCCCCATCATAACGGCAAAGGCTTCGACATGCATCCCGCAAAGACGGGCGACCCAGTAGTGGCCGAGTTCATGGACGAAGACTAAGACGGTGAGCACTGCCATAAAGACAAGCCCACCTCTGATCCATTCCCAAACAGTGATAAGGTTTTCCATTACGTCGCTTTATCCCAGGTGCTTTCTGGCTTCTTCAGTGGCCCAAACGTCAACGGCGAGGAGATTTTCGAGAGTTGGCGTGGCAGGTACGTGATTTTGCATCACTCTTTGAACAACGTCTGTGATGCCTAAGAAGCTGCATTTCCCCTGTAAAAAGGCCCCAGTGGCAGCTTCGTTGGCAGCATTGAAGGCACAAGGCATTGTGCCACCTTTCGCCGCTGCCTCTCTGGCCAATTGGACTCCGAAGAAAGTCTTATGATCAACTGGCTCAAAGGTGAGGTGAGGTGTGTCTAACGGTGACCAAGGGGGAATGGAGTTCGATTTCCGTTCGGGATAGAGAAGGGCATACTGGATCGGCAGTCTCATGTCTGGCCAGCCGAGCTGACCCAGGACACTGCCATCGTGGAATTTGACAAAGCTGTGGACGATGCTTTGGGGA
>JALOLT010000006.1 GCA_025455775.1 Fimbriimonadaceae bacterium
ATCTTCCCACCTCTGGGCGCGTCTGGATCTTTTTGGACGTTCCGACGAACCCAGCGCCGCCAGGGGGCAGACCGGACGAGTGCTTGGATTTTGCTCACCCGATGAGGAACCGGTCGGGCGTGGCCGTGGGCCCGGCGGCGCGGCGAATTACCCTTGAATTCCTAAATCCCTTACCCCTGCATTCATCCCTGTGAAGCCACTTTGGATCAAAAGGTCTCTCCATGAACCCCTTTACCTGGTATTTTTACCAGGTAAAGGGGCCAGGCAGTCCATGTCCCTGAGCTGGCCGCAGACTTCAGTCCACAACCCCCAAAGCAACTGACGACTAGAAACCAGCAGTGAAGACGACGCGCATAACTTCTTGTGGGTCTGTGATCCCTGCCAAGACTTTCTCGAGCCCGTCTTCCCTGAGTTCCTTCATTCCATTCGCCTTGGCTGCCGCCTTGAGATCTCCGAGGGGAGCGCGGCGAACGATCAATTCGGCGATCTCTCCGTTCAGGATCATGAGTTCGTGGAATCCAGTTCGACCTCGGTACCCTGTCATTCGGTTTTGCTCGGCAGGAACACCTCGGTACAGAGTTACATCCTCATCAGGATCCGTGACTGGGAAGCCAAAACGACGAAGGTCAATTGCTTTCACCGGGTAAGGCTCTCGGCTATCTGGATCAACCTTGCGGCCCAACCGTTGGGCCAAAACTCCGATGACTGTCGCTGAGATCAGATAGGGCTCAACCCCCATGTCAATCATACGAATCGCAGCCGAAGGAGCGTCGTTCGTGTGGAGAGTGGAAAGAACCAAGTGGCCAGTAAGTGATGCTTCAATCGCAATCTCTGCCGTTTCCAAGTCGCGCATTTCCCCAACCATGATGATGTCTGGGTCTTGACGCAAGAAGGCGCGCAGGGCAGTTCCAAAGGTCAATCCAGCTTTCTTATTCACACCGACCTGAGCAATACCGTTGAGCTGATACTCGATCGGGTCTTCAACCGTGATAATGTTTCTCTCGATCGAGTTCAGGATATGGAGAACCGAGTACTGGGTCGTGGTCTTTCCGGAACCGGTCGGGCCGGTACAGAGGAACATGCCG
Organism: Fimbriimonadaceae bacterium; assembly: GCA_025455775.1. Classification (GTDB taxonomy): domain Bacteria; phylum Armatimonadota; class Fimbriimonadia; order Fimbriimonadales; family Fimbriimonadaceae; genus JALOLT01. The sequence continues at coordinate 1,086 of JALOLT010000006.1, forward strand.
TTTGGCTGGCTTACGAGCTCCTCGATCTTCGCTTGGTTTTCGGCAGTGAAGCCCAGCTTCCCCAAACCGATCATGGCGTTGCCCTTGTCGAGAATACGCATAACGATCTTCTCGCCAAATGGCGTTGGGATCGAGCTGACGCGGAGGTCAAACTCTTTGCCTTGGTTTCTAACTTCGATACGACCATCCTGAGGAACACGGCGCTCAGCGATGTTCATTTCCGACATGATCTTGATACGGCTAATGAGAGGAGCCTGAAGGTTCTTGGGAACCATCATCGCTTCCATCAAAACACCGTCAATGCGGTATCGGATTCGCACAGAGCGGACGCCTGGTTCAACGTGGATGTCCGAAGCTCGGTCGAGGATCGCTTGCTGGATCACAGCATTCGCCAGCTTGATAATAGGAGCCTGTTCGGCTAACTCAACCCCGTCCCCCTCGGCATCTTCGGCAGAAGACATCTTGTCACTATCGCGGCCGACCTGGGCTTGTGCGATCATGGCACGAATGTCCCCGCGACTCGCTGCGGCAGACTCCATAACAGGAGCAGCAGCAGCAACAGGCGCAGTCGCCGAGCCACCCTCAGAACCTGAGCCGGAATAATACTTACGGATCGCATCCTCGATCGCATCAGGTACTGCCATTACTGGCTTGACCATGCAGCCGGAAGCCAAACGAACAGCATCCAATGCTTCGAGATTGTTTGTATTCGCCATCGCAAGCCACAAAGTCATGCCATCTTTGCGAACCGGCAAAACTGTGTGGAGCTTAACAAGACGCTCTGGAACAACGTTGATCGCACTGCTCTCCACCTGGATATTGTCTACGTCAGCGAAAGGCATTCCTTGCTCGGCGGCCTTTCCTTGGAGCATGTCTTTCTCTGTGACAAAGCCCAAATTGACGAGAACTCGCCCGAGGTCTGGTTCGTTCGTTTGTCGTTGGACTTTCTGAGCTTCTTCCAGTTGTTCGTTATTGATCAACTGCCGTTGGATCAGAAACTGAGCCATCGTGATGCGCGGTAACGCCATATCTTTATTCGGTCCTCAATCCCAAAACAGGTCACTTTCGGGAAACGCCAGCACACCAAAGCCAGGATTCCGCCTCCATTCGATGACCCGAATGAACCCTATTGTATTCGGTCGAAGCCCCAGACTGCACCCCTTAAAGAGAGGGATTTTTGGAAACTTCACTAGAGCGACATCCGGGCGGGCCTTGTCGCGGCACTTCCCCCCAAGACAAGGTAAACCTTTTCCCTTGATTCGCCCATACCTCACCAAACTCACCCACAAAGCAATCTCGCAATTGGTTTCGACAGGCACCTGGCCTCAGGAAGCCCTGAGAATCCCTGTCGAAGTGGACATCCCCAAAACGGCAGGACACGCAGACTTCATGACCAATTTTGCCCTCATCGCGAGCAAAAAACTCGGCCAAAACCCCCGCGCCATCGCCGAGGCTCTCGCGGAAACCCTGAAGGAACAAACCCAGATCTTTCAGGAAGTCGAAGTCGCTGGGCCTGGTTTTGTGAATTTTCAGCTTCGACCAGGGGCCGTGGCGGAATTTGGAAGAGAAGTCCTGCAAAAGGGAGCAGCTTTTTGCCACCTCACCCCTGACATCAGGCGAAAGATCAACATTGAATTCGTCAGTGTCAACCCGAACGGCCCCATCACAATCGGATCCGGAAGGGGGGCTGCCTTCGGCTCAACCCTCGCGAACGTTCTGGAAGCAGCCGGCCACGAAGTCCACCGCGAGTACTACATCAACGATGGCGTCAACTCAACCCAGATGAGGCTCTTCTCTGACTCAGTGAAAGCCCTCGCTCTCGGGGAGCCGATTCCAGAGAAGGGGTACCAGGGCGACTACGTCCAAGCCGTCGCTCACGACCTCCCTGACCAAATTCAGCGACTCGCCGAACTTGACGACCTCACCGAGCGACCCTACCTCGCCACCTTCGCTAGGGCATCTTCCAAGGCAGAAGTCGCAATGCTCGCGAAGGTCACAACCCTGCTCGCAAGTATCAAAGCCAAGTGGCAGAACGACCTCCCCTCATTTTTGGCCAGAGCCACCGAAGAAGAAATGCTCTTCATCGTGACCGATGCAATGGTCGCCAAGCAGCAAAGTGACCTCTCCGCCTTTGGGGTGCATTTCGACACCTGGTTTAGCGAGCAGTCTTTGCACGAGGCAGGAATGGTTGCAAGCGATATCGAGAGCCTTGTAACAAAGGGAGTTGCAGATAGCAAAGCCTTTCGAACCAAGCTTCAAATGGCAAAGGGAGGAGAAATCAAAGCCGTCACCAAAGAAGCCCAAGTGGTGGATGAAGACGACGCGGAAGGAGAAGGAGTTACCCTTTGGCTCCGCTCCACCAAGTTTGGCGACGACATGGATCGTGTCTTAAGGCGAAAAGATGGTCGCCTCACCTACATCGCGAGCGACGTCACCTACCACAAGGACAAACTCAAGCGTCCGGAGGGTGCCGATCAACTCCTCACCGTCCTCGGGCCAGACCATCACGGCTATATCAGCCGCCTCCATTCCGTCCTGGCTGCTGTTGAGATGATCCCCGGCGTCACCCCCGACGGAGAAATGAGTGAATTCGAACAAGAAATCTACTCGTCGCCCCAAGACTGGGCAGACTGCCGCGCTGCCAAGGCCCTGAGCGAAGAACGCCTGAAGGTTCTGATCTTCCAGATCGTAAGGTTCCTGAAGGACGGAAAACCAGCTCCAATGCGAAAAAGAGATGGGAATATTTATGCGCTCATCGACTTACTGCATGAAATTGGAATAAAAATGAAGCCATCTGGGTCTCTCGCCGAACAAGAAGAGTCGGGAGGCGACGTCGCACGCTTCTTCTATCTAATGAGGCACCACGATACAGCCATGGATTTCGACCTCGACCTTGCTGCTCGCCAAGGAGACGAAAATCCTGTTTTCTACGCTCAATATGGTCATGCGCGAATCTGCAGCGTCATCGACCGTGCCGAGAGCCTTGGCCTTTCCCTCGCTCCAGAAGTGGACTGGTCCTGCCTGACCCACGACAAAGAGAAAGCACTCATGACCAAGATCTGCGACTTGCCTTACGAAGTCGAGAGATGTGCGGCAGATTTTGCCGTGAACCGCCTTACAACCTACGTGATCGAACTCGCCAGACTCTACCACTCCTTTTATGATTCGTGCCGGGTGATCCAGCCAGAGGAGCAAACCCTGAGCAAAGCAAGGCTCGCCCTCTGCCATGCCACCCGCATCGCATTCCGCTCTGCGTTCCGTCTGCTAGGGATCAGTGCTCCCGAGAGGATGGAACGGCCGGAAACGCAAGAATCCTAAAATCGATAGCGAACGCCGAGAGTGACACTGTTGAACTGAGTGAAGTTGAAGACAGTATCGTTATCGGCACCACCTTCCAGGGTTCGCCAACCGAGCGTCGCGCTGAAATTCGGATTTATGTCATAAGTAACCCGAAGGGCGAGGTCTACAGCTCTACCCTGGGGAGCAGCAGCTCCATCAATATCGAATTCAAATCGAAAAGCGTCGGAGATCTGGCTCGAGCCTGCCAAGTGGAGCAGGGGCACGACTCCGACGTCCTTTTTGCTTCGTCGCTCGCTGCCCTGGCGAACAGTGACTTCTGCATCCCGCACCTTCAACGTGAACCCGACCCGAAGATCCGAACTTGCGCCAACGTTCCACCGATTCCGGTAAGTAACGCGCCATGAGTTAAAGCGATAAATCCCTTCCGTATCCACTCCGGGAGCAAAGTTGAAGCCCTCGAACTGAGTCGATGCCGAAAGACGCCCCACACCAGAAATGCGAAAAGGAGCCAGAAAGAGACGCCAACCAGGGCCTGTCTGCCCCTCGTAAAGCAGAATCGCCTTGAAGTTGGTAAAAGGCCCCTCGCCAGTCAGGGACCGAAAGGCGAAGGGAGTTCCCCCCGCCCCAGGAATGGCGACATTATTCTTGGGCATCGTTGTCGAGGCAAACTCGAAGTCAAGAGTCCATTTCTTGCCGATCTCACCCTCGCCTGAGGAGGCTAAGGCAAAAGGAGCCAGGGTGCCGATCGCAACAACGAAAAGGAGAGGACGAAGCATAACCCTGGTCTACGAGCCCCGAGAGGAGGACGTCGCAGGGAAAGAAGACCTGAGGCAAGAGGCTGGGGCATGAGGCGAGCCAGCACTTCATCAACACCCCTACGAACAAACTCCACAACAAAGCCGAAGATTATTCGGATTTTAACAACTCCCTAGACCCCAAGACAAAACGATCCGTATAATCACTCCATGAGATTTGCAACTTTGGCACTGAGGGTTGGCCAAGAGCCGGACAGCGACTTCAAGGCAGTTGTCCCACCCCTTTACCAATCCACCACCTTTGCCTGGGACAGTCTGGAAGATATCCCGTCAATCGACTACACCAGGTGTCAAAACCCCAACCGTTTGATGCTCGAAAAGGTGATTGCAGCCCTGGAAGGAGGGAGCCATTGCACAGTCTACGCCAGCGGAATGGCAGCCATCGCTGCCTCATTCAGTCTCTTGCGCCAAGGCGACCACATCCTCATGGCGACAGATATCTATGGAGGCACCCATCGCATGGTGGAGCAATATCTCCCCCGCCAAGGAGTGACCCATGGATTTTTCGACTCAATGAATCCGGACTCCATTCACCAAGCGGTGCGGCCAGAGACAAAGATGCTCATCTTTGAGACGCCGAGCAATCCGAACCTCAAGGTGTGTGATATTGAGGCAGTCGTGAGTGCAGCCAAAAAACATGGCCTCATTGTCGTTTTTGATAACACTTTTGCCTCTCCTGCACTGCAAAACCCTCTTGCCCTCGGAGTCGATATCGTCGTACATAGCACGACTAAGTACATTAGTGGCCACAGTGATGTCTTGGGGGGAGCGACAATCACAAACGATCCAGAAATTGGCCATGCCTTGTATGAATGGACGAAGGCTTATGGCGCAACTCCTTCTCCCTTTGACTGCTGGCTATCGCTGAGGGGTCTCCGCACTCTCTCGGTGCGAATGGAGAGACATTGCAAGAACGCCCAAGCAGTCGCAGAAGCGATGGAAGGGCACCCGGCGGTTCGAAAAGTTCACTATCCCGGGCTCAGAACCCACCCACAACACGAAACCGCCAAAAAGCAGATGAAGGGCTTTGGTGGGATGCTTGCTGTTGAGTTTGTGAGTGAGGCGATCGCGCGCGAAGTCGCTCAAACAACAGAAATTTTTCTCCTCGCAGAGTCTCTCGGTGGGGTAGAGAGCCTCATTGCCTTCCCTCCTCTGATGTCCCACGCGACCATGACCGAAGACCAGAGGCTTGAACGGGGGATTCCCCCCTCCCTTCTGCGCATTTCTTGTGGTATCGAAGATCCAGAGGATCTGATCGAAGACCTGAAGCAAGCCATCTCCCGGGCAGAGGCAAAACTTGCCGTAGTCTCTAACGCTTAACGAACTGTCATTTGACCAGAAAAAGAGGCCGCCTCCATGAACGGAATGCGGCCTTGACCATGAACCAGGCTTCTCTCTCCCCTTTTTGGGAGTTTGGATTTCCCCTTATGGTCTCTGAAACGACAGGCCGGACTCCCCCTTACACAAAAGATTTCTGAGGGGCCTTTTGTCCCAAATCGAACCCTGCAGAACCCCTCCACCAAGCCCAATATAAAAGGGGGGGTTCTGGGAACCACACAGGTCAATCTTGAGATGAGTCAACCGAGTCGAACAGTGAGCGCCCGGTCTGAGCGGACGAACATCGATCCGCTCTTGCGTCAGCTTTCGAGCCGCGATCTGCCAAATCCCCTTTCCCAATCGGTGAAGTTACTGAAAGAGGGGGAAATCAACCACGCTGAAACAGAACTCCTCGCGTTTCTGGCCCAAACACCGAACCAGGCCGAAGCTCTCGCCCTCCTCGCTTGCATAGACCTTGCGCAAAACCGTCCCGATCTAGCCAGGATTCGCCTGAACGAGGCGAGTCTGACCCTTGGCTCGATCCCTGAGATCTGGTTCTTCCTCGGTCTGGCACAGTGGCGCTCGGGACACTCAAAGGACTCAATCGCCAGCTTTGACGAGGCGATTGAACTCGTTTCCGGCTACGGGGATGCTGCCTACCAGAAAGGCCTCGCTCTTCTCTCCCTCAAGCAATTCAACCAAGCGGCAGACGCTTTTCGCCGAGCTGCGATGGTCGATCACCAAGACGTTCAGGCCGTCACCTTCCAGGCTCAATGCCACTACGAATCAAGGCAGTGGGAGGAGGCGATGGGGGCGGCTCAAAGAGCGATCCAGCTTGACCCGAAAAACTTTCAGGCCTACAATATCCTTGGACTGACACTCAATTCGCTTGGTCAGATAAAAGAAGCTGGTGCTTGTTTCCGGGCCGCGATCAAGATTCAGCCAACCTTTGCCGCTGCCTACAGCAACCTTGGCCAGACCTATCTTTCGCTCGGTCAGCCAGCCCAGGCGTTGGAGGCTTGCATTCAGGCGGTTCAGCTCGATGACCGCCTGGCGAGTGCTCACTGCAATCGGGCCGCTGCCCTCCGAGCCCTTGGCCACCTTGACGAAGCCTTGAGTGCGCTGCAAAAAGCACTGCAAAATGACCCAAGCATCAGCGAAGTACACAGTGCCCTGGGGGGAGTCTATCTGGATGCAGCTCAGCCCAACCAGGCCATCGATTCATACCGCGAGGCCCTTCGAATTCGGCCTGATCTGAAGGAAGTCCAAAGTCAGCTCGTCATGGCCCTTCAGTATTCTCCCTTGTCGATTCCCCAGGAAATAAAGGCAGAAGCCTGTGCATGGGCGGAGAAATTTACTCCTGATCTCCGCGAGCCATTACGTCCCAAGGGACAGCTTCGAAAGATCGGATTTGTGAGTGGCAGGCTTGGAAACCAGCCAATGGGCTACTTGCTGGAGGGGCTCCTGGCTGGAATCGATCCCAGCCTCTATGAGGTAACAATCTACGCCAACCAGGGAGCCAGGGACGAGCAAGGAGACCGCCTGGCACGCTATTGCCAGAATTGGCGCGGAATCATGGGACTCGACGACGAGACAGTCACCCAAATCGTGTCAGAAGATCAAATGGACGTTCTGATCGACCTTGCTGGCCACCTTTCCACGAACAAGCTCTCTGTTTTTGGCAATCGCGTGGCTCCCCTTCAGGCGACTTGGCTCGGCTTCTGCGGTACGACCGGCATGCCCCAAATGGATGTCCTGATCGGCGATCGCGTCGCCACCCCAGCTACTGAGGATCATTTGGTAGTTGAGAAAGTCGGGAGAATGCCTCACTCCTTCTTCTGCTACACTCCCCCCCGCGAAGAAGTGATGATGAGGCCAGCCCCGAGCCAAAGGGGCGAGCCATTCACGTTTGGTTGCTTCGCCCAAACGCGCAAGATCAACCGCCAGACCATTGAGGCTTGGTGCGAGATTCTCAACGAAGTGCCTGGCTCCCGGATTCTGCTCAAAACCAAGGGGCTTTCGAGCCAAACCATGAGGTCTCAGTACACGAGGTGGTTTGAAGAAGGGGGAGTCACGCCAGATCGGGTCGTCTTTATGGCATCCACGAGCTGGGTTTTGCACCTGATGGCCCATAACCAGATCGACGCTCTCCTGGATCCCTTCCCCTATAGTTGTCCTATTCTCACATGCGAAGCTCTGTGGATGGGGGTTCCTGTCCTGACAATGGCTGGCCCAGGATTTGTCGGAAAGCTCGCAGCCAGTACCTTACACCAGGTGGGGCTGGATCAGCTGGTGACCTCCTCGGTTGAAGACTATGTTACGATGGGAGTCCGCTTGGCCAACGACTTGGATCAAATTACCGAGTGGCGGGCTGGATTGAGACAGACTTTGCTCGATTCACCCTTGTGCGATTCGGCAGGATTCGCGATGAGCTTTTGCCAACTTCTGGAGCAGGAGTTCTCCCTCAGAGCCGGCTAAACTTGGATCAACCTGGCCCCTTGGTCTTCATCATCCCTTGGGATGAATTGACCCAACTTTTCACCAAAGACGTGGGATTGCTGAATGTGAAACCGGCTTGACGAAACTGTAAGCATCTGCCTGAAGGTGACTAGCTTTTCGAAAGGGAAACAGAGCTCTACGGATTCGGTTCCCACCTGACACTGCCATCCAGATACGCTATAGCGCGGCCATAGCGAGTGGTAATTGTTCCCATGATCACCTTGCTCGGCCCTTCGGGAAAGCCTCCGCCAGGAAAGACATAGTCAAATCCGGAAAGAAGGTCACGAGATCTGATGTAAGGCATAACGGCATCCGCAAATTTTCCATCGTTCAGTGGAAGTTTATCGTCGTAGTCAGATGCGTATATCAGAACAGCTACTGCCACTTGCTTTGCCGCGCTTGTTGCCAGAAGCTTTGTTCTCTCGACCTCTAGTTGCCGAAAGGCCTCAAGAGACATGCGCTCGATATCTTGACGATAAAGGACTTGGTTTCGCATGTAGTAGAGCGTCGAACTATTCTGAGTAATCGCCCCAGGTTTCAGGTCATACCCGAGAAGGGTACGCGAGTACGCCTTATCTTCTTTAGCAATTACCGGAGGCTGATAGTCGAGTCCTTGACCATCGAGAGTCGTAGCAAAGTTCCTATTATATTGGACGGTCTGGCGGTCAAGACCCGATGGCGCCATCGTTGAGACGAGCCAGAGAGCGGAGCCCTTGTCGCGGCTCCCATCTAACTCTGTTTGCGCGTCGGTTGTGTAAAAGTGCAAGCGGTCAACCAGAGGTCCTTCGAGAGATTTCGGGTCTAGGATAGTAAGGCTAGCCGTTTTTAAATCCCAAAGATAGAAGGTCTGCTCCCCTCCGCGCCGATAGCCAGTCACAATGGCCTTGCCGGGCTCCTGGAAAGCCACTTCTGCGCCGAGATGGTTGATGCGGTTTTGAGCTACAAGACTCCCATCGAGTCGGCTGACTGTCAGGATCGTGTCTTTCTCACCAGGCTGAACTCTCGACCAGATCTTTTCAAATCGTGAAAAGGTAATGCTAGAAGAGTAAATGGTTCTGGGATCTGAGAGAGGGTCTGGCAAAGGCGATAGCTGAAGAGTGTTAAGATCAAGAAGTCTCGCAGAGACTTCACCATCCTCCCGGGTCAAGGTGATGACAGCAGTGTCGGGCAATGGGATGATGCTGATTTGGTATCTTGGAAAGTCATAAGGGAGCAAAGATGTGCGGCGAGTTGCTGCATTGTATATGAAATAGCGTATTTCTGGTTGGATAGATTGCGGTTCTCGTAAGGACGTGACCGCACCAGGATTCATCACTTTGCTAAAGAGGATCTTAGATCCATCTGGAGTCATCTGAAAAGCCGCAACATTTTCCGCGACGACCTCTTCCATCCGAAGTCCGAAGGCAACAGTCTGTGATAGAACAGTTGGCCTTCTAGCTGACTCCCCATCTGGATCGAACTCAGAAGCGATGCTAGGCGAAGATCCCTGGCCACTCCGGCCCATCGGCACCTGGGGAATAGCAAGTCCTGCACCAGCCAGAACCACGCCGAGGCAAGCAGCAGCTGGGGCAAAGTGAGAAAGTTGCATAGACCTATTATAAAGGAGATCTACCAAAATTGGCCAAGATTTGACAAGTAGTGCCTTAAGAATTCGCTACTGGAGCTCCTGCGACTCTTGCCTGGGGATCCATGGCCCTCATCCCAGGACTCTTCTCCCCAGAAGGCTGGGGAGAAGAGGTTCTTTACCTTATCAGATAGCCGCTCAGTCCCTTCTCTTTCCGAAGAACCTAACCGCCCGACTTAGAATCGGAAGAGGCCATAGGCTACAGACAAGCTCAGGCCGTCAAAGCGCAAGCCATCGGCTTCGCTAAAAATGTCATAACGAGCCGAAATCACGAAGTTCTGACCCAGGGCGTACCCCAGCTCCGCATTTCCGTTAAACCCGATCTTCTTGCCAGACCTGCGTCCCCCCGGCAGAGTGACTGCATAATCTTGATAGGCGATTCCGCCCCGAAGGCTGAAGAACAGACCGCTCACTTGGCCGCCTCTCATCCCTCGGTCATCGCCACCCAGGGGTCGCGTCACGCCGAGGCTATAGGCAGCAAGGAAGATGCGGTTCCCATTCGCATCCTTACTGATAAAGTTCAGGTTGCTTTGCAGGTTGTCGCGACCTCGGTTTGCCCGAGGCGTCCCAACGCGACCCAGGCCAAACGAAACCCACTGGTCGCCAAGAGCCTTGCGCAAGTTGGAATCAGACGGGAAAAAGATTCCGTACTCCAGACCCAAGTTGTTTCCTTGAGCAAAGGCGCAGGGGGTCAGGGCCAGCAAACCGGCAGCGGCAGTGATGATCCTTTTGGTCATAGTCCCAGAATACCCTCTGACCTAGAATCGCGCGAGAATGTCGCTCACCACCCGCTCAACCGTCATACCAAGCTCGCGGTACACGACTTCGCCAGGGGCAGACTCACCAAACCGGTCAATACCGATCGTGATTCCTTCTGACCCGACGTACTTGTGCCAACCCAGCGTCACTCCTGCTTCGAGGCTCACCTTGATCGCCGTACCTCCCAGGACTTCGAATCGGTAGTCGGCATCTTGAGCGTCAAATGTTTCCCAGCAAAGAGCAGACACAACTTTTGCCGTCTTACCTTTCTCCTTCAGGGCCTCCGCCACAGACAAAGCCAGGCTCACTTCGCTCCCAGAGGCAATCAACAAGACATCCGCTTGGCTCGGGCCTGCCAAGTGGTAAAAGCCTCGTCCAGCCCCAGCCTTGATCGTGTCTCGATAAGACGAAAGGGTGGGAAGTTTTTGGCGAGTCAGAATCAAGCAGGAAGCCTTGCCCGAGGCCACGATGTGGCGATAGGCTTCGCCAGTTTCAATCGGATCAGCCGGGCGGTAAACGTGTAACCCAGGAACGGTTCTCAGAGCCATCACTTGCTCAATCGGCTCGTGGGTGGGGCCATCTTCGCCGACAAAGACGGAGTCGTGGGTGAAGACAAAGAGGCTTGGGAGGTGAGAGAGACTCGCCAAGCGAATCGCACCCCTCATATAGTCGCTAAAGACCAAGAAGGTCGAACCAAGGCCTCTCAGACCATGCAGGCAAAGGCCATTCACGATCGCTCCCATCGCGTGTTCGCGAACGCCATAGTAGAGGTTTCTGCCGTCTCGCTCCGTGGCACTGTAGTTGCCTGAACCGCTGAAGATCGTCTTGGTAGAACCAGAGAGATCCGCCGCTCCCCCAATGAGCCAAGGAAGCCCCTTGGCCACTGCGTTGAGGGCAGTTTTTCCTGCATCTCGGGTGGCAGCCCCTCCTTCTGGGTAGGTCGCTTCGTCAAGTGCAGCATCCCAGCCCTCCGGCAGGGTTCCGGCGGAAATGTGGCCGAGTTGGTTGGCCAGATCGGGAAACTCGGCTTGGTATCTCAACCAAAGTTGGTGCCATTCGTTCTCCAGTTGAGCTCCCTTTTCCTTGGCCTGATTGCGAATCTTTTCGATTTCCGGCGGCAAAGCGAAGGTTGGTTCGACTGGCCAGCCGAGGGCTTGCTTCGTGATGCGCGTCGCGTCTGGACCAAGGGGTGAACCGTGGGCATCGCTCGTCCCTGCCTTCGGCGACCCAAAACCAATGATGGTTCGCACCACGATCAAGCTCGGTCGATCGGTGACTTTCTGGGCACTCAGGATCGCTTGTTCGACAGCATCCATGTCGTTCCCATCCTTGACTTGGCTCACATGCCAGCCGGTCGCTTCGAACTTCTTCGCAACATCCTCGCTAAAGCTGAGGTCGCAAGGCCCGTCCAAACTGATGTCATTGGCATCATAGAGGCAAATGAGCTTACCGAGCTTGAGGTGTCCTGCCAACGAAGAGGCTTCCAAGGCCACACCTTCCATCAGATCCCCGTCACTCACGATGGCATAGGTAAAGTGGTCGATCACGGGAAAGTTTGGACGGTTGTAGTTTGCCGCGAGCCATTGCTCTGCCATTGCCATCCCGACGGCATTTGCCATCCCTTGCCCCAGTGGCCCGGTCGTACACTCGACTCCTGGAGTCAGTCTATATTCCGGATGACCAGGAGTCTTGCTCCCGAACTGTCGGAAGTTCTTGAGTTCCGCAAGGGGAAGGTCATAGCCAAAGACGTGAATCAAGCTGTAGAGCAGAGCAGAGCCATGTCCTGCCGAAAGGACAAACCGATCCCTGTTCAGCCAGTTTGGGTTCAGGGGGTTGAACCGCAGCTGTCGCTGCCAGAGACTTGCCGCCACCGGCGCAGCTCCAAGAGGCAAGCCAGGGTGGCCAGAATTAGCCTGCTCCACCATGTCGACCGAAAGAAACCGGAGAGCTGAGACAAGAGTCTGGTCGAGAGCGGATGGTGTCGGGGCCATGGTACGAAACAGAGTTTACTTGACTCGCCTAATTCGCCCCATATCCTGGGTCTGGTAAGCCCAGAACCCAGGATATTATTATCAGAATTACTGAGAGGCTGCCGGGAGCTGAGGGCTCATGACGGGACGGCTATAGTCAGCTTCGCCTCTCGTCAGTTGGCGTTCGGTGCCGTTGCTTAAGTTAACAATGAAGACGTGGCCCCTGCCGTTTACCCGCCGGATGAAGCTAAGACTCTTGCCATCAGCCGACCAGGAAGGGGAAGAGACTTCGCCGCTCAACAGAAAGCGTGTCTGGGTTCCCCCTCCTGAGACATTGGGGACAAGAGCGATTCCTTGCGGTTGCAGCTGGTTCGGCCCGAGTACGCGGGCAACAACGACTGCGATCGCTGTTCCATCGGGAGAGATCGCTGGGTCAAGAAAGACTGTTTCAGGAACTTCTTGTTCTTCCTCTTGAGCCGGACGCCACAAAGCGATTGGCTCTACTTGAACGTCCAAGGGTCGATCTTTCTCGGAGGTAGGCTTCAGGATCACGCGAATCAGCCCGTGTTCCCAAGGGTTCCTGGCAGTTCCGTCGCGGTTTCTCATGTCTTCCGGAATTTGATCCGGCGAGATGTACTGAAAGCCTCTCAGGGAAACAACAGCAGTTGTTCCGTCCGGCGTGACTGCCATTTGGATGGTGCGACCAGCAATCACAGGGCGAGGGCGCAAGAACATGCCTTGGCTATCCCGACCTAGGGGGTTCATGATAAAAATCTCACCCAGATCCCGCCTCATAACCGCGAAAACGCTCGTTTGGTCTGCTCCCCACTGAGCATCCTTAAAGCTGGATCCGATGTCGCGATAGAGTTGGTCAAGCGGCCCAGTCGCCCCTTCTTCGCCAGAGGCAAGACGATTCTTCATCACAGGCGGCAGAACCTGCTCCGTGACAGTCTCTTTTGGGTCGTAGCGAAAGACAAAGCCCCCCGAGAGGATCATTCCGGAGCGACTCGGGTCAGCGAGATTCTGGGGGCCAAAAAGAGGGGTCGTCTGACTGCGGCTTCCGGTCGATCTCTGTTCCACATCCTTCCGGGCCGGATTCCAACGGTAAATATTGAAGCTCGGCGACGAACGATTGCTCGAAAAGAAAACCTGGAACCCGTTCGGTGCCCAAGAAACGCTTTGATCATTAAAGGGCTTATCTTCTGGTTTAGCAGGATCGAATCCATCTGGAACGGGAGAAAGAATCTCCTCGCCGTTCGGCTTCAAGACGACGACTTGGCTTACAGACCCTACTGTGCGGATTGCCGCCACATGGTCTACCGATTCAAATCGCACTGTATCGGGATCTTTGAGGAAGTCGGTGAACCAATTCCATCCGGCAAAGAGGATGGCGATGGCAAATAGGCCGACCACGAGTCGGATCGCTAGCTTTTGTTGCGTCGGGCTCATAGAGATAAATCCTCTTCAGTTTGACCGGAAAGTGGTGATAAAAATTCCCCTGGCAGCAATCTCGCCCCGGAACCATAGTCTGCTCCGCTCATTTTCTTGCGACCCGCTGGCTGGACTTCTTGGAAAACAAGGGATCCCGAGCCAAAGGCAACTGTGAGATCTGGACGCACTGACAAAATTTCTCCCGGCTGCCCGTCGCCTTCTCCCAGCCTGGCAGCAAGAACCTTTAGCGCAGGATCAGCTGGAGTTGAAAATCGAGTCTTGATGCGACAAAAGGGAGTGAAGGCCCGGATGCGGTTCAAGTTCCTCTCGGCCGAGTCCTGCCAGGATAGGATTCCGTCTGCGCTGGTTACCTTGTTTGCGAGGGTCGCGAGGGAATCATCTTGTTTTTCCACCACCAACCCAGGCGCGATCAGCCGTTCACGCCAGTCGAGAATCATCTTCGCTCCCAGTTCTGCCAATCGTTCCTCTAGGCCTTGCCTTGTTTCGGTGGGGAAGATTTCGAGGGCTCCTTTGGCGACCATGTCCCCTGTGTCCATCCCTGCGTCCATCTTCATCAGGGTGACTCCGGTCACCTGATCCCCTGCCTCTAAGGCGCGGTGGATGGGTGCGGCCCCCCGCCATCGGGGGAGCAAGGAGCCATGGAGGTTGAAGCAACCGTGGCGGGGAACATCGAGCAGAGTCTGGGGCAAGATTTGGCCATAGGCAGCCACCACAAAGAGATCTGCGTCTCGCTCCGCAAGGCTCGCAATGAAGTCCTTTGACCGACATTTGAGCGGAGTTTCCACCGATAAGCCGAGGTCTTCCGCGAGTAGCTTAACAGGGGTTTGGGTCAGCTTCATCCCCCTCCCGCTCGGACGATCTGGTTGGGTCACCACAAGGTCAACCCAGGGGCTGAGGACTTTCAAGGCAGGCAAGGCAAAAGGTGCCGTCCCGAAATAGATAATCTTCACTGACCCTCGCGGAGGCGTTCGTTGGGATTCATCCAGTGCAGGGTAGCCAAGTCAACTTTGTCGATAAAGAGGATGCCATCCAGGTGGTCAACTTCGTGCTGGACGATCCTGGCAGCGTAACCCTCCATCTCGTAGGCAACCGGGTCCCCTTTTAACGTCAAAGCCTCGACCTCGATGAACTCGGATCGCTTGACGTCCCCATAAAGTCCCGGGATCGAGAGACACCCTTCTTCCCCGATTTCTTCGCCCTCTCGCTTGACGATAACAGGGTTCACCAGCACGATCGGCTTCTTGCCAGGATGAATGACGATGATTCGCTCTAAGACTCCCACTTGCGGCCCTGCGAGGCCGACCCCATTGGCAGCCTTCATAAGCCGAACCATGTTGTCGCCCAACTGCTGAATGCGCTTGCCGAACTTCGTGACCTCGACTGCTTTCTTTCGCAGCACTGGCTCTGGGATCTTCACAATCGGATGATCCCGATCTGTCACGTATAGTGGCTGAAACTCTGGTGGGACGACTACGTCCATGATGGCCCCAGTATGACACTCGCTCAGATCCGGTTCCAGGCCGCAGAAGCCCTTCCAAAGGGACTCGCACAGATTGTCACGCGGCAAGACAGGTCAGGCGGTTAAAATGAGCGGGAACGGAATGGAACGACTCGGCTTTATTGGTTTGGGGGTCATGGGCACCCCCATGGCGCGACACCTGATCTCACAGGGAAGAGACGTCACGCTTTGGAATCGAACCAAGAGTAAAGCCTACGACCTGGTCGCCCTGGGAGCTAAGTGGGTGGAGTCCCCTGGCCAGTTAACCGAGGCAGTCGATGCAATCCTTATCTGTGTCTCGAAGAGTGAAGACGTTCAGGCAGTGGTCAATAAGCTCCTGCCCTTTCTTCGGCCAGGACAACTCGTCATAGACCACTCGACAATCTTGCCAAAAGTTGCAGAAGGAATCGCCAAGCAAGTCGCAGAAAAGCAAGGTTTCTTTGTGGACGCTCCTGTCACGGGGGGTTCAATGGGGGCCAATAAGGGCACCTTGACAATCTTCATGGGGGGTGAGACAGAGGCAGTGGAAAGGGCCAAAGCAATCACAGCCCCCTTCGCCAAGCGAGCCGAGCATGTGGGGCCAAGTGGGGCAGGGCAAATGACCAAGATGGCAAATCAAATCGCAGTGGGGGGGGCTCTTCTGGGGCTGTGCGAAAGCCTCGCCTTTGCCCAAAAAGCTGGCCTCGACGTTCGAAAAACCTGCGAACTCCTCTCCCAGGGTGCTGCAGGATCGTGGGCTTTCGAGAACTACGGCCCCAAGATCCTGGCACGAGATTGGGAACCAGGCTTTTCGGTCACTAACCAACAAAAGGATTTTCTCTACTGCCAAGAGGCAGCCAAAGACCTGAGCTTCCCCCTCCCCATGACGGAGCTGGCCCACAAACTTCTCGCCATCCTAGAACAAGAAGGACGAGGCGGAGACACGACCGCCGCCCTTTATGATGTTTATCTGGAAATGGAGAGCGAGGAATGAGCCAGGAAACCCCTGCGGTTCAGATGACCGACATCGTGCAGAAGTTTGGGAGCTTCACGGCGTTGGACCACGTTTCCCTTGCTGTCCAAAAAGGTGGGATCCACGCCTTGGTCGGAGAAAACGGGGCAGGAAAGACCACCTTGATGAAGGTCTTGTATGGGGCCCTGAAACAAACCTCCGGCCACGTCGAACTCAGCGGGCGACCCATCCAGTTCAGAAATCAAGCAGAAGCGATTCAAAACGGAATCGGCATGGTGAGCCAACACTACGCCATTATTCCGGAGCTCACCTGCCTCCAAAACCTGATGTTGGGAGCAGAACCAGGCTGGGCAATCCCGGTGAAGAAAGCAGAAGAAAGAGCCTATGACCTGGCCTCGAAGATGGGATTCTCGTTTGACTGGAATTCTCCCGCGGCTGGGTTGAGTCCCGCCGGAGCGCAAAAACTCGAAATTCTCAAGCTCTTGTGGCGAAAGGCTTCCATCATGATCCTGGATGAGCCAACCGCTATGCTCTCCCCAAGCGATAGCGATGCCCTTTACGATTCGCTCAAGAGCCTCGCGGAGGGAGGAGCCACCATCATCGTCGTCACCCACCGCTTGCCGGAAGTGATGGAGTCGTGCCAGAACGTCACGGTTCTTCGTGGAGGAAAGTTGATCGACTCGCGACCAGTGAGCGACGTAACCACCGCCGAGCTCGCGAACCTCATTGTCGGCCGGTCGCTCGAAATTCCCACAAAGGAAGGGTTCCTGGGCTCAAATCCCTGGCTCCAAGTGAAGGGCCTGACGGTGAAAGGCGATCGGGGAAATGAGGCGGTTCGGAATGCCTCTTTCACCCTCTGCAAAGGAGAGGTGGTTGGAATTGCAGGAGTTGACGGCAACGGTCAGCGCGAACTCTTTCAGGCCCTGAGCGGCAACCGAAAGCCACAGGGTGGTCAAATCGTCCTGGCGGGAAAAGATGTGACCAAAGAAGGCCAGGCCCAGAGAATCCAAGCCGGAGTCCGCCAAATCCCGGAGGATCGTCACGCCGAAGGGGTGATTGAAGAGTGGAGCCTTGCCGAAAACGCCAGCCTCGGCCTCCAGCGTCACCCGACCTTACGCAAGGGCTCTTTCATCGACCGAAAAGCCAGGCTCGACTTCGCGAGCAAGATTGCAGAACGGTTTCGCACCAAACACTCTGGATTTCAAAAGCCGATGAAAAGCCTGAGTGGAGGAAATCAACAAAGGTTCGTTGCCGCCCGTGCCCTGGCGATTGATCCCAAGCTGGTTCTGGCCTTTCAGCCAACTCGCGGCCTCGATATCGATGGCACTCAACAGGTGTACAACGCCCTCCGCGCAACCGCCCGATCAGGAGGCGCAGCTCTCGTCGTGAGCTTTGACCTCGACGAGCTCCTGGAACACTGCGACCGGGTAATGGTGATCTGCCATGGCGTTCTGTCAGAGGTGCCGGAGAACCAAACAAGAGATCGGGCTGCGATAGGGCGCCTGATGGTGGGGGCAGAACTATGAAAAAGACTCCTATCTGGGGGATGTGGCTCTTTACCGTGGGGGCTTTTGCCTTTGTCGTCGCGATTCTTGTCCTGGTGAAGGCAGTCCCTCTCGAAACCTTTTCCGGCATGGTGACAGGGGCCCTGGGA
The DNA here is from genome assembly GCA_025455775.1 of Fimbriimonadaceae bacterium. GTDB lineage: Bacteria > Armatimonadota > Fimbriimonadia > Fimbriimonadales > Fimbriimonadaceae > JALOLT01. Next base: position 18,926 of record JALOLT010000006.1, read on the forward strand.
ACCCCGGGGGGATGGCGCGGCACCTTGCGCGAAATGACCCCCCTCCTGATCCTGGGGGCAGCTGTCTTTCTTGCCCTCAAGGCTGGTCTGTTTAACATTGGGGCCGACGGACAATATACGGTTGGGGCCCTTGCTGGAGTCGCGACTGCCTTGGCAGTTCCCGGCCCTTTGGGAATGGTTTTGGCCCTGGGGGCTGGGTGCCTCGCGGGAGCCTTGTGGGCCCTCCCCGCTGGCCTGATAAAAGCCTACAAAGGGGGACACGAAGTCATCACGACCATTATGATGAACAACATCGCCAGGTTTCTGACGGTCGCTCTTGTAGCTGGCCCCCTCAGAAATCCAGCCCAGGAAAGTGCCACAACCAAGATTCTCGCGAAGGAGAGCCAGCTCCCGATCCTAATCCAAGACGGCCCTTTTAGACTCAACATTGCCCTCTTCCTGGGGCTAGGGATCGTGATTGGTGTCGGCATTTGGCTTCGCACCACGGTCAGTGGATACGAGCTGATGGCGACAGGCGCAAACAAAAGGGCGGCCGAAGCATCTGGCGTCTCTGTTGCTCAAACTCTCGTGAAGGCAATGACGGCAAGTGGGCTTTTGGCTGGCCTCGCGGGGGCAGTGCATGTCCTGGCCTACGAAAACCGATTCTACGCTGACTTTTCACCAGGGTTTGGTTTCGATGCTTTGGGGGTTGCTCTCTTGGCTGCCAGCAACCCTTTTCTCCTCATCCCAGCCGCCTTGCTTTTTGGGGCGATCAGCCAAGGGACTTCCGCCATCTCGATCCTCGGAGTTCCCAAGGGATTGTCGGGAGTGCTTCTTGGCTTGACCATTCTCGTCTTCGCTGTTTTCCGGTATCGAAAGGAGACTCCTCATGCTTAGCCTCTTCGTCCTTTCGCTCACTTTATCCGTCCCCCTGATTCTGGCTGCGCTCGGAGGTCTGACCAGCGAACGAAGCGGCGTGATCAACATCGGACTCGAAGGAAAGATGCTCGTGGCGGCTTGTATCACTGGCCTGGTTGGCATGGCAAGCGGAAACGCCTTTGTGGGATTTCTCTGTGGAAGCGGGGCAGCAGTGGCAATGAGCCTGCTCCACTACTTGGTCACCCAGGCCTTCCGCGTCGATCACATTATCTCTGGCATGGGGCTGAACGCTCTCGCCGTCGGTTTGACGAGTGTCTTGCACAAACGCCTCACGAACCCCGACTTCACCGATCGAATCCCAGGATTTCCCGTTCAAGTCTATTGGGTTATCGCTGGGGCGGCTGTCGTTGGGATCGCCTGGTATCTGAATCGAACCAAGGGCGGCCTTCGCCTTTCCGCTGTTGGAAATGATCCGGACAAAGCGCGGCAGATGGGAGTGCAACCGACCCTGGTCAGGTTTTACGCTCTTGTCGCAACGGGACTCTTTTGCGGCCTTGCCGGATCCCTGATCGTGACAAACGCAGGGAGCTTCACCGAGAATATGACGGCTGGTAAGGGATACATCGCCCTCGCTGCCCTTATTCTGGGTGGGTGGCGTCCCCTTCCTGCCTTACTGGCCTGCATTCTCTTCGGCTTCTTCGAAGCCCTTCAGATCCAATTACAGGGTCAAGCGATCTTAGGGGTCGATTTACCATCATGGGTTTGGCAGTCTTTGCCATACTTTGTTACAATCGTTGCTCTCGCCGGATTTCTCGGCAAGAACCAAGCGCCTGCCGGACTCGGGCGCCCCTGAAATCATGATCACCACCTTCGTTTGGGTTGCCACCCAAAACAATGTCGTCGAACTCACGCTCAAGGGGATCGAAGCAGCCTACCAACGGCTCGCTTCCGCTGAGATTCGAGCCACCCTCCGCTCTGATACGCTGGAGGGAAAGGCCAATATTCGATATCATTTGGCGTACCGCCGTCCCGGAAAATTTAGGTTGACCGTTGACCCAGGAGACACAAAAGGGAAGACGGTCTTTGTCGACGGCAAGCGAATCAATGTCTTGGTGCATCGGTCGAACCAGCTCGCTCCTGTTCCGGTCAGCAACGAGCAACCCTTAGCCACCACGATTCAAAGTCAAGATCGGTTCATTGACCCCCTCTTCCTTCACATCGCAAACGGTGTCACTCTGTCAGAGTGGCTGGAGCCAATCCGAGCTGTCAAAGGGTGGCGCCTTACTTGGAAGGGTAACGAAGGACGCCTCCACTTCAAAGGAGGAGCGAGTGATCTTGAGCTTCGCTTTAACCAGAACCTCCTCCTGACTCGACTGAACTTTAGGAACGGTGACCAGAAAACCGAATGGAACTTGGTGACGAGGCCCCTAGAACCTGCGAACCTCGTGCCGCCTGCCTCGGCCAACAGAGTACGAGAGATCGACAAAGCCTTTATCCCTCCCACCTACGGTGACCCCCAAGCCAGGAGCCTGACTCAACGGATGCTCGCGACCTACGACCGAATGAGAGCGGCAAGGGTCACGGTCGTCGAGGGGGGCAAACGCACAGAGTTTTCCTTTGGCAATGGAAGGGCTTGGCAAAGAGATGAAGTAGCGGAGTGGTCTTACTCGCGCGATGGCGTCAGAATCAACGTCCCTGGCCAAAAACTCACCTTTAGCGGCAAGGCAGACTGGTCTCAAACGATTGATGCCGTCGCCACCGTTGGCTCCCGTGTTGATCCTTTCCTCAGAGCCTGGGTCAGGGGCCAAAATCCCATTCGCCAAATCCTTGGCCGAGGCGTGAAAGTCGAGACGATGGGGCAAGCGGAAGTGAACGGCGAACCTGTCACCATTCTCAAAGTCACCTCCTCTGGCGTGACCACCGATCTCTACGTTCGTCCGCGAGATGGCATGGTTCTGGGGCTCGCCACGATTTTGGCAGAAGGGCAAAAGCGAACTCAAATCGACCAGAAAACCTTCATTTATGGAACCGGAGCAGGGAGAAGTCTCACTGCTCCGGCTGGATTCACTGCCCGTGACGTAAGAACCGTTATTAGCCCCGATTCGCTGGGGCCAGTCTCTCCCTAAGCCATTTCAAACCTTGCTGAATTCCTTGGTCAACCTGGTTTGTCCGAGGAGACGGAGTCGTGAAGTCTGGCTTCCATCCATTTCCTTCGATGCGCACTCCTGCATGAGTGACGTAGTCGGTCATTGGGATTTGAAGAATGAAGCCTGGCCCTTCGTTAATGTCAATCATCAAACTCGCGAGCACCGCCCCGGCAGATCGGCTGCCAATCAAGGCTGACTGCCTGTGCTCCTTCAAGGCCCCAGCAAACATCTCCGAGGCACTCCCACTCCCTCCGTCGATCAAGACTGCCACGGGCCCGCGAAATGGCGTTCCATTCCGGAGCCGCTCCGCACGCACCTTCATCGGTACGCTCTGAGCGATTTTCATCAAATCATCAGTGGGGCCGTTTGCGTTTACAAACCGGTCATAGTCCTGGCGGCCGATGAAGGTACCAAGAGGTTCGGCTTGGGGATCCAGAAAGAATCCACTGAGGTGCTGCAGGTTCAAAACGAGGCCCCCTCCGTTTCCGCGCAGATCCACGATGACACCTTTGGCCTTTGGCAGAGCCTCTGCCATGAGGTTGCTCACGTTTGTTCGGCTGTAGCCTCGATCAAAGGTGGGAACCGTGATGATGGCCACATCGCCCTCCCACCTCAGGGTTTCGGGAATGACGGTGGAGTACTGACGGCGGGTGACCTCTTTCGTGATTCGCTCTGAATCTCGAATAATCACGATCTTGCTCGACTCACCCTCTGCCCCAGCCAAATCCGCGACAGAGCGTACTGGCTTGCCGTCCCGCTCGACCACAAGGTCACCAGGCTGCAACCCAGCCTCGGCGGCAGGACTACTTGGAAAGACAAAGTTCACCCGAAGGCCCTTCTCTTCGATCTCGATGCGAATCCCGATCCCTGCCCGAGACTGAGTCGCTCTCATCTGGCGAAAGCTGGGAGGATACATGGCAATATGGCTGAACTTGTAGTCGTCTAGAGCAGTGTTGATGACCGAGACAAACTCGTCTGGCGTCTTGGAATCCTTAATCTTTTGCTCCACGCGCTTGATCATCTCGGGAAAGGACTTAAAGTCAACCCCCGGAACAAAAGCCATCTGAGTGATGACCCGTTCGACCCTGGCTAACACTTTCGCCTTAGCCTCGTCATCAAAGGGGGGAGCCTGGGGCGATGGCGCAGATTGGGCAAAAGAAAGTGCCGATGCAGCCAGGGCAAAGGGCACTAAGAGAGTTTTGAGTGAAGAGAACTTCATTTTTCTTCCTGAACTGTTTCTGAAAAGATCCACTCGGGATCCTTTGGAGCAAAGATTCCCGTGTGATACCTTACTCATCCCCTTTGACGAAGGTTCCGACCATTGGTTTCTGTCCCCTTTTCGCAGGCCCCTGGTCGGTAGATTCTCGGGAAAGCGACCGAAACCTGGTGAGAATGCTGGGACGTCCGATATAAAGGAACAAGAATGATTTCCACCCTTGCTTTCTTTGCCGTCGCCCAGGCTGCTTCGCCTGCGGCTTCCACCTACTCTCTGCGCTGGAGGCCAGTCAACCGCGACACCCTGCGCTACGAAGCGACAATCGATGTCGAACAAGACGGAAAAAGCGTGCAAATGGTCAGTGAAGTGGACTACGAAGTGGTTTCAATCAGTCAAGAGACCATGACTCTCCGAGTCACCAATCGTGCCAAGTTCATTCGGAGCGGAGCTGACGAAATCTCTAGCCCCGATCGAACGACTTACTTCAGTCGCCATCGACTCGATGGGAGCCTGATCGACTTAGATGACAAAAATGCTGCCTCGACGACGCGCTCTGCCTTTATGAACCGCTTTGTCGCTCCACCCCAGGCGGTTGCGGTGGGTGGGTTCTGGAGCCTCGAACGCAAAGGTGGCTCCCCTCCCGGTACGCCACCAGCCAAGATCACCTTCACGCTAGAGTCTGTTTCATTCGAAAAGGCAACGGTAAAAGTCAACTACGAAGAGATCGGTGCGAGCCCCAACCGAAAAGCCAGAGGAACTTGGATCGTCGATCTCAAGACAGGGACGCCGGAGATGATGCGCTTGGAAGTTGAGAACATCTTTGCAGCGGGAACCAAGGGAGTCATCACCCTGAAGAAAATCAGTTAACGCCCAATCTCTCGCTCAAACTTGCTGAGCCAGTTCCCCTGGTACGTTACTGTGCCCCTCATGCCTTCTCCCATCGTTTGCACTACAAGGGGATGGGTTTCGAGCTCGATCCTTTGGCCAGAGGCAAGGGCGATCTGAACGATGTACTTCAACTCTTCTGGGGGATACATCTCAGGATCAAAAACGTGGTCTCCGTCGCGGTTTAAGATGAGAATGTTCATGATATAAACCCCATGCTCGACCCTCATCGGCTTCGTCGCACTGTTCCCATAGGAATTCTGAAAAGCAAGAACCCCTCCCCAAATCGTGAGCCCAAGCCCAAAAAGAGAGATCATTCCAAAGAGAATCAGGAAGAGATTTCCGGCAAAGGAATTCCCCGTCGCGCCAGCGGAAACGAAGAACCCTGAGCAACAGCCACAAGACATAATCCCCAGGCCGCCGAGCAAAAGCCACAGCACCTTTTTTTGTTCTGCTATCCCAAACACGTCTCTATCCTAACTCAAAGCAGCGGCAAACTGTTGTCGGAACATACGAGAGTATAAACCCTCTGGCTCGTTCAGCAGATCCTTGTGATTGCCGATGTGAGTAATCACCCCTTCTTCCAAAACCACAATCCGGTCTGCTTTGATGATCGTACTCAGTCGGTGAGCAATCACAAAGCTCGTTCTGCCCCGGAGCAATCGATCCAGAGCATCCTGCACCAAGGCTTCGGTCTGAGAATCCAGCGACGATGTGGCTTCATCCAGGATCAGAATTCGTGGATCTGCCAAGAGGGCGCGGGCAATGGCGATCCTCTGCTTTTCTCCCTGACTCAGAGAAATCCCCTTTTCCCCGAGCCTTGTGTCATAGCCACTTTCTAGGGCGACGATCGTCTCGTGAATGTTCGCTGCTTTGGCAGCTTCCTTCACTTCCTCCGGACTCGCTTCTGGGCGGCCGTAGCGGATATTTTCCAAAATCGTTGTATTGAAGAGAGCTGGCTCCTGGATCACATAGCCGACCTGACTTCGGTAACTCCTAACCTGCACGGTGCGCAGATCAATCCCATCGACCAGCACCTGACCAGAAGTCGGGTCAAAGTGGCGCAGCAACAGGTTGGCGAGAGTTGTCTTTCCCGACCCACTAAATCCAACAAAAGCGATCAACTCTCCCGGTTGGACATGAAGGTTGATCCCCTTGAGGACTGGAGTGTCCTTAATGTATTCAAACCAAAGATCGCGATACTCGACCTCACCTTTGACCTTGGGCATCTCCGGCGCATTGGGCAAATCACTCACCAGGTTCTTGGCATCCAGGGTGCGGAAAATTCGATTGAGGGCTGCGTGGGTGCGGGCCAAGGGATCCAAAACCAAAAGGAACCTTACGATTGGGCCATAGACATAGCCGACCGAATAAAGAAGGAACATGACCAAGGTGCCAGGCAACATCTCGCCCCTCAGACACATGAGAGCACCAAAGTAGAGAACTAACGCCTGTCCGATTCCCCCTAAGGCATCGGCGAAAGTCCACATGCGACTCCCGAGTCGGCTGAGATCCATGTTGAGCCCCAAAATTCCTCGGGTCAAGCTGTGGAAGGATCGCACTTCCCACTGTTCCTTGCCGAACCCCTTCACGACAGAAATGCCAGTGAGCTTCTCCTGCATATCGCCAAACATCTCGTCCCTCTCGCGCCGGAGCTCTTCGCTCTTTTGCGAGATCGGCTTCATCGTGCGCCAGATGTTGTAGATGTAAATCGGCGTCGCGACCAAAGCAAGAAGAGCCAAAGTGGGAGAGATGGAAAACAGAATGATCAGGACCAAAATCAGCTGAGCCGCATCGCTCGCCATCGTATTGAGGTTGCCAGTGATGAGGCTTTGCACTGTGCTCGGGTCGTTCATCACGTTACTCACCAACTTCCCAGTTTGGTTTTTATCAAAGTAGGCCAGGGGCAATGACTGCATGTGGCCGTACATCTTTTCGCGAGTGACCAAAAGAAACTGGTGACTTAACCTTTGGGTGAAGTAGCCAACCGCGTAGCTGAGTAAACCTGCCCCAACAGCGAAGCCAACCACGATCCCCAGATAAAAGAGGGTGTTGATTTCCTGGCCCTTCTGCAAGCGATTCACAATGTCGCCGAGAATCAAGGGGGGAAGAAATCCAAAAAAGGCCTGACCCAAGGTCAGAAAGAGCACGACGAACTGGAGCTTCCACAGAGGCCTCAGCTCCTGAAACAATCGCCGGAGCACGACAAACCAAGGATCGTATGAACCACTGCTTTCTCGTTCCGGACGGCGCCGATGCTTGCGGCGCCGATGCTGATCCCGCGCCTTTGCCATATTGGCTATTTTACGACCCGGGAGGAGTCTGGGCGTAGTCCTGTATTTGCTTCCGCAATTGTTGCGTGAGAATCCTGTTGCCCCAAAGAGTTTTTCGCTCGCGAGCCTCTACCAACACCACGACCGGCGACCCGTCTTCCTCTGCTTCAATTCGAATGAACTTCCCCAAAAAGAGAAAACTGTGGGGGTTTGCCTGGAACTTAACCTTCTGGATTGAACTGCGTCGGAAGCTAAAGTTCAAGTGCCCTCCATAGAACTCTAAGTCTGATTCCCCCAGAATCAAGAAACCAACGTCCTCGTGGGGGTCTAAAGCGTCCCGATATTTGGGGGTCGAAAATCCGACAAAAAACTTGTCGCCCTTCGTCTCTGGCTTTTCGGCTAAAAACCGATTTTCGATTTGCCGACGGAGCCCTTTGTTTCCCATCAGGGCCAGAAAGTTCACTGCCAACCAACCCACCACAGGGAATGCTCCCAGCCAAATCAGAGCAGACGGCACCAATCCCTCACGCAAGAAAGTCCAGACGCCAACCCCCAACAAAGGGCATGCGACCAGAAGAGGAACCACGTTCCCGACCCACTTTCTGCCGGTCGTCCAAACAGGAGCTTTTCGAACTGGCATAATCTCTATACACTATGGCAGAAGGGAGCATCAAGCTTTGGCTCTTTTCAGCGGGCGGAATCGGCTGCACCCAGGCGATTCTGAAGGCTGTGCCACGAGACTGCTGGATTACGAGCTTCGACGATAGCCTCCTTCGACTCGCGGCTGATCTCCTCGGCAGAAATGAAGAGAGGGACTTCCTTCTTTTCGGCGAACTTGTGAGGCGAGTCCTTAGCATTCTGGGAGGGGAAGCCAAGATCCTCGCAAGCCGGGCCCTGATCCTGCCGATCCTAGAAGCAGACTTGCGAAAACAACTTCCGGGAAGCGTTTTCCACGATTCCGCCCAAATGCCTGGATGTGCCCCCTCGGTTTGGGAAGCTCTCCACGACCTCTCCCTTTATGGATGGACCTCCGATTCTCTACGCGAAGTGGCGGCTGAGCTGGGAGAAAAGCAGGAGGGATCCAAAACTGCCAATCAGTCTAAGTTCGTCGAGATGGCCTCGGCATGGGAATCGGTTGATTCGAAACTGGCAGAGGTAAACCGAGTCACCATCTTTGGCCTCGTCCAGCATCTCTTGCAACTGGAAGCCAATGATGTCCCGATCCCTCGGGACATCATTGTGCTCTATGGTTCTGAACACAAGCCCCTCTACGACGAAGTTTTGAAGTGGCTAAGCGCTCATGGATTTCGAGTGACAGTTCTCGTCGAAGCCTTTGAACCAAGCCACAATCTCTTTCCCCTCTCTCAACGCCTCACCGAATCGCTTAAACCGAAGGTGATTGTCCGCAAAGACAAGCCAAACTGGACAGCCAACCTCTTCACCCCCTTTCTCGCCGAAAAAGCGCGACCGGAGCTGGAAGTGTGGCGCGCCCCTGATCCTCTTGCCGAGTGTGAATGGGTGCTGCGCGAGTGCATCCCCCTCGTGACCCAAGGAAAGAAGATCGGGATCTACTCGCGGAATGCTGCCACCTATGGCCCCCTCATCATAGCTACAGCGGAACGACTCGGTGTAGGGGTCAATGTTAGCCTGAACCAACCGCTTTTAACCAATGGGTTAGCTCGGGTCCTGAGCCAGATTTTGCAGACTCTCTCGCAGCCAGATGTCCGCAAGCTGCGGAGGCTCGGAGGGAGCTCCTACCTTCGCTGCACCCCCAGCCAAAGAGATCTTCTGCAAGAGCTTGTCTATGGTGCCCACCGCGACAAAGGCGAGAGTTGGGAATCACTCCTCGCGCAAGTAGCAAACCATGAAAACTCAATTCCCTGGCTCCTCCCCTTACTCACTTGGCGGCATGAATCAGCCTCAAACCCAGCCTCTGTCGGCGAATGGAGCACGCGATTGGAGCAACTCGTGGGGGACTGTTTCATCAACGACGCTTCGGTCGAAGGTGATGAGAAAACGATTCGCCGCGACCACAACGCCAAAACAGTCCTTCTCAGATCTATCCGAGGCCGATGCCTGGTAGACGCCTCAGAGAAACTTTCCTTAAGCGAATTCACATCGACCGTTCAGGCCATCTGGCAAAATGAAACCTACACGGATCGATCTACTGCCCTGAATGGTATCCAATTCGTGACTGATACCTCCATGGCGTCGGACTTCGACTTTTTGGCGATTTTGGGATTGCTCGAAGGTGATTTCCCCCGAAGGAGGCGCGAGCACCCAATCCTCAGCGATTCAGATCTGGCAGAGCTCAATCAGTCGGGGCGAGTCTCACACAAACTTCCAAATTCTCATGATCGCGCTGCTACCGAGAGAGAGGAGTTTGTCAGACTTTGTGGTTCTGGACGAGAAAGGGTGCTTTTCTGCTACCCAGACAGCGACGATGACACAGACGCAGTACCAGCTTTCTATCTCCATGAAATAAAGCGAATCAGAGGATCAGAGTCGGAGCGATCCTTACAGAGATCAGCCATCGTTCCTCCGCCTGAACACTGCGTCTCACCGGCAGACCTTGACCTCGCCCAGGCCCTTGCCGAACCAAAACAATATCCCGACCCGATCGAAGTCTCCAACCAGGAAATCCAAGGGTTACTGATCCCTTCGGAGGATGGAGTCCAACCGGAAGAGCTTGCCGCAGCCTTGGTTTGTCCCTTCAGGGCCGCCTTCCGCTACCGCCTTGGCCTATCATCCCCATCCGATACTCTGGGCGACTTCATCTTTGTCGCAGGAATGAAGCAGATGCACGCCATCTCCAGTCAGCCGAACGCGAACGTTTCCATCTCAGTTGCCAAAGCACTCACCAAAAGGTTGGAAGAGTTCGAAGACAGGCTTCAGCCTTGGCAAGAACAACTCGCCAGGGCAACAATCGATAAATTCGCGGTGGATTGGCCAAACCGCGAACGAGAAACGCGGGAGCGAATCATTCCTCTTGACTTAGAGAATCTAGGCCCTGTCTCATTTCAACAAGGTCCACTGATTCCCCGCGTCAAATACGGTTCTAAAGAAGTTAAACTCCAAGGTGAGATTCCGAACTTCTCGTACGCAGAAAATCGATCGATTGCTGTCATCACAATCTTTCGCCGCAGCCTCGGCAAAGATTCGGTTGAGAAGGACGAGGAATTCGGCCACTTGGTGCGTTTTCTTGCCCTGTTCTCAGGCAAACGAAACTGTGTGATCGTGGCCGACGCCCCCAGAGGGCCACGCCTCGTCTACGGCTCTTACAAGAATCGAGCCATCAAAGCAACCCTATTGGATCGGGCAGAGAGCGTCGATCTTTTGGCAAGGTCTGTCCGGCCAAAGATCCAGGATGCCCTCGACATTTTGCACAGAGGCACGGCAGTTCCAAAGCCAGGACTCCACTGCGAAAACTGTTCCCTGGGAGAACTCTGCCGCCGCCACTCTATCTTCGGCGAGACTGAATCACCCTTTGACCTCCCTTCATCATGAGCAAACTCACCGAAGAACAATTAGCAGTTGTCCATACCCAAGAGCCTCGGCTTACCATCCAAGCGGCGGCAGGCTCTGGCAAGACCCTCACCCTTGTCCAGCGATACATCAAACTGGTGAACGACGGAGTTGCTCAACCAGACCAAATCCTCTGCATCACATTCACACGCAAGGCAGCAGCTGTGATGAAGGAGCGAATTGTCAGAGCCCTGAACGCTCAAGGAACCCCGCTACTGGCCCAAATCGCGGAAACTGGCCCGATCCAAACGATTCACGGATTCTGCGAAAGAGTACTGAGAGAAAACGCTCTAGCGGCAGGGGTCGATCCCAACTTTGAGGTTGCCGACACTGCCCAGCAAACAGAATTTAGGACACAGGCGACTCGCGAAGCCCTTACCCAGGCACCTTACCAAGAATCACCTGTGATGGACTATATCCGCATCAGATCTGGCTTCCGAAACTATCGCCAGGGAGCCAATTTTGAAGCAGGAATCCTCGATGACGTCGCCAAGATCCTTGAAATATGGCGTGGATCTGGCAACGACCGAGAGGTTCTTAACCAGATGGTTGAGAAGCCAGAACGACTCTTCGCCGCCTGGCGAACCGCCCTCTGTGACGAACTCTCGCCAGAGCAACTCTTCCACCTTCCCAACAAAGAGTTCCAGAGCGACTTCCTGAAACTCAAGTCCGATCTAGCAACCAACAGGATCCGGTTGCCGAAATGGCTCAAAAGCTATAAATTTGAACCTGACCTTGAGAGAGATGCTTCTCTCACCATGAGTGGTCTGGGGAGGCTAGCCATTTTGGCTTGGGAGTACCTAGAAGACGCAATGAAGCAGGCGCAGCAGTTTGACTTTACTTTGATGGAAGCCCTTGCCGTCGACCTGCTCAAATGCAACCCAAGTGTCGCGCAACGTGTCAGAGACCAATTCCTCGCCGTCTTGGTTGACGAAGCCCAAGACGTGAACCCTGTCCAGGATCAGTTGATCAAGTCGATTGGCGCAAAGAGCGAGCTTTTTGTCGGAGATCCCCAGCAATCCATCTTTGGATTCCGGATGGCAGACCGCCAACTCTTCATAGACCGCGGAGCGGAAACTGGCCTGATGCAGCTCAGCAAGAATTTTCGATCCGAGCCAGGAATCCTGGCATTTATCGACCACGTCTTCTCCCAGATCTGGCCGGACGAATACAAGGCAGCCGCCATCCCTGCCCAGCTCACCACGTCAGATAGTGATGATCCCTTTGGTGCCCCAGAAAGTCCTTTCTTGGGAGTGGAAATCTGGCCTCCCACGGGACACTGGTATCAAACCGCCGAACTTGTTAAGCAAATGGTTGAAGAGGCCGGAGGAGTGGGTGACATCGCAATCCTGCTACGAACTGCCAAGGATTTCGCGCCTCTGCAAGAGGAGCTGCAAAAAAAAGGGGTTCCTGCCGTGGTGGTGAGTGCTACGGATCGTTTCTACTCCCGAATGGAAACACGGGACGTTGCCAACGCCCTCACTGCGACAGTGGAGCCTACCAACGACTTTGCCCTTTTTTCCTTCTTGCACAGCCCCTTTGTCGGCCTCTCGACTGACGCGATCGTCTTTTTGGCTGCGCAACATTCTGCACAAGAAGCCCTGAATCAAATCCCCGACAGCCTGCCAGAAGACCAAGCAAAGGTGAGAGAACTCCTGCAGTGGTGGCCGGCTTTGGCCGACATCGGGGATCGAGTTCCCGCGTGGGAAATTCTGGCAGCCCTCTTTCGCAAGACGCCCTACTGGGAAAACCTCGCCCGCTCCCCCGGAGGAGAAGCGCGACTGGCCAACGTTCGAAAACTCTTCGTCCAATCCTGCGGCAACCCAAAAATGGACGCCCTTACCTTTGCTGATCATATCCGCCAAATCCAATCCATCCGACACAAAGAAGGCGAGGCTCTCACTCATGACCGCGAACAAGAAGTGGTCAAACTCCTGACCATTCACTCGGCAAAAGGGCTCGAATTCGACACTGTGATTCTCCCAAATTCGAATGAGAAACTCTCTTGGAAACCATCGCCTATTGAGGGTGACATCAAAACTGGCCTTTTCGGCTGCCGCCTCAGCGAGAACCGCAAGCCCCTGATCTGGGAGTACCTGGTTCACCGGCGCAGGGAACGGGAAGTTGAAGAGTCGTTTCGGCTCCTTTACGTGGCCATGACCAGAGCCAAAAAGAAGCTCTGTGTCGCAGTTGCAGAGGCACCAGGAGATTCGACCAATGGCGAAGTACTCAGCCGGTGCCTTTCGTTTGGCCCTTCAGAGCCACGGGGCATCGTCTTCCGAGGGCTAAAGGTAGACTCAGAAGAACAATGAAGTTTACGGTTGCTTCAGCCCAGTTCACCCCGACCAAAGGTGCGGTTGAATCGAACCTTGATCGAATCGTAGATATCGCGACAGAAGCAAGTAAAGCAGGGGCGGATCTGGTAGTCTTCCCCGAAGCCTGCACCACAGGCTACATCTTAGAAGGAGGTGTGAACGACTGTGCGTTATGGCCCAACCAGTTGGTGGAATTCTTAGGCGCGAGAGCCAAAGTTTTCGACCGTCCGGTCGATCTAGCCCTCGGCTTTTACGAACAAACTCTGGGTCAGCCATACAACAGTGCCGCCTATCTCTCCATCACAGATGGCGAAGTCCAGCTCCTGAATGTCTACCGAAAGGTGTTTCCTCCGACTTATCATGTCTTTGACGAGGAACGGTTCCACAGTGCCGGTAGCGATCTTGGCCTGGTGCAAACGAAGCTCGGCACCCTCGGTGTTCTGATTTGTGAAGACGTCTGGCACTCGATTCTTGGGAGCCTCCTCGCGATCGCCGGAGCGGAAATGATCTTGGTTCACTCTGCCAGTCCAGGAAGAGGGTTTGCTGATGCAAAACCTCAAAACCTCCTTCGCTACGAGAGAATGCTTCAATCCATGAGTGAAGAGCACGGACTCTATGCCGTTATTTCGATGCTCACTGGATTCGAGGGCGGGAAAGGAATGACAGGCGGGTCAATGATCTTTGACCCAAGCGGTGATTTGATGTGCCAAGCCCCTCTCATGGAAGAAGCCCTCGTGATGGCGGACATTGATCTCGATCAGGTGAGGATCGCTCGACAAAGATCTCCCCTCCTGAGTGACCTGAGAGGCAAGTGGGCAGAAATCATCCGAATGGTTGAAAAAACCAAATGGTGAGGTGGATTACGTATACCGCCGCGGCTCTTAACTTCTGCCAGCCCGCAGGTGACCGATCAAAAGGGCAATGTCTGCTGGGCGAACACCAGGGATGCGACTCGCTTGCCCTACTGTGGTCGGTCGAATGCGAGAAAGCTTCTCTACCGTCTCGTAGCTTAGGCTTTTTCCTTCATATTCAAAGGCCTCTGGGATGAGAAAGGCGTCCATCTTCCGAGCCAACTCCACTTCGTCACTCTGCCGCTTCAGATATCCCGAATAAACAGCATTGATCTCTACCTGTTCGCGGGAAAGATGGTGGAGATCGCCTGGTCGTTCAAGACATTTAGCCGGGATGTGGTCCGTCGATTCTCCCAAAGCTCTGAGCAAAACCTCCAGGAGATCCAAAGTCACATGGGGCCGCTTCAAAAGGTCAAAATGACTCGCGCGGTTGCGGATGGGAGAGACCTCATAGTCTGCAAGAGTGCCGTTGACTGCCTCGGTGAGATACCTCGACTCCATCTGCGAAATCGTCTGAGAAATGATCTCGTTCTTCTTTTCCAGCCGTCTCAGCCGCAGTTCGGACGCCAGTCCAAGCCTCTCTGCGATAGGGGTTAACCTTTGGTCAGCATTGTCGTGGCGCAAGACCAACCGATGTTCGGCCCTCGCCGTCAGCATCCGGTAAGGATCCTCGACCCCCTTTGTCACAAGGTCATCAATCATCACTCCGATGAAGCTCTGGTCGCGGCTGAAGACTTCTTCTCCCTCCTCCTTGGCAAAAAGCGCAGCATTGATTCCTGCGACGATTCCCTGACCTGCTGCCTCCTCGTAACCACTGGTGCCGTTGATCTGGCCAGCCAGAAAGAGCCCCTTGAGGAGCTTCGACATGAGCGTTGGGCGAAGCTGCAAAGGATCGGCCATGTCGTACTCGACCGCGTAACCAGGGCGAATCATCACTGCTTGCTCAAGCCCCTCAATGTGATGGAGGGCCTCAAGTTGCACGTCAGCCGGCATGGAAGTCGAAAAGCCCTGGACATAGACAGACTCGCTATCCCATTCTTCCTGCTCCAAAAAGATCGGATGGCTTTCCTTTTGGCTAAAGCGAACGACCTTGTCTTCAACCGAAGGACAGTAGCGGGGGCCAACGCCTTCGATCTGTCCACTGAACATCGCGCTTTGGTGAAGATTTTCTCGAAGGATCTCGTGAACCTTTTGGTTAGTGTAGGTTTGCCAAGTCGGGAGGAGATCTCGCTCAGGGAAAGGAGCATCATGCAAAAAGCTCAAGGGGCCAGCTTCCCACTCGCTCGGCATGACCAGAGTTCGATCCAGGTTCAAGGTTGAGAGGGCCACGCGTGGCGTCGTTCCTGTCTTAAACCGTCGCATGTGAACCCCCAACTCGACTAAGAAGGCGCTGAGGCCAAAGACTGCTTGGTCGCCCTGCCTGGCAGCGACCGTCTTCTTTTGCCCTTCATGGCATAAACCGTTTAAAAAAGTTCCTGTCGTGATGACAACTGAGGGGGCCGCAATCTCTACCGGCTCATCTTGACCATTTGGTCGAAAAAGGACGCCAGCAACATGATCTCCCTGAGTGAGGACTGTGAGAGCCTCCCCTTCCACCAATGTGAGGTTCGGAGTCGTGCGGAAAACTTCCTGCATGGCCTTCGGGTAAGCAGCCTTGCAAACTTGGGCTCGGATCGTTTGGACAGCAGGACCCTTTCCAGTTCCGACCCTTCGGAGGTGGGTCAGAGTATGGTCGGTCGTCACTCCCATCTGTCCCCCAAGGGCGTCCACTTCGCGGGCGATGTGACCCTTTGCCGGACCCCCGATGCTGCAGTTACAAGGAAGGTGGCCAATCCGATCAGACCGAAGCGTCACGCACAAAGTGAACCGCCCCATCCTGGCCGAGGCAAGTGCTGCCTCGATGCCAGCATGGCCTGCCCCAATCACAATCACCTCGAATCTGTCCTGCACTGTGTAGATTCTACTCTTGAGTGATCCAGATGCCAAAGAATCGGTCTCGCCTGACGAGCCTGACAGGGCCGACGGCCCAAAATTCCCTGAACCTAAGATCCCTAAAGGCAACAAAATACTTTTTGCAATATAATTGCAATATGGCTAGTGCCACAACCAAAAAGACCGCCTTTACTTTGATTGAGCTGCTTGTTGTGATCGCGATCATCGCGATTCTCGCGGCTATCCTATTTCCCGTCTTTGCCCAGGCCAAAGCTGCTTCTCAGAAGACAGTTGCCCTTTCCAACAAGAAACAGATTGGTCTTGCTGGAATGCTCTACATGGCTGACTTCGATGACACCATGTTCCTTCACAACTACTACCAGGACAACAACACTCGTTGGCATCTGTGGTTCTATGGCTTCGATATGGTGCTGAACCGAGGGCGGGCGGACTACGGGCTTCTCTGGCCCTATCAAAAAAATGTTGAGCTTCAAGATGACCCTATGGCACGGAGTATCCGCACCAATGCCACTTGGGCCAATCCAACCTTTTGGCCAGCCTACGGGATCAACGCTGCCTACCTCCTCAATGGCCTGTCTCCGAGTGCTACCGTACCCTTGATCCCTGCCGTCATGACTTCGGTGGAGCGACCAGCAGAAACAATCCTCCTCACAGACGTGGCAGGCTTTAACGCAACCACGGGAGCATTTTTCCGAGTCAATACTGTGACTCCCCCTTCCGGGATCGATCGCGGGGTTCAGGGTGGCTCTTTCGCAAGCCAATTTGGAAACACCCACTTCCGCCACAGTGGGGAGACAGTCACAGTGCTCTGGGTGGATGGCCACGTCTCAACCATGAAGCCAACTTATAAGCAAGGGGCAGCCCATGCATCGCGCCGCAACGCGAAGATTGGACACCTTTCTCGGGGCCCCATCCCAGACACCATTCCGGTCGGAGATCCGAACACTCTGCGATATGACTATTACTTTGCCTTGCAGAAGGTGGATTAAGTGCGGATCGTTTTGTGGATTGCAACTGCCGCCCTCCTGGTTGGATGCCAGGGGGGAGGCTCACCTTCATCGGCTCCGTCTGCCATCGCAGAAGCCCAGAAACTGGTGAAACTGGGAATGACTCTGGAGGATGTTGAAGCTGCCATGGGAGGCCCTGGGATTCCCCATCCCACCGACCCCAATTCCTTCCAATACCCTGCTGGTAATGACAGACTGGTCGTTCAGTTTGTCGATGGAAAAGTCGTTGGGTCTGCTCCGATGACCAGTCGCTAGGTGCAACAGGTTTGTTCTTGGTTGCCAGGTCCGACGGCCCAAATAGGAACAGAGTCGTCAGATATATCAAGCAATAAAATTCTATTTGCAATATAATTGCAACATGAAAAGTTCTGGGGCTCGGGATCTCGCCTTTACTCTCATCGAGCTCCTCGTTGTGATCGCGATCATCGCGATCCTGGCTGCGATTCTGTTTCCTGTCTTTTCTTCTGCTAAGGAGGCCAGCAAGAAGACAGCAGACGCCTCGAACATGCGACAGATCGCAACGGCACTCCTGATGTATGCCAACGATAATGACGGGGGAACGCCGGGAAGCATGCATAACTCAGGCGGAAATGTCCAACGTGCTTGGGTCTTCGCTCTCAGCCCTTACACAACCAAAGTTGATGAACTACGTGTCTCCCCTGCCGATCCCAAGGGGAGGGAGAGAGTCAGGCTCAAGGCCACGAGCTATGTTCTGAATGGCTACATCACAGACCTGACCGGAATGGAGGAGGCGATCGAGATCAAGGAAGGCATGACCAGATCGCTCGACGGGTTGCCGCGCCCATCCGAAACCATGCTGATGTGGGTTATCGCCTTCAGCGTGAGCCCCAAGACTTACGATGATCACGTCCACTCCTACTTTTGGTTTGAGTCTACGAATCCGGAAACAAGGTGGGCCAATATCATCAGCGAAATTCAACCCGGCGTTTTCCATCGACAGAGTTCCGATTCCACCAAGGGGTCGGCCAACCATGTCTATGCCGACAGCCACGTCAAAAATCTTCCCGCCTCAAAGTTAAGAGGCTGGGCGATCGAGGGGTTTGATTTTGCCAAACCGCCTCAAGATTAGATCCTTCTGGAGAACGAAAAAAATGAAAAAAACCCTTCTATTGTCCTTTGCCCTCTTGGGCCTCGCTTCGTTTAGCCACGCCCAACTCATTGAGCTCTCGAGCGGTCACATCGACCTTGGCCTTGGTTACGAGAACGGCGACTGGGATCCCCACATCCACCTTCATGGCGGTGGGGAATTCGAGCCAGACGAGGCTTACCTGTATTACGGAATAGCAGCCCGCGCCAACCGACCTGCTGGATCTGCCTACGACTTCATCGGCGTCTCGGCTGGATCCCAAATCTGGAGGAACTATTCCAACAACGTCACTGGCATCCCCTGGCTCGGTTTTGGATTCGAAGAGATCGCTCCAGGCACCTTCGATAGTTCCGTCCAATCGGATCCCCGCCTCGATCCTGTGTCGGCAGAGTGGGTTGACGTCAACCTGATCTCCTTTACAGGCCCTGGCCAAGTTTCCTTCTTCCAGGGCGGAGGAGCCAGCCCGAAGGTATGGTTTGCCACCTCAGACGGGATCGATACAACCGACAAGTTCATCTCCACCGTGGGTGGCCACGAGCATGGATCGTTCGTCTTCACCCAGACCGGAATCTACACCCTCACGTTCCAGGCCTCAGCACTTCTGAACGGGACGCGGGTCTTTAGTGACGAGTACACCTATTCCTTCGGAGTCGAGCAAGCCGTTCCGGAGCCAATGACGATGGGATTGTTGGCCCTCGGCGCTGCTGCCCTCGCCAAGAGGCGCAAGTCTGCAAAGAAGTAAGGCGAAAAGAGTCTCTGGGCCGTTTGTCTGGGCAACCAGGCCAGCGGCCCGCCTCGTTTGAACTCAAGAGGATTAAACTCTGTCTGTGACTGAAAGAGTAGACGTGACGATTCTGGGTGGCGGGCCGGTCGGCCTTTTTGGAGCTTTTTACGCCGGACTCCGCGGCATGAGCGTCAGGATCATTGATAGCCTGCCAGAACTGGGAGGCCAGCTCACAGCCCTCTATCCAGAAAAATACGTCTACGATATGCCAGGCTTTCCTGCCGTGCTGGCCAAGGATCTCGCCCAAGATTTGGTTCGCCAAGCCTCACGTTTTCAGCCCGATCTCGTGCTCGAAGAAACTGCGCAACACCTGCGCCAAGACGCAGACGGATATGTCATCACGACTCACAAGGGGACAGATCTGCCAACCCGAACCCTCGTCATCTCCGCAGGGGCAGGTGCTTTTACCCCCACGAAGATCGGGGTTCCCCGCGAGGAAGATCTTTTTGGCAAGGGTCTCGCCTATGGGGTGAAATCAAAGGAGCTCTACCGAGGCAAGGATGTGATGATCGTCGGAGGCGGTGACTCGGCCTTTGACTGGGCTTTGAACCTTCATCCGATCGCCAAATCCATCAAGTTAGTGCACCGGCGCGACCAGTTTCGAGCCCACGAGGAGTCGATTCGCGAACTTCAAAGCACCAGTGCAGAGTTTCACCTTTGGAAAGTCGTCGCTGAGCTGCATGGAGAAGATCACCTCACAGGGGTGACCCTCGAAAACACCCAAACCAAGGAGCGAGAATTCCACTCTTGCGACGAGGTCGTGGTGAACATCGGATTCAAGTCGAGTCTCGGCCCCCTGAAGGACTGGGGCCTGACGATCGAAAAAAATCAGATCGTGGTGGATCATCTTTATCAAACGAACCTTCCCGGCGTCTTTGCTGTCGGAGATGTGTGCAATTTCGAGGGCAAGCTCAAGCTCATTGCGACGGGGGTTGGCGAAGCTGCCACTGCTGTCTGCATTGCGAAGACGATGATCGACCCCACTGCCAAGCTCTTCCCCGGCCACAGCAGCGATCTCGACCTCTCGGCCCACCCTGCTTCCTCGTAGTTCAGCTGGATTCCACCCTCGCTTCGCCTTCTTGGCACTCTTCCTGCTCTTTGGCTCAGTGTAAGTCAACTAGAACGGGAAAACATGAAGACGATCCTAACTCTCGCCACCTTAGCCCTCGGCGCCTCTTTTGCCGTTGCCCAGTCGAGCTTCACTTTGGCCACCTTTAAGGATCCAACGAACGATAGCTCCCGACCCCTTTTCTATGTCACAGAATCAACCGTCTCTGGCTTTTACACGGATGGCGGCCTGAATCTCTGTCTTCCTTCCACCGGCCAAACCTACAACAATCTTCGCATGGAAATGAAGGAAGTCACAAGAGCCGGAAGTCTCTTGGGTGGCGGAACGGTTCGGTTCTACACTCCCAGTGACTCGAACGTCTTCAGTGTTTCGTGGGATAAGGCCACCTACGCTGACTCAATTGCCTTGGGTGGAACGTTCCGCGCAGGCCAAAACGTCAAGTTTTCAGGCTCCTCGCTCAAGGATCTTCCTCCTCTGCACAAAGGCAGTTTTTCTTTCGCCTTTGCAAATGGCGAGGACAACAAGTTTGGTACGACCTACACAGCTGCCTTCACGTCTAGTGCGTCCGCTGTCCCAGAACCCATGACCCTCACGGCACTGGCGATTGGTTCGCTCGTCGCCAGTCGAAGGCGTCGTCAGAAGAAGGCCTCCTAAGGGCTTCAAAACTCTCTCACCATTGGCTGTCCCTCTCTGGGTCAGCCTTTTTTTGTGAGTCGTGGCTTTGTTACACTAGCGGTTATGTTTACCGGACTCATCCAAGCCAAGGGCATCAGCCTGGGGATCCAAGACTTAAAACTGCGCTTGGCCCCAGTGCCAGAGATGACCGACCTGAAACTGGGAGAGTCCATTTCAATCGAGGGAGTGTGTCTGACTTTGGTAGACCAAGGCGACTTCCTGGGGTTTGACCTCAGTCAGGAGACCCTGAACCGCACAGCTCTGGGGCAACTGGTGGAAGGAGCCTCGATCAATTTGGAGCGAGCCCTTTTGCCAACTGAGCGACTGGGGGGTCATATTGTCCAGGGCCACGTAGACCGATTGGGCAAGGTGCTGGAGATCAAGGAAGAGAAGGGATGGTGGCTGTTTGGTTTCTTTGTTGGGGCAGATGGGGATCGTTACCTGATCGACAAGGGTTCGATCTGCTTAAACGGGGTGAGCCTTACCGTGATCGAGCCAAATCTCGGCGAGTTCACAGTGGCTGTCATCCCCCACACCTACCACCACACGAGCCTCTCTCGGCTCAAGCCAGGGGATCCCGTGAACGTTGAGTTTGATGTTTTGGCGAAGCATGTAGAAAAGCTCCTTCAGCACCATCAAATCACGAGGCCTTAACCAAGCCTAGTCGCCACTCATGCGTCCGATGGTCGCAAAGGACATCGCAGTTCGGCAAGCCCTGTGAGCTTCTGGCCAAGATATTGCCGTGTAGGTCACGGTGAATCCGTCGATCCTTTTCCACCCAGGCAGGATGGCGATGGCATCTGCCTCCTCTGATCTGTTTTGCTCTAGGGTGATCGTAATCGGGGTTTGCGTGACGATCGGGGCGATTGCCGCCACGTTTTTCAGGCCTTCCGTGGCGGCTTGACGAATTAAAGGCCCTGTTTGACTTGGATGCTTCAAGTGGGCCATGTAGCGGCCCAGTCCCACTTTTACCTCGGCACGTGAGGCCCCAGGAATCCAGTCGGCAAATTCTTCGCACCCTGCTCGGTCGCTCGAAATCGCTACCACTGGCACTCCATAGTAACCAGCCGTGAGGGCAGAGAGGGCGATTTCTCCGGCAGGTCTCTGGTTGATCCACAGCCGGTGCAAAGAGCCAGTGATCGTGTGCTCCATCACACCCTTCATCGTGCCAGCCATCGCGTGGTAGCCAACCAAGAGTGCGGCGGAGAACCCTGAGTCAATCCCCTCCATCATGCCGTCGAATCCACTTCCAAACCCAGAAATGAGCGTTGCCTTTGGGTGGAGTTCAGAGATCAGGAGATTCTTGCTCTTGCCGTGACCGTCTCGGACGACGATTTCCTTTGCCCCTGCATCAAGGGCTCCCTCGATGGCAGAGTTGACGTCGTGGGTCATCATCTTGCGGGCGAAGTCCCAATCCTTGAGTCCGTCGTTCGGGCCGCCACACTGGGCCCAGTTCACCAAGCCAGTCACACCTTCGATGTCGGCGGAGATGAAGACTCTCATCGGGTTACTTCCACAATCTCTAAGAATTCAATTCGCCAGCGGGGGGCATTAGTGGGCCGCGAGACCCCCAGATTCACAGTGGCTGACTTGTCTCCCAGGCTGATGGGGGCAGTGGCTTTTGCAAACTGCATCGCCATATCCTCTCGCTCGCGAGCGAAGGTCTGCTTGATCGTGACTTGGCCAAAGGTGGCTCCGGCCCACTCTTGCCTCAGTCTTTCCCAACTGGCCTCGTCATTATTCCGCCGGAAGGTCGCGTTCGTTTCGTTGAAATAGTCGTCGCGGGTGAATCCCTGAAAAACCTTGGGAATCGTCTCGTGGATGTAGGTCTTTGCCGACGAATTCAGCTTGTTGTGCATGTCGCCCCAAAAGTAGAGGAGCCCTGCCACAGGAAAGCCAAGGAAGAACGCCATTAAGAGAATCGCCCCCAGGGCAGCCCTCTTTTTGGGGGGTGCCCCCAAGCCTTCGGGATAGGAAGCAGGTTCAGAAGTTGGAGCGTTCATGGGATCTGAGTTTGAGTTAAGAATTCGTAGGCGATTGTTTGGCACAGGAAGAGGCCGACGGCAAGACCGATGCGAATGAGGTTCGACCGCCACACCTCCACAAAGCCATAGGGCATTCGAAAGAGTAAATAGCCACAGAAGATGCTTGCCCCCAGAATACCGAGGTTGTTCACCGGCCGGTAGGGGAGCTCTTGGAGAATGTAGATGGGGTTTGGCTGGGTTGCAGTGGCCCTGATGACCTCGTACCAGGCGAGCAAAATCCCGCCGAAGGCAAGAAAACTGACGAGGGGAGAAATGAACCTTTCAAAAACTGGCTTGACGACCCACAGGAAGATAGAAACCAAGAGGATGAGATTCAGGGTCAGGGCGATTGTGTGGAGGATCGGGATCCCGGGAGTCTCGAAATAGTATCGCTGAGCAGTCTGGCCATATTCGCTTTGGCGGCGAGTTTGGAGGAGGCTTGCGATGAGGAAGCACACAGCCAGAGAGAGCACCCATTCTGGCCACTTGGGGCCACTGTAGGGTTTAACTGCTGCTTCTCTGGCTGCGGCGGTAGTCACCTGACTACAATTGTGTCGCTAATCGACCAATTCGGTCGTGGGCATTGCCAGGGGCCGTTCCGTTGAGATCACTGGCTGGATGTGACTTCCTACTTCGGCTGATTCGTGGGCAGCATGCATCACATCGAGGGCGTGGGCGGCAAACTGCCCGTTCGCTCTATGGGGTCGCCCTGATCGAATGGCAAGGCCCATATCCAAGACACCCAATCCTCGACTATTCTCTGCATAGGGGCGAGTGATCGCCACTTCCTCGAACTCCCAAGTCCCTTTCTTGCTGATCAAGATGGGGCCACCGAAGGTGTTGGGGTCTGGCACCCGAATCGTGGCTTCACTGCCGTAGATCTCAATGCAGGGCAGTTTACTGGGGGCCATTGTGTCGAAGCTCGTTGTGAGCTGGCCAATTGCTCCGTTCTCGAATTGCAGAGCCGTCACGATGTGGGTGGGAGTTTCTACTGTGACGGTTTGGCCGTTCAGAGGCTCGCTCGTGATGAATCGAGTGGGGAAGGTCGTCCGCGTGAAACCAGTCACCTTCGCAATCGGGCCGCAGAGTTGCAGCATCGCAGAAAGGTAGTAGGGGCCCATATCAAAGAGTGGCCCACCACCCTTTTGATAGTAGAAGGGTGGATTCGGGTGCCAGGTTTCGACTCCCGGTCCCATCATCCAACCCTGGATGCCGACAATTTCCCCGAGCTCACCGCGGTCTACGATTTCCCGCACAGTCTGGATTCCGGCTCCGAGCACTGTATCTGGGGCACAACCCACGCGGAGACCCTTTTCTGTAGCGAGGTTTAGCAGATCAATGGCTTCTTGCCGCGAAACAGTCAGAGGCTTTTCGTTATAGACATGCTTACCAGCCTCGAGGCACTTCCTCGCAATCTCGTTGTGTGCCACAGGGATCGTAAGGTTCAAAATGATCTCAATTTCAGGGTCTGCGAGGATTTCGTCGACAGTGAGAGCCTTCGCGATTCCATATTCTGTGGCCTTTGCCTTCGCTCGCTCGATATCGAGATCAGCCACGGCAGCAACGGTCGTTTGAGCATACTTGGTCAGGTTTTGGAGGTAAATCGGACTGATAGCTCCACAGCCGATGACACCGATCTTGATTTGATCCATTCCGTCCTGTATTG
>JALOLT010000160.1 GCA_025455775.1 Fimbriimonadaceae bacterium
GATGCGGGTCCAGCCGAGAGCACGCCGTCTGGGCGATCCAGCAAGCAGGCTTTCTTGCCGTCATCGCAAGGGTGCAACCTGATTCAAGTGCCTATAGTGATATTTTTCGACAAAATGGGGCCAACTGCGGGCTCTTGTTGGTCGAACTCCCGCCAGACTCCCACTCGACTCTGGTCGCCTTGGGATCTGGGGCAGAGGTGACTGTCGATCTGCCAAACCAGAAGGTGAAAGGCCCAGGATTCGAAGCCTCTTTTGACATCGCCCCTGCTACCAAAGAGCAGCTCTTGGCTGGACTGGATCTCGTGGGGACGACTCTGGTTCACGAGGAAGCGATTCGGGATTACGAAGCAACGTGGCAGAGCTTCGCCCCCTTGACCTGAAAGACGCTAAACTCGATTTGGGAACGCGGTTATGAGCTTCGGTATACTTATGAAGTAATGCTTCATGCTCTCTTGCTCCTTGCCCTGAGTGCTCCCCAGAATCCTCCGGTGAACCCACCGAAGCCTGAGCAAACGGCGGATGCACGAACCAGGAACATCCCAGAGCGAATTTTCCAACTGGCCGACCTCCAAACAACGACGGTCACGATCGATGGAAAGCACAAGTTTCGCCTGTGGGTGATGGATAGCTTTAGCAAAAGGCAAGAGGGGATGATGTTCCTATTGAACAGCGACTTTAAGGACGATCAGGGCATGCTCTTTGTCTTCATGAGAGCCGAACCCCAGAGATTCTGGATGAAAAACACCCTGGTTGACCTTGATATTGCCTACATCGGGTCGGACAAGACCATTAATACGATCCTTACGATGAAGGCGCTGGACACGATCACCGACTACAGTGCGAACCGTCCCAGCCAGTATGTCATCGAGGTTCGGGCAGGACTCTTCGGAAAGCTCGGCATCAAGCAAGGGATGAAGGTTGACTTCCCAGCCTCGATCCGCGCCAGAGATTAACTGCGGCTAGCAGAAACGTTTCTTTCACAAGCGATAAAGGCTAGGCCTTTTCGGTCACAATAGAGAGGATGGATAGAGCGAAGATTTGTGACGTCCTGTATCTGGTTTTGGCCGATACCTATGCCTTGATGCTCAAGACTCAGAACTACCATTGGAATGTTCGAGGTGAGAACTTCGCCTCGATCCACGCGATGACAGAAGTTCAATACACGGAGCTCTTTGCAGCAGTTGATGAGATCGCCGAGCGGATTCGCGCTCTGGGGGGGCCAGTCGCGGGAACCTTCAGTGGCTTTTCGCGAACAACTGGTCTTTCGGAGGCTGATTACCAAAAGACCGCGATGGAAATGGTCAAGGATCTGGCGGACAGCAACCGTCACTTGGCGACAGAACTCGGGAAGCACCTCGAAGAAGTCGATGACGAAGACGACATCGGGACAGAGGACTTGCTCACCCAGCGGCTCCGACTTCACGACAAAGTCGCCTGGATGTGGCAAATGTATGTGACGCCAGACGGGGCCTTCAGTCTTCCCGAGGCTCCTAAGAAAAAGAAGAAGTGAAGGAACACCACGTGAGGGCTGGTTCAAGTGGCCACCCATCTCTCTTCGGCCTGGTATTGGTACTGGGTCGAGGAGAGATCAAAGTTGCTGATCACCTTCGAACACCGGAGCCTTGAGCCTCAACCTGGAGGTGCTTCTGGCGAGTCCTTCCCTCGATTGGCACGGATCCCCTTCTTTGACCCTTTGCTCGCCTACATTCGGAATAGGCTAAAACCTGCCTCAGGGATCGGGGCGTTTCTTGCGGCTTCGATCCCCAGGGCCACAACAAGCCGTGTGTCCACCGGATCGATCAGGCCATCGTCCCACAGGCGAGCACTGGAGAAGTAAGCAGAAGATTCTCGGTCGTATTTTTCCAAGGTTGGGGCTTTGAACTCTGCTTGCTCTTCGGGCGTCATGGATTCCCCCTTGGCAGCAAGTTGACTCTGGCGGACAGTGAGCAATACGTTAGCGGCTTGATCTCCCCCCATGACCGAGATCCTCGCGTTCGGCCACATCCAAAGCTGGCGGGGTTGGTAGGATCTGCCGCACATGCCGTAGTTGCCTGCTCCATAAGAGCCTCCGATAATCACAGTGAACTTCGGTACATTTGCGGTGGAAACAGCCGTGACCAGCTTCGCGCCGTGTTTGGCGATCCCTTCGTTCTCGTATTTCTTGCCGACCATAAACCCAGTAATGTTCTGCAAAAAGAGCAAGGGAATTTGCCTTTGGCAACAGAGCTCAATAAAGTGGGCTCCCTTCTGCGCTGACTCACTAAAGAGAATGCCATCGTTCGCGAGGATCCCGACACTGTGGCCCATGATCCTGCCGAATCCGCAAATGAGGGTCGAACCGTAGCGGGCCTTAAACTCGTGGAACCGGGAGCCATCCAGCAGCCGTGCAAGGACTTCCCGCATCTGCATGGGAGTCTTGCTTTGGCTCGGCACCAGGCTGTAGAGCTCATGAGCCTCGTAGAGGGGATCTTCAGGCTCTGCAGGGTCAGATAAACTCAATGACTTCCGAGGTCCGAGATTTTCGACGATATTTCTCACGATTTGCAGGGCATGGAGGTCGTCGTCGGCGAGGTGATCCGCCACTCCACTGAGTCGAGTGTGGACATCCGCTCCCCCGAGCTCTTCATCCGTGACTTCTTCGCCTGTTGCTGCCTTGACCAGGGGAGGCCCGCCGAGAAAGATTGTCGCCTGGTTCCGCACCATCACAGTCTCATCGCTCATTGCTGGGACATAAGCTCCTCCGGCCGTGCAGGATCCCATCACGGCTGCGATCTGAGGGATCTTGGCGGCACTCATTTGGGCTTGGTTGTAGAAAATTCTGCCGAAGTGATCGCGATCTGGGAATACCTCGCTCTGCAAAGGAAGAAAGGCTCCGCCAGAGTCCACCAGGTAGATGCAAGGCAGGCGGTTTTCCAGGGCGATTTCCTGGGCGCGGAGGTGCTTCTTGACGGTCATCGGGAAGTAAGTGCCACCCTTGACCGTCGCATCGTTCGCCACGATCACGCACTCCCGACCGTGAATCAGGCCGATTCCTGTGATAATGCCTGCCGCAGGGGGCGACCCTTCTTTCTCGTACATTCCTGTCGCGGCAAAGGGGCTGAGTTCCAGAAAGGGCGAGCCATCATCGACAAGGTTGTCGATCCTCTCTCTAGCGGTCATTTTGCCTCTCGCCTTGTGTTTCGCCAGAGCTGCCTCACCTCCACCAAGGGAAATCTGGGCGAGCCTGGTTCTGTAGTCAGCCATGATGGCCTCCATCGCCTCGCGGTTCGCGCGGTGTTCGTCGTCGTTGAGATTCACCGAAGAAGGGATTACGTCCATGCGAAGATGCATGATACCGGTGAAAGAGAAGAGGATGGTCGGGGCGACAGGATTCGAACCTGCGGCCTCATGCTCCCAAAGCACGCGCTCTACCAAGCTGAGCTACACCCCGACGAGGGAAGAACAGCATGGTACCTTCCCAAAGCAAGTGCGAGACGGACTAAACTGGGGATATGGGTCGCAAATCCCGGTTGCTCCTCCTAATATGCCTGTGTTGCTGTGCCATGAGCGGGTGCAATCGAGCGCCAGAATTCCAAGGCACTCCAGCTCAGCAGGCTTTTTGGAAGAGATTTGAGGAGCTGACACGGAAAGGAAACACATTTTTTGAAGAGACCTTCTTATCAGACGAGGATGCAAAAGCTCTGGCCAGAACGGTTCATCCTGCACTCAAGATCCAGTCTGGAGCAATAGGTGAAGCAGAGTATTTGGTGACCTGTGAGG
>JALOLT010000161.1 GCA_025455775.1 Fimbriimonadaceae bacterium
GACATGGTACTCGTTCGCAAAAGTGTCATAAAATTTGGCCCGAAGTTTCTCGGCGAGGAGGTAAGCAGCCTTCTCGTCAGTTCTCAGCAGGATCAGGGCGAACTGCTTTCCAGAGTATCGGTAGATTTCGGTCTCGGGGGCTGTAGCCCGAAGAAAGTCCGAAACGAGGATCAGGAGCCGATCCCCTGCTTCGTGACCTTGCTTAACGTTGTATTCCCGGAAGAAGTCAAGGTCAAAGAAGAGAACCGAAAAGTTCGGCTCGCCCGCCAGCACACCCTTGATGAGTTGATCCAGGTCAGTTTGAAACCTTCGGTGGTTTGAGAGGCTTGTGAGAAAATCGAGGTGGAGCTGCTTTTCGAGGCGGTCATTGTGGGCCTGCAGTTCCGTTGCCAGTTTTTCTAGTTCCTGGCGGTGTTCTTCTTCCTTTCCTGCAAAGGTTTGTGCTTGAGCGGTCTGGTGTCGGTACTTCTCAACGAGTCTGGTGTTTTCTT
The DNA here is from genome assembly GCA_025455775.1 of Fimbriimonadaceae bacterium. Lineage (GTDB taxonomy): Bacteria > Armatimonadota > Fimbriimonadia > Fimbriimonadales > Fimbriimonadaceae > JALOLT01. Next base: position 492 of record JALOLT010000161.1, read on the forward strand.
TCAAGACGACCATCTGGCGAACCATTAGGAGCACCAAGCCGAGGCTCGCACCAACCACCATTCCAAAATCTGCCGGGCTTAAGCTCTTGGCGGCAAAAAGAGCACCACTCTTGACGATCATCGCGATGCTCAGCACACTCGGAGCCCATGCAAAGAAGTCTCTCGGATCGACGGAGGACTCGTCCCTGCCATAGATTGTCTGAACGCAGAGATCAAGGGCAGCAAGGGCCAGGAGGGAGCGACTCAATAGCCAGACGCCCCTAAGCCAGTGGGTTGTCGGTTCATAGGAGTCACTGTAAAGAGCAGCAAAGAGGAGGTCGGCCGCAAGGTTGGCAGTGATGGCTGCGACGAGAAGGAAGGTGGCGCGGAGATGCCGCCGCTGAAACGTCTTAGCGAGGACGTAGACCAGCCCGGCAATCATTACTACGTCCATCACGGCGTAGCTCCCGTTAATGAAGAGCTCGATCGGCGAGATTTTTGTGTCGGCAAATGCTGGGTAGAGAGCGACTTGCCAGGTCAAGCCAGCCAAGATCACAAAGATGATCACTGCGTCTAGCCATACTGTGCGCCTGTTCGCGCCAGAATCGCTGGAAGCTGGCCACAGAATGAGACCGGCAAAGAGGAAGGGATAAGTGGCCAGATAAAGAACGTCGCACAGAGCGACTTTTCCCACCTGAGCCGTACTCCAGTAGTCAAAGCAGAGATCGGCCAAACCCCACAAGACAAGGCTGACCAAGAATGAGGTGGCACTGAGTCTAATTCTTCGATAAGCGTTGTTGTCTCTGATCAGGAAACATCCAACTGCGATGGTGAGAAGAGCAACGAATTGGCAAGTGTAGTCGAGAACTTGACCGAAGCCGGAAAGTGGATCGCTCGCAGCTCTATCTCCCGCAAGAAAGATGAGGCGGAGTCCCAGGAGCCCCGCAATAAGAGACACAGGCCAAGCAAGAAGGGGAGAAGGGGGCCTATGTCTCACTGAAGCCGCATCCATTATCTCTTGAACCTTGGGTCGGACTAGAAACAGGATGAGCACGAAGGATCTTTCATCACTTTGCGCTCACGTATTTCCAGTAAAACTATCGGGATATGTTGAAACATCTTTAGCAGAATGAGTCAAGTTGTTGTGACTGAGGCAAGAATAAAGGTCGCCTCAACGATTTCAGGGTGGTTCGGCTCCACTTGGGTAGGTTAGAGTGGCGAGAATCCGGGTTGAGATAGGCCAAAGGGACTGTCTCAAAAGTGATTAATTCTCTTCTCTTCCGAGCTGCCTGCCCCGCCTCCCCGAGGCCACGCCCTCCCCTCCGCTTCGCTTCGGGGCTGCGCCTCGGCAGGGCAGGTGAGTTTGAAGTGGGGACTGAGGAGCAAGGTCACCAAGGCCCGATCGGACTGCATGCTTGGAAGCCCAAAGGGGGCTGTCTCAAAAGAGACAGCCCCCTTTGGGCTCTTGAACTTCAGGCTGTGTCCCCACCGCACGGGAGGGTACACAGCCTTCCGTCTACTTAAAGAAGTCGAAGTTTTCCATTCTCTGCTTGAAGGCTTGGAGGAATCGGCCAGCTTGCAAACCGTCAACAATTCGGTGGTCGTAGGTGAGGACGACGTTCATGATATGCCGAAGGGCGATCATGCCGTTGATCACAACAGGTTTTTGAATTATTCCATAGATCCCCGCAATGCCAGCTTGGGGAGCATTGATCATTGGGGTTCCCAGAACGGCTCCATAACTTCCAGGGTTCGTGATGGTGAATGTTCCACCCTGGACGTCTGAGACACCTAAGGTATTCCCTCTGGCTTTGGCGGCAATTGTCTCCAGGTCCTTGGCGATTTCGATAAGCGACTTGCTATCGACGTCTCGCAATACGGGAACGATCAATCCGCCCTCTCCATCCTTGCCCAGCGAGACAGCACAGCCCATATGCACCTTTTTGTTCATGGTGATTTGGTTGTCTTGGAGGCTCGCGTTCAGCATCGGGAACTGGTGGAGCGTTTCCGCCAGAGCCTTGATGAAGAAGGGGGTGTAGGTGAGCTTGACTCCGTAAGTCTCCAGGAAGGAGTCTTTATTTCTGGTTCGGAACTCCACCATGGTGGTGACGTCGATCTCGATGAGGGTGCTGACGACGGGAACCTGGCTGCTCCGAACCATGGCTTCCGCGATCATCTTCCTCATCCCCGCCAGAGGAACGATTTCTTGATCAGGGCCAGCTGCCACTGCTGCCGGGGGCTTGAATTCTGGGGCCTGTTTCGACGTTGGAGCGGGAGCTGAGGGCGGGGGAGGGCTCTGGCTGACCTTTCCGCGAGTAGCCAAATAGCCTTCGAGATCCTTCTTGTTGACTCTGCCGTCGAGTCCGGAGCCAGGGATTGTAGCCAACTCTTGATCGCTCACACCATGTTCTTTGGCCATTGCGCGAACGACCGGCGTGTACCAGCGTCGCCCTTCGATCGCAGGGGCTAGTGGGGTTGCAGCTGCTGGCGCAGTATCTGGGGTGGCTTGTGACTGAACAGTTTCGGTAGGTTCTAGTGCAGAGCTTCCCCCACCTGCCCCAGCAATAAAGGCCTTCGCCGCTGCTTCATCTGGCTCTATCAGGCCCATCTCGTGAAAGACCTCGACATCAGCTCCTTCTGGGATGGTGATTTTCACCAAGATTCCAGAGGCGGGAGAGGGAAGTTCTGTGTTGACCTTGTCGGTCATGATCTCGACGACAGGTTCGTCTTCCTTGACGAAGTCACCAACTTTCTTCAGCCAGCGGCTGACTGTACCTTCGTGCACCGATTCGCCCAATTCAGGCATGAGGATCTCTACGGGCATATGTCGGATTGTATCTGATCTTCAGTTAGGTAAGGCAGGGATTCCTAGCTTGAGGAAGGAATGATTTTCTGGTTCGGAACGTCCATAAAATGAAGTACAGTAAGAATCTGAGTATAGAGATGAAGAAATCCTCCTTTCTCCGCAATCTCATGGGGCTCGGTACCGCACTTGCCGCGTCTCTTGCGATGGCCCAATCAGGCACTCCAGCCAAAGTCACAGCACTAGAGCCAGGTATGAAGGCTCCTGAGCTGCGTGTCTCGCAATGGTTTAAAGGCCAAGAAGTTAAGAGCTTTAAGAAAGGCCAAGTTTATGTCGTCGAATTCTGGGCGACTTGGTGCGGTCCTTGCCGCGTTTCCATTCCTCACCTTACAAAACTCGCCAAGCAACATGGCGACAAGGTTCACATGATTGGAGTCAGTGTGTGGGAGCGTGGCGACAACATCCCCAAACT
>JALOLT010000007.1 GCA_025455775.1 Fimbriimonadaceae bacterium
GTATATCGGCTCGTCCATAGCTCTCGTTTCCCCATCCATTACCCTCTTTGCGATTGGCCAACAAGTTTTCGCCCCGTGCTGCCGCGCCACACAGTCCAATTCAATGCGATGGAGAAGAAGGCAAGAATCAAATCTCACTTCGACGCACCTGATTCCGAAGCAAGACCAGTAGAACCGGCGCCCCAAGAATCGCCGTCGTTGCCCCCACCGGCAGCTCCCCGCCTGGCAGTAAGCGTTGAGAAACGGAGTCTGCGAAGAGGAGCAAGCCAGATCCAATCAGGGCAGAAGCAGGAATCAAGAACCTTTGGTCGATGGGAAAGAGGCGACGAGCCACATGAGGGGCCACCAATCCCAAAAAGCCGATGATCCCCACTGCCCCAACCGCAGCCGAGACCACAACCGAACCAACCACCAAGATCAAAAGCGACACCCTGCGAACCGGCACTCCCAGAGATTCAGCCACAAATCCGTCCATCGCCAGGACATTCATCGCCCGAGCCTGAGCCAAAAAGATTGCAAGACCAGCCCCGAGTAGCCCGAGCAAAACCCAGTTCTCAATCCAGAGCATTGGTGACATTGACCCCAGCAACCACCGGAGCACCTGAGTCGTGTCCTGACCACCCAAAATCAGCAGGAGAGTCATCACGGCGCTCAAAACAGTGCCGACAACAACTCCGGCCAAAATCAGCCTGACTGGGTAGCCCTCAGTCCTGCCTCCCGCCAATGCCACCACGAACAGGACAGCTGCGACCCCGCCAACCATCGCCATCCCCAGCAGTCCTAACCCTGAACCAAAGCCAGAGAGACCGAGCAGGACCCCGAGCGTTCCCCCAACCCCCGCCCCGCCGCTCACCCCAACCAAGTAAGGTTCAGCCAAGGGGTTTCGGAAAAGGGCCTGAAAAGCTGATCCCGTCATCCCAAGAATCGCCCCCACCAAGACACACCCAAAAGCACGGGGCAAACGAATCTGCCAAACAATTGTGTTTTCGGTTGTGCCAGGCAATCGAATCCCGGAGAAAATCTCGTCCAAGACTCCGACTGGTGAAATCGAAACACTGCCTCCGAGCCCAATATGGAGGACACCAGCAAAGAGAACCAACCCCCCAAGCAACAAGAGCTTGAGCCAAGGAGGGGAGAGGGAAGGCGAGTTTTGCATGGCAGGCTTGGCCGATCCCGATTATAGTCCAGGGGTACACTTTTCCTCTGGTGGACATCCTGACTCTTTCTCGTCGAACTGAGCTCCTCAAACCCTCACCGACCCTGGCAATGACTGCCCGAGCGAGAAAAATGAAAGCGGAGGGCCTCGATGTAGTCTCCTTCGCTGCTGGCGAACCAGATTTCAACACCCCCCTGTCGGTCTGCCAATCGGCGAGCCAGGCACTGGAGCAAGGATTAACCAAATACGCCCCGAGTCGTGGGTTACCAATTTTGGTAGAGGCGATCATTCGCAAGCTGGGCCGGGAAAACAAGCTCCAGGCATCAGGCGACAATATCGTGGTTTCTTGTGGAGCCAAACACAGCCTCTACAATGCCTTCATGACTCTGCTTGATCCTGGCGACGAGGTGATCCTCATTGCCCCATACTGGATGACCTATGCGGATCAGATTGTCTTGGCTGGCGGGGTGCCGGTCATTGTCCAGACGACGGCCGACACGGGCTTCACCCCCCATTCGGATCAAATCAAGGCAGCCTTGACCGCGAAGACAAAGGCGATTGTGATAAATTCGCCGTGCAACCCGACCGGCTCGGCCCTGAGTCGCCAGCAACTGAAAGATATCGCCGCCATTGCCCTTCGCCACAATCTTTGGATCATCAGCGACGAGATCTATGAACGGCTGACCTACGACCATCCTCATACCTCAATCGCTTCTTTGAGCAAAGAGGTCGCAGAGCGAACCGTGTCAATCTTTGGATGCAGCAAGTCCTACAGCATGACCGGATGGCGAATCGGATTTAGCGTCGCTCCAAAACAGGTGAGCGATGCAATGGCGAACCTCCAAGATCAAGTCACTAGCAATGCCACCACCTTTGCCCAGGCTGGCGCCGCAACCGCCCTCGATCTGCCAGATGCTGAAGTTGAAAGCATGAGGAGCGAGTTTGAAACGCGGCGGAACCTGGGGCTGGAACTCCTTCGGGCGATCCCTGGCCTTCGCATTTCCCAGCCAAAGGGAGCCTTCTATTTCTTCGTCGACTGCTCTGCTTACCTACAGGGCTCAGTGAAGACTGATCTCGACTTGGCAGAACTTCTGCTGGAGAAAGCTCACGTTGCAACCGTCCCTGGCTCGGTCTTTGTTGGCCCAGGCCACCTTCGACTCAGTTATGCTGCGTCTCGCGAAGATATCCAAAAAGGAGTCATGAGGCTCGCCCAAGTTCTCCCGACCATCGCTTGATGATCCCGAAAGAAATCCCACTCCGAAGCGAAAGTCTCTTTCGACTAGCCATGACCCACAGGTCAGCGGCTCAAAACGCCGTGACCGAAAGCTACGAGAGGTTGGAGTTCTTTGGCGATGCCATACTGGGGCTCATCGTCGCCCAGTATCTCTACGAACATCACCCAGAGTGGGATCAGGGCATGATGAGCAAGGCCCGTTCAAGTGTCGTGCAAGAAGGCCCCCTGGCCGAAACTGCCTTGAGACTAAAGCTCGATCACTTCCTCGAACTCGGGATCGGGGAAGAGGCAACAGGAGGCCGTCAACGGCCATCGATCCTCTGCGATATCTTCGAAGCCGTTGTCGGAGCGGTTTATCTGGAGTCTGGCCTTGAAAAGGCCCGCTGGTTTGTCTTAGAAATGCTCCACCCGCTTTTGATGAGAGTGAGCACAGGAGACGTCAATCCCCACGACTATAAGTCACGGCTCCAAGAAGTAGCCCAGGCCCTTTGGCGAAAAACCCCGACCTATAAGGTTGTCAACGAAACTGGCGCTGCCCACGAAAAACGTTTTTCAGTCTCAGTTTTGTTCGATAATGAGATACTTGGCGAAGGTTTGGGTCGTAGTAAGAAAGAGGCGGAACAATCTGCTGCCAAGGATGCTCTAGAGATTATCGAAAGAAATCGTCCCTCGCGCATCGCTCACCCCTGAAGCACTCAAGGGACCTAGAATAGTCCCGAAGAATCGCCGGTTTTTTGCTTCACTTAGTAGGCAAAGGATGATCGGTCATGGGAAGGTGTGATAGGATAAATGATATTCTTGTCTCGACGGCATGAAAATGTCACCCGAAGTGGCATGATCCTTGCAGAACAGACCTTGACGGAGTGGAATCCTAACTAATGAAATTGAAATTCACCTTGATCGCCCTTGGAGTCTTGGCCGGATCCATGGCCTTTGCGAATATCGAACCAAATGCGTTCCTCGTTCGACGGGCAACGAACCACGAGGCCCTCTTGAACCAAGTCAAGGCCGAACAGCGTGTGATGCAACGGTACATGAGACACTTCGGAATGAGCCGAGAACAAGTTCTGGAGATGTTGCAAGGACTGAGGCTTGAAGGACTGAAAGAAGACGGTGTCTATCTTGTCTACAACGTGCCTGACAACACAGAAGAACTCAAAGCACGAGCCATGTTCTACCGGCGCGGCACCGCCGTTTGGGTAGATGCAGCAGGTAACGTGGTTTTGAAGGAATCTTGTGGCAACCCCATGATGAGAGGCACTGACTCCATCTCGCAAGAACTGGAACCAGTCTCGACCGTCGTCAAGGCTAAGCCAACCCCAATGGCAGGCGAAGTCGCGATCCCGGCCACAGAAGCAAGCAGCCTCCTGGCTTCTACCGTTCCAATGAGCTTGGCGTCCTCCGCTCAACCCTTCGTCGCAGGAGTCCCTTCCTCTCTCACGGGAATCGGCTCGCGCTTTAACCCAGCTTTCCTCTTGCCGCTTGCCGCTGTTCCAATCTTCGCCCGCGATGGCGGCGGAGCCGACCCAATTCCAGAACCAGGAACCATGATTGCTTTGGCTCTCGGCGCGGGAGCCGTTATCGCCAAGCGACGCAAAGCGAAAGCCCAAAAGTAAGCGGAGCCCTCCACTTCGTCGCTTACAAGAAACCCCTGTCGTTTGTTCAACAGGGGTTTAAGTTTTGTGAACCAGTCGGATTAAGGGGCGATCTCTATCCAGAGCGACTTCGTCTCTTTGGTCACCTCGAATCGAGTTTGTCCACCAGAGTAGGTCGTGGGGAGTGCGATGCGTCGTGTCCCATCCGGATTGAGGGCATAAGCCTTTCTTTGCCGATCTGTCGCGAGGCTCACTGTAACGGGAACAAATTGAGCCATGACAGGTCCACGGCCCCACTTGTCGCTGACAGAATCGCGGGCCTCATTCCAACCCATGTCTTGGTTCTCCACCCGACCCACTAAGGTCAGCAAGATCTTGCCACTTTTGGAAAGGGGCTGGTCGTCCATTGCCGTAACAGTCATCGCGGCAAACTCGCCTTCGAATTTACCAAAGATGGCCCGGAACCCGCTCAGGTTGATGACTCCACTGCCAACAAAACCTACAACTGCCTTCACCTTGGGCCCATCTGCTGTGAAGATTTGACCACCATTCCCGTCCGTCACCAAAAATGGGGACTTCGCATTTCCAGTTTTTGCTACAGTCGGGGCATTTCCGGTCCCTTTTTGAAGACCGATCACGTTCTCCAAAGTGTTTGGTCTGCCACCCACCTTGCTCCACGCTTGCCAGTGGAAGAAACCAGCATCCCAAGGCGTTGCAGGCAGGTTAAGCGCCGTCCTTGCTGTGCCTGCCTCTAGGCCAAAGTTTCGGAAAATAGCAGCTGTGGCAGGGAAAAACGCACTCTTGGCTGGGTTGCGCGACATGTCAAAGTAATTCTCGTACATGTCATTCTTCACCCCTGTTCCAGTGTCGTCCCAAGCAAAGGTGTAGAGGATATCCCAATCCTGAAAGGCCCCAAAAGTGGAGTAAAGGGGCATCATCTCTGATTGATAGTCGCTCGGTGCCGGGTGGTTGTACTCACTCACAGTATAGGGCTTCCCAAAGATCCGAGTGGCAGCGAGACCCCCCAGCTCACCATCGGTCTTCCCCATTTCATTCACCATCGCCCTTCGATCGACCCGATAATTCACTGGATCCCAATCACTCCCCAGGAAGGTCGGGTGGTTCCAATAGGCATGGTTGTCGGCAAAATCCATCTTCGCCTCACGCTTCACCGCCGTCAATCCACCCCAAGCGATCTGGCTATCAATGATGTTTGCTTTTCTAAAGCCGAGGTCATTTCGTAAGAAAGCCAGCATCTCTTCACTGAAAGCAGTCTCGGTCTCCACCAAAAATTCCACGTAGTCTCGGTACCTTTGGCTGACATCAGCCGAAGGCAAAGGAACCGTCCCTTTCACGGCACTTTCACCTGGCTGGAGTCCCATTCCAAAGCCGCCTTCGCGGAGTTCTAAATCGGAGATCGTAACCTTGGTTCGCACCGCCCCTAGAACGAAGCCAATTCTTGCTTGGCCAGGTTCTGGGTTGTTTGAGGCCTTGAAGGTCAGATGAAACTGCCGAAACTCTGGTGACAGACTGATCGAGGCTCCCAACCCGAGGTTTCGCCAGTCTTCTTTCGCCAGTCTGCTGTCCACATTTACGGAGGCAGGTTTTTCTGCCTTGGCCCGGAAGCTCACCGTGTACTCAGTCCCCTCCTTTAGGGTCAAGCCAGGCACATGAACCTGAACGTGCCAATCTGGCCCAGGGTTGTTTCTGACCTCGGCAGTGAAGGTGTTGGCTTTTGCCCCTGACCCTGTTCCTGGCTGTTCACTGAAGCTAGCATCTGCCTCTCTCTGCTCATGAGTCCAAGAATTTGCGCTCGAAATCAGGCTGGCACCCTTTCTGGTATCAACCGTTGGCCAAGCGCGGCTCAGGGACTCATCGGTTTTGTACTTCTTCACGAGCCACTGATTCCAAGCCCCAACAAACTCAGACTTAAAAGGTTCTGGCCAAGCTGTGATCCCTGTGCCTGGCATCTCCCCAGGCCACCCGTTCAAGCTGTTCTCGTTATTGATCTCGATGAAGGCGATGGCAGGATCATCTCTGTACTTCAGCTTCGTGTAGGGGTTCACTCGATCCAGAAGTTCCTTTGTGTAGTCCTTCTGCATCTGGATCATCTTGCGGTTGAACTTGTCGAGCTTCTTTTGGAAATTCGGTACTTCCCGGACTGATTCAGGGAAGCCCATCTCTGGAAGGTAAGTTCTGGCAGTTTGGAGATTGATGTTGGAATAGATGCCGTTCCGCTTGAGCGCCGCTACAAAGTAGTCGAGTCGATCCAGCATTGCCGGATCCATCTCAATGAAAGTTCGTCCCTTTTTCCAAATGCTTCCCTCGGGATCCCAGCCATTGTTGAGGTGGTGAAACCGAATGACGTTCACGCCTAACTTGGCAAGACGTGCCGCGATTTTGTCTGCGTCTTCTTTGCTAGGAAAGGCAGCGCGGCTTCCGATATTCGTGCCAAACATCCGTACCCTCTTGCCGCTCGTCTCATAGACAAAGTTTCCGTTCCTTGCCACGATCCAGCCGTTTGAGCCGGCAGGTTTTTCGTTCAAAGAGCTCATGTCGGTCACTGTGCCTTTCTTGGCATCGTCCCAGGGCAAGACAAAAGGAAACATGTCTGCCTTATTGGTAGGAGCGGGAACCCTTTGCTGGGCAGTGTTAGAATCGCTCCCCACAGAACAGGCGGCTGCGACCACCGCGAGGGCACCAATAGAAGGAAGAGCATAACGAAGAAGCAACTTTGCATCACGCATGTCTTCTAGGATAAGCCATTTTCCTCGATGATCCAGAACTAACCTTAACTTCGCGGGAGGACTCAGTGAGAATCGCGGCAATCCAATGCGTATAATAAGGGAGCTTGGTGTAATCACAACATCCCCGTTGGCGTGCCGACTGTGACCACCTGAGCAATGGCTGGCCTGATGCCTTTTCTCGCCGCCGCTCTAAGCCAAGCAGAAGACGAGAAATCTTAACATGTACCAGGCTCCCTTGCCGCCTCACTACGCCTCTCTGACTGACGCAGAGTGTGATCTAAGAATTCAACGTGCCAAGGAGGCCCTCGGTCGGAACCTCGTCATCCTGGGACACCACTACCAGAGAGATGAGATCATCGCCCACGCGGACTACCGAGGCGACAGCTACAAACTCGCCAAAGATGCCAACCTCCAGCCCGAAGCAATGTTCATCGTTTTTTGCGGTGTTCACTTCATGGCAGAATCGGCCGATATTCTCACTCCCGACCATCAAGTCGTCATCTTGCCCAACATGGCCGCTGGCTGCTCGATGGCGGACATGGCCAACCACTTTCAAGTCAAAAACGCCTGGAAACAGATCGCGAGCGTCTTGGGTGATATCGAAGCGACCGAGGATTCTTCTCCGGGAAACAGGGTTGTGCCAGTCACGTACATCAACTCCGCCGCAAATCTCAAAGCCTTTGTTGGGGAGCATCATGGAACTGTCTGCACCAGTACCAACGCTCCCGCTGCTCTGAAGTGGGCTCTCGGGCGCGGGGAAAAGGTGCTCTTCTTCCCAGACCAACACCTCGGCCGCAACACTGGTTTCAAAATGGGTTACGACCCTCAGAAGGACATGATCTTGTGGGATCCGTTTAAACCTTTTGGTGGAAATACGCCAGACAGAATCAAAGAGGCAACCTTTATCCTCTGGAAGGGCCATTGCAGCGTGCATAAGCGTTTCACCCTTGAACAAGTACGAACGGCCCGCGATCTCCACCCATCGGTTAAGGTTCTAGTTCACCCAGAGTGCGAACTGGAAGTCGTCCAAGCCAGCGACTTGGCAGGCAGCACCGAGTACATCATCCAAATGGTGAAAGAAGCCGAGCCTGGCTCGATTTGGGCGATCGGAACCGAGATCAACCTTGTCAACAGACTTGCAAAAGAGCACAAGGACAAGACGATCTTTTGCCTGGATCCTCAAATTTGCCCCTGCAGCACGATGTACCGCATCCACCCCACATTCCTCTGCTGGATCCTCGAAAACCTCGTCGAGGGCAAGGTGATGAATCAAGTCAAGGTTCCTGAGCCAACGGCTCACTGGGCCAGAGTGGCTCTGGCCAGAATGCTGGAGATTGGAACCAAGGACTAAGGAGCCTGGCGCAGGGCTATCGCAAGGACATCCTCTGCCTTCTTTGCAAAATGGAATCTTAGTTCCTCCCTCACGCTCGAAGGAAGATCATCTAGGTCTCGCTCATTCTCAAAGGGCAGGATCACATCCCGAATGCCAACCCTGTGAGCAGCCAATACCTTCTCCCTCACCCCTCCCACTGGCAAAACCTTGCCTCTCAGGGTGATCTCTCCCGTCATCGCGACCTCTCTTCTGACTGGCCGATTCAAGTAGGCGGAAACAAGCGCTGTGTAAATCGAGACTCCAGCGCTCGGCCCATCCTTTGGAACTGCCCCTTCAGGAACGTGAACGTGGACATCAAATCGAAATTCACCCTTTGGTCCATAGTCGTTCTGGTGGGCTCTTAGGTAAGTCATGGCAGTTAAGGCACTCTCTTTCATCACCTCACCTAATGATCCGGTCAACCTTACGGTTGGCTGTTCGCCGTAGGGGTCTGATAAAGAAACTTCGATCGTGATGACGTCGCCTCCATATTCTGAGTAGACCATTCCCGTTGCCGCCCCGACTTCGTCTTTTGACTCCTGACTCCCCAAGCGGAAGCGAGGCCGACCGAGCATCTTCGCCAAGTCGCTTTCTTTGACCGTGATTTTCCCAGTCTGACCTTCGGCAATCAGGCGAGCTACTTTGCGGCACACAGTGGCGATTTCTCGCTCCAGAGATCTCACTCCTGCCTCTCTTGTATAGCTGCGAACGATTTGCTCCAGAGTGTTTTTCCCAAAAGCGATGTTGCTCGACTGGAGACCATGTTCAACCAATTTCTTGGGAACCAAGTAGCTCTTGGAAATGTGAAGTTTCTCCTGCTCGGTGTAGCTTGGGAACCGAATGATTTCCATCCGATCCCGAAGGGCAGGGGGGACATTTTCGATCAAGTTAGCCGTGCAAATAAACATCACATTGCTCAGATCAAAGGGAGTATCGATGTAGTGATCACTGAAGTTGGAATTCTGTTCTGGGTCAAGTGCTTCGAGCAGAGCACTCGTGGGATCCCCTCGAAAGTCCATCGACATCTTGTCGATTTCGTCCAGCATGAAGACAGGATTCTTGGTGCCGGTAAGCTTTAGTGCCTGAATGATTCGGCCTGGCATCGAGCCGATGTAGGTTCGTCGATGTCCCCTTATCTCAGCTTCATCGCGCACGCCTCCCAGGCTGACTCGGTAGAACTGACGTCCCATCGATTCAGCAATGGAGCGGCCGATAGACGTCTTTCCCACGCCAGGCGGTCCCACGAAACAGAGGATGGGGCCTCGGAGCGATTCTGTCACCTGGCGAACCGCTAGAAAGTCAAGGATCCGATCCTTCACTTGCCCTAGCCCATAGTGATCGCGGTCAAGAATCTTCGCTGCTCGCTTCACGTCGACGTCGTCACTGCTCACCTTTTGCCACGGCAAACAAGCCAACCAGTCCAGGTAGTTCCGAATCACCATGCCCTCGGGCGAGCTAGCCGGGGCTCGTTCCAGCCGCCGCAATTCGCCCATGGCTTTTTCGAGCGTATCCTCTGGCATACCAACCGCCTGAAGTTTTGCAAGATAGACTTCACCTTCTTCGCTCAGGATCTCTTCTGGCGAACCAAGTTCTGCTTGGATCACTCGCAGCTGTTCCCGAAGGTAGTATTCGCGCTGCGACTGGCCGAGTTCTCGTTCGACCTTTGATCTCACCGTTGACTGGAGATCCAGAACGTGAACCTCCTTCATCAGGAGCGGCAAAAGCTCTTCAAGGCGTTCCTTTGCCGTCACAATCTCGAGGAGTCCTTGCTTGATCACAGTTGGCAAAGGCAAATGGTGGGAGATCGTGTCTGCGACTCCCCCAGGCGACTCGATCATGGATAGCCCGTCCACCACCTCTGGCGGAACCTGGAGTCCCATTTCGACTGCCATCCGGAACTGGCTCTCACATTCTCGAGCAAGAGCTTCTTCCATATCATCGTAGAGTTCGTTCTCATATAGGGTTTCGGTCTCTGCCGTGAAATGTCCCCCTCTCAGGTTTAGCTTTATGGCCCTCGCTCTGCTGTAGCCTCTCAGGACAACCCTCATGGTCCCATCTGGCAGAGGCAGGACATGGAGAACCTCGCTCAAGGTTCCAAAGCGGTAAAGATCCGAGGCAGAGGGATCCTCGACAGTTTGATCCCGTTGTCCCAAAACCAGTGTCGCTCGGTTGCTTCTGACCGCCTGGTGAAGAGCCTTAATGGAGACTTCCCTTCCGATCAAGAGAGTTTGAATAATGCCTGGAAAGTGGACATTGTCGCGGACTGGCAAAACGGGAACCTTGCCCCCTGGCCCGGTTCTAACTTCAGATGCTGGATGAGGTTTAGCCATTCTCGCTCTCTTCTCTTTCGCCGACATAAAAACGGAGTGTCTCTCGAACCGAGGCATCGGACTCAAAGATCTTTTGGTAGATTTTATCCACCACTGCGAAGAGCTCCAAGAGGACGTTTAGTCTTTCGCGGAGAATCGCTGCCTCTTCGCTTCGATCCTCCTCTGGCACCATCGCCAGGCAATCTCGAATTGCAGCGATGGTTGGATCTATTTCGCGCCTCTTTCGCTCTCTCACCACACGGGCGAACATCGTGAGGATGTCGCTATTGCACTCATATGTGTCTTTGCGGTCCCCTGGGAGTCTGGTTCGCTCCACCAGACCCCAATCCATCAAGTCTCTCAGGTTCATCGAGGCATTCCCTCGACTGATATGGAGTCGCTCGATCATCTGATCCACTGTATGGGCATCTCCTGTAACCAAGAGGAGAGCGTGGATCTGGGCCATCGTTCGGTTGATTCCCCAACTCGAGCTCATTCTGCCCCATTCCAGGACGAAGCGATCCTGGGCCGCGTTTATCGCTGGGCTTGGGGACTGGCCCATCTCATCGTTCGGCATCCTCTCCATTTTACGCAAGCCGGGGGAGTGAGTGGAGAAAAGATAAAAAACTAGGACACAACAGCCTCAATCTCAATGTTATATGAACCGATGATTAGGAAGAAGCAATGGCACGAATAAACCCGCGAGACTTTGTGGGAACCAGAGCCCGTTTTCAGCGGCTTCGGGATGCGAAAATCTTCAATGGTTGGATCGAAAACTTTTTCGGCTCAAAACTTGATGTGGTCACCACGACTGAAACTCCGGTTTTGGTAGGTGACGAGTTTCGCTTCGAAGGCTTTGGTCACCATATTTCGGTTGTTTTTCAAGCCAAGTTAGAAGGGGTGGGCACATTCGACATGGCATCAGGCGGTATTTTGACCGCAATCGAAGGCTCCAATGCCAAGATGATCGATGCGAGTCGGGTCACCCTCAACTTGGCTGTTACGAGTCCAATCCGTTATGCTGCCTCATCTGAGTCTGTCCGCATGATGGTGAACGATATCTTTTCACGCATCCTCGTCCATGGGAGCGAAATCGAGGGATTTACGGTTGATGTCGCACCAAACGGGGCAGGCCTCGTCACCAGCGGCAAAGTCGAACCAGGGGAGACAGTGATTGTGATCATCGACACAAACTTAGGCCCCGTCAAAGCCCAGGCTATTGTCCGTTACTGTAGACCAGACAAAGAACGTTCCGGCTATTACCGGGTCGGCCTAATGTTCGTCGATATGGGACGCATCGAGCGCCCCAGGTGGGAAAGGTTCCTACGCGAACTAAACTAGCGAAACCGATCACTCACTTGCTTTCAGGCGGCCCTCGATTGCGTTTCTCTCGATAAAGCTCTTCCAGTTTGCCGGCACATCTGTGTCAACAAAGATTGCACTCACTGGGCACTCAGGTTCACACAGACCACAGTCGATACACTCATCGGGATTGATGACGACCATATCGCCCGATTCATAGATGCAGTCCACCGGACAAACGGACATGCAGGACTTGTCTTTAACTCCAATGCAAGGCTCAGTCACAACGTAGGGCATAGGTTTTCTCTTTTAGTGGACAAGTCAGCCGAGGCTGATCTGTCCCTTATTATAGACGCAAAAAGGGCCAGCCTGTTAGCACTTAGGGTGCATCGGGCTGACCTTAAAATCAGTCTTTCAGAGATTTGGTCTTTGCGTTAAGCGAGACTACGAGGAAGCATTGATGCGCGATTTGCTCGCCGTCATAAACCAGCTGACGATCCAATTCGCCATCTTGCCATTCACGCGAGTTCCCAGCCTCACAGAGGCATAGTTCGGGTGACTGTACATAACGCAATGCAGGAAGAATTGCGCTGCTTCCACCGGATCGATTTGCTGCATGAGTCCTTCTGCCTGACCCCGGGAGATCACCTGGCGCAGAGGCTCCAAAATTGCCGTCTCGATTGCGTCTCGGATCTCATCCCGCTTGGTCTGGCTCTTCAAAGAACGAAGATCTCGGGTGACCTGGAGCAAATCAACCGTCGCCCCAGCCAAAATTCCGTTGACAATTCCCACCAGAGTTTCATGAACCGTGAGGTTCTGGTTGAGCACAGCACTCACCCTAGCCCGAATCCCATCAATGGTTAAGAGGGCCCAGCTGACATAGAGGCCTTCTTTATCCTGGTAGTGATGATAAAGACTCGGAGCTTTGAGGTCGCTCATTTCGAGCAACTCTGCAACACTAACATCATCGATTCCGCCCTGGGCAAAGAGGGTCGATGCTGCAATCATGAGCCTTTCGCGTCCGTCGGGTCTCCTTCCATTGACTGATTCAAAACGTTTCACAACGGTGTGTACGAGACTTACAGGAACAAAGTGCCAACCGCTGTAAAGATTCTGTGACTATTGGCGTAGTATTTAAAGTACAGGTTGAAATGTTAGGGCGACAAATGGCCTTGCGGACTCAACGCGTTTGAGGTGGCCTGTGGCAGAATAAGAAAGAGGTTTCCCCTCACCCTGTGTAGAGAGATCACGAAAACATGGCAATCACATTGACAGAAAGAGCAGCGTGCGAGCTCAAAGAGCTCATGGTTAGCCAAGAAAAAGTCGGAGCGGCCCTCCGAGTTTGGGTTGCAGGCGGGGGATGCTCTGGCCTCTCCTACGGCATGGCACTCGACGATGGCGACATGGAAGACGGAGATAACCTCTTCGAACAAGATGGTCTCAAAATCTATATTGACGGCATGAGCCTGCAATATATGGACGGCTCCACTGTGGACTATCTTGACGACATGATGGGTGGCGGTTTCAAAATCGAAAACCCCATGGCAACCAGTAGCTGCGGCTGCGGCTCATCCTTCAAGACAGAGGGATCAGGTGGATGTGGATCAGGAGGATGCTGCTCCAAGTAAGCAGCGAAGAGTAGGAAGCCTCTTCAACTAAAAGAGCCACCTCAGCACTGAGATGGCTCTCTTTTTTTTAGAAGAAACTAAGATGCCTCCACCTGGGTACAGCGGTGCTGAGGCAGGAAGGGCCTTCCAGGATTTCTCAATTCACGAGCATTTCGCCCTGCAGCTTGAACACACCGTGAACATACTCCACCCACTCGATACGCTCGACCGCAGTCTGGGGCACAAAGCGAAAACCGGTTGAAAAGAGATCACTGTCTTCGATCGGAGTCGAATAACGAACTTCAGCATTGATCGTAACAGGCTGATTGTTCCCGCGGCCTATCGTCATCTTAAAGGCCTCACCCTGCTGAAACTGATAACGCGATCTGATCTGCAGGCCCCCCAGGCTAATATCCACGACCACCGACCGAACGCTCTCTTCGACGTCTGGCTTGGCAATGATCGCGTAATCCAGGAGTTCAAACCTGGCATGTCTTCGACGATCACTGTAATCAGGCTGGTTGCTCATGTGCTTTGCTCACAGAGGGGCTCTCTTGGTGAATCCCTCCTTATAGTTTTCGGCATTCAATACCAAATCGTTAGGCTAAGCCGCAGCATCATTCACTTGATTTTGAGGAATCACGCCTTTATCAGCGATCACATGGCAAAAAACAGCAAAGAGCTGGTCATCAATTTCACCTGCGTCCGAGAGTCCCTGCATGATTCCCAAAACCTTGCTGATCTCCATTCCAGCGCGATAGGCCCTGGTGGAAGTCATCGCATCAAAGATGTCAGCGATTGTCGAAACCCGAACCAAGTAGGGAATCTCGTCCCCTTTTAGCTTGTCAGGGTAACCAGTACCGGTCAACTTTTCGTGATGCCAACGCACGATCGGAATGCACTCACGGAAGATGGGGATCGACTCGATAATCTTCACCCCAAAGACTGGGTGCATTTTGATTTGGTCAAATTCTTCGTCAGTCAGCTTGCCCGGCTTGGTCAAGATGGCGTCAGGCGTACCGATCTTTCCAACATCATGGACCAGACACCCCAACTCCAGGACTCTCAGATCGTAGCTTCCGAGCCCGACTGCCTCACCCAGCCAAAGACTGTACTGCATCACCCGCTCCGAGTGACCAGCCGTATAGGGATCTTTTGCTTCGACCGCCCTTACGAGGGACCGGACGACGTTTTCGAGATTTGCTTCAAGCTCGCTCAAGGCTGAACTCAAGAGCTCGTTTTTGGTCTGAACCTCGGCAAAAGTGCGCTGGAGCGCCTCTCGCGCCTCTGCCATCGGCGTTACGTCAAGCGTGAACCCAAGAACCTGCTCGCAGGTGCCATCGGCAGCCAAAATCGGAACTCCCCGAGATTCCATGTGAATGGTACGACCCATCGCATTCACCCTGCGGTACTCCAGTCGAAACGGCTTTGCCTCGTCGGTGGCTTCCTGCAAAGTTTCGAGCATTCGCCCCGCATCATCGGCATGAAGCAGACCATCTATCTGGAGCTCCTCAGAGTCATCGTGCTTCCAATCGATCTGCGACTTTAACTCGCGATTAGCAAAGACAAACTTGCCTTCGCGGAACATGAAAAGGCCAACAGGCATCGACTCCACCACATGACGGTAGATCGCTCTTGCCTCCTGGTGTTGGCTTTGGTATCGATTGAGCTTGTGGTTTTGACTGGCCGCGTAGCGCAAAATGATTCCAGAGGCACCAGCCAGAAGCAGAGCGATCATGAAAACCCTGCTCATCCGCGTCCAACCTTCAGAAGCCTCTTGATTTAGAATTGCTACTTGGCCGAAAAGCAGGTCTGTTTGCTCATCCGCAAATTCGACCACCTGCTCCATGTCTTTAGGCTCATGAGTGGCTTGCAAAAGCCGCAGTTTATCAATCGACTCACTGGTGGTCAGACCAGCAAAAATGACCTCCCCCTCCTTATTGAAGACTTCTCCCCGTTTCCCGTGCTTAAGAAGATAAACAGCCTCATGAAGCTTTCGATATTCCTGCAATTGGAGGCCCACTTGCTTCTGTTGCTGTGAGATTCGGAAAGTATCCAGGGCCGCTAAAGTACCGTCGGTCAAAACGAGCAAAGTTGCTGCGAAGAGGAAGATCTCCGCTAAGGGACGGGTCAGGCCTTGCTCACCCAGAGATTCTGGATCACTGGAATTGATGAGACTGGCAACCAGCCAGGCAAGGCCAACCGCAAACATGACGCCTGCCACAAGAAACGTCACCAAGATCAAGTGGTTCTCTTCAAGACCTGGAATCAGCTTTGCCGCAGAGCCCCGCACCGAGATCACGTAGCGAGACGATCCTTTCTCCCCTATTGGAGCATAGGCGAAAAAGATGCCATCGACTTCATCAATCGCAACCTCAACATGGTTGGAACGAAAGGCCTTTTGGAGCTCCGTGCGGGGGGCATCTACCACATCAAATCGTTCGGCACCTGGCTCTCCAGAACTCAGAATCGCTCTAATCTCCTTCCCAATCGGAGCATAAATGACGACTTCATCCAGATAACCAACGCTTTCTCGAAACTCTTCGATCTTGGCTTTGTACTTTTCCAAGGAGGGTTGGGGTGCCAAGATGGGGTCAGCAAGCTGGTCAAGCTCGCGAGAAGGAATCAGCTCACTCGCGAATTTTGCCAGCGTGACGATTCCCTGGAGGGCAGTGGCTCTGGTGCTGGACCAGTTCCGGCCGTGATAGATCGTCGTGAGAAAAACACCCATGAAGCCGAGCGACAATACGAGCAAAAGAAAAACCCCTCGCTTTGTATTCCTTGCCCGACTACCCATATCAGAACGATCCTCATAGAATTATCGGCGGAATAGGAAGTTGTTTTAAGACCCGTTGATGCAGAAAAGTGAATTCAGTGCGAAGGCTTCTGTTTGGCAAAACCAAGAGCCACCTCGGGGGAGATTCCGTGGCTGCATGTCAACTCCCTTTGGCTCAAGAGGCTTCTCCGAGAGCCCGCCTGCCCCGAATTTCTACGGGGGACTTGAACTGATCCTCCGAAAGCCCCTCTCTCCCAGTACTTTTACGGAGGAGAGATTATGACTTCCTGAAGCTCCTCTCTCCCAATATTTTTACTGAGAGAGGGGTGGTGACCTCCTTAAATCCCCTCTCCCCCAGTATTTTTACTGGGGGAGAGGGGTAGGGGTGAGGGGGAACTCGGCGAAGCCGAGGTCAAGAAAAGGGAGACTTTTGAGTCTAAGTCGGCAGTTTGTCTTGAGGGAATCACTGACCTGACTTCCGAACTCCCTTTCCGCCAAACCAGCACCCCATCCCTAAATCCCTTCCCCCCCGGAAGAGGGAAGGGACTTCTCCTGAATCCCATGCCAATAAACTAGGCCCCCTCCCCGCCAAGTCGGGGCAGGCATCCCTAAATCCCTTCCCCTCGGAACGAAACATGAGGCTGTCTCAGTGATGAGACAGCCTCATGCGAACGAAAGCCGAACAGCCGGGTCGATCCGGTCAACCAGGTCGACCGAACTTACTCTCGACCTGGCCCAGCCTCGACGACTTGGCTAAGGATCAAAACATGACCGGTCTTTGGATCATATTGCACATCAACCTTCAGAGCCTGGCCGATGAAGCTGAGGGGGACGAAGGAGCGACCCTTCAGGATGTAGGGTGCCTTTTCCAGTCTCATGTCAACTCCGTTCACCTTGGCCATTTCGTTACCGATCTGGAACCAAATGGTGGTTCCATCGGTGTTTCCGACCACTGTGCGATCCTTGCCAAACCAGTCAACTTTGCCTCCGTTCGCTTCGATAAGATGGCGGAACGGGGTAAGAGGAATGCCTTCTTCGACGCGCGGGGCGACGTCAAATCGAACCACCTGGCCATCCAGCAGAATGTTAAAAGGTGTGTTGTCTGCCATTCTGGCGCCCCAGGTGATCTTGACCGGAGCGACGTTGGTGACGACAGGTGCAATCTTGGTGACTTGAGCGGTTGCGACGGCTGGTGCCTTGGTTTGAGCGGCATTTGTCACTGCATCGACAACACCCTTGGTGCTGGGGGTGATCAGAACAACCGACTCCACAGAAGCAGGAACCACTGGCTGGGCTGGGCTGGCGGCTGGCGGAGTGTTCACCCTTTGCCCAGCGACGGCACTTTGATTGCTCGTATTCGAAGGCTTAGCGGCAGCGGCGCGGCCAGGTTGGGGGGCAGAAGAGTTAGAGCTAATCGTGGGAACGGCAGGGAGAACCGCTGGCCCACGCTGCGAAGCCTCTGGGGATTTGGGAGCGACGGGAGGCTGGGGAGCAGACTTGTTCACCGGAGCAGTTGCAGGGACATTCGGTTGGGCTTCTGTGTCTCCTTTGGCAACCACACGATCCGTTCTTCCCCCTGGATTGTTCACGAAGAGTCTCATCCTTTCGGTCTTGAAAGTGTTGTTCGCTTCGTCCACAACCCAAGCCTGCACTTCATGCCAACCATTGGATACAGTGGTTGTATCCCAAACGTAGTTGAACGGAGCGAAGTTCTTGAGAGCCTTGAACTCATCGTTCACGAAGAAGCTGACATAGATGTTCTTGACGTCCGTTCGGAGTCCAAGGCGGATCTCAACTTGACCTTGAACATTGCTTCCAGTTGCACTTCTTTCCAAGAAAAAGGGGCCGCCTGTTCCGGATCGGTCGATTACGATCGTAGATCGTTGAATCCCGAGAAGCTTTCCTGCCTTATCGAAGAGGCGGATTTCGATTCTGTTTTCGCCTGTTTCAAGTGCGGCTGGCTCGATCGAAAAATCAGTTGTGCCGGTCGTTGCTGCATCGCTTACCCTCCGCGAGGCAACGCTGACTCCATTGATGCGGAGCTCAACGAGACTGGCTCGAGCTCCGTCATACTTCACCGTTAGCGTGCGGTTATTGGCGGCTCGATCAATCAGGATCGAGGCATCAACCATGCTCGCCTGGGCTCCTACTGCCATCATGGCGACCAGTGCCATGAGTGTTAACTTAGCTTTCCCAAGAGCTTTCATTTTCTTATCCCAACCTACCCTTGAGCCGAGAAGACCCAAGAGTTCCACTCTCTATTGTCGCACCTCAGGCCAGAAAATGCAAGAGCAAAGGGAAAGGTAAAGTCCGAAAAAGCGATGGATGGCCCTTCTCACCTGGTGGAATACTGTGCCAAATCACACGATGTTCGATGGCGTCGTTCCCGAAAGGACACGATCCATCTTCAGAGTCAGGTGTGGCAGGGACTTCCCTGGCAACATCGAATTTTCACCATTGGTGACCCTGGTCCAGCTGCCATACTCGAAATCACCGGCGAAGACCTCGGACAAACCGAGGAGGACTTTGCGAGAGACTTGGCCACTACCGCTGGTTTGCCGATCATCACCCTCACTCAGGTTCCCAATCAGCCCTGGAACAACCTCTGGGAAGACGACTTCATCGCAAGCACGTTCCAGAGATTTCTGGAAACGGGGGATCCCGACTGGCCACTCTTGTTTCCGATGGTGCAGTCGGTGAAGGCAGCCATTCAGGCAATCTCAGCCGTGTGGGGTGTCGAAAAGATCATCCTAACTGGGGCAAGCAAACGAGGCTGGACGAGCTACCTGGCAGCGGCTCTAGGTCTACCGGAAGTCATTGGGGCTGCCCCGAGAGTTTTCGATTGCCTAGACCTTCCCTGGCAAATGCAACGCCAACGAGACCTGTGGGGCGACTACAGCGAAATGCTCGATCCCTACACCCAACTCGGCCTTCGGCAACTCTTAGACCAAGAACAAGGGATTGCTCTGGCCAGAGAGATCGACCCGATCCACTTCCTTCCCAAGGTTCCCTTTCCCCTCTACCCCATCGTCGGAACCAATGACAGTTTTTGGGCTCCTGACTCCCTGAGCCGCTACCGAGACCAGTTGCCCCCCGGCTCCCAAGCTCTTTCAATTCCAAACTCTGGACACAACTTGGGGCCAGGCCCCCTTTGGAAGGAATCTCTCGGGGCCTACGCCAGATTCAGAATTGCCGACCACTCCCTTCCCAGTTTTTCAGACGTCTCCTCCGCCTTCACAGAAAATTGGCAAGCCGTGAGTGAGACGCCAGCCTTCTCCTTGGCAGTCTTCGAGCAAGCTCCCCTCACCGGCAGGTTCAAACTGTGCCTCGAACTCGTTCATTTCCAAACCGAGTTTGGCCCAATCGCCTTTTCTTCCAACCCTGCCCTCTCTGGCCCCTACTGGTAATCTGGGTGTTGCTATGAGTTCACGCTCCGCTCTCATCGTTTGGGGTGGCTGGGACGGCCACGCTCCCGAGCAGACCGCAACACTTTTCCGCGAAATCCTTGAAGCCGAAGGTTTCGCCGTCACAGTGAGTGACACGCTCGACGCCTTTCTCACAAACGACCTCAATGGCCTGAACCTCATTGTCCCAATTTGGACGATGGGCGAAATCACTGGTGACCAACGATCCGCTGTTACGACAGCTGTGGCAGAACATGGCGTTGGCTTGGCTGGATGCCATGGTGGCATGTGCGATAGCTTCCGCAACGACACAGAATGGCAGTTTATGACTGGCGGGCAGTGGGTTTCCCACCCTGGGAACGATGGAATGAAGTACCAAGTGGAGATCAAGCGGGACAACCCTCACCAGATCACAGAGGGGCTTCCAGACTTTGAGGTCGTGAGCGAGCAGTATTATCTCCACGTGGATCCAGGCATCAATGTGCTCGCCGTGACCCACTTCCCTCTCGCGGGAGTCGATGGGCCTCACGTACAGAACGCTTGTGCAATGCCCCAGGTTTGGACAAAGATGTATGGGAAGGGCAAGGTCTTTTACAATGCTCTTGGCCACCAGCCAGATGTCTTGATGGCAGAAACTCCCCGTGAACTCATGCGACGCGGATTCCTCTGGGCAACCAAATAGGAAGCTCTTTCAGTTCAAGGCAAAAACGAGGTCTGGTTCCTCGCAGAGGATCCAGACCTCGTTCTATATTTGGCCGAATAGGCCATCGAAGGCTGCTTTAGGCCCCGACTTCTTCGCTCGAATGCTTCGTTGCGTGGCGCTTGGCTCGTTGCTCGGCGATCCACTCTTCCGTCTTACCCTTGATGTCCTTCGCTCTGGTAGCGAGTTCGTCTCGGGTTTCTGTGCCTGCCTTGGGAGCAAACAGAAGCCCTGCGAGGGCGCCGATCAAGGCTCCCAGTCCAAATCCAGCCAAAAGATAAACCAATGCGTTCTTGTCGTTGTTCTCGTTCATAACTCGACCTCGTCACTTCTTCGGGGCAGGAAGAGCACTCTGGCCATTCCGCCTCTTATTGAAGTATGTCCTAAAGACCTTCGCTCCGATCATGCCTAAGGTTGCAACCCAGGGCCGATCTCGCCACGTCGTTACCAAGTTTAACGCATCAACCACCGGATCGTCTCGCATCACATCCAATTGTTTGCGAAGATCTGCCAGGGAGTCCTGCTGCGTGGCCACTTGTTTTTGCAGGGCGTCAATGCGTTTCTCCATCGCCTTGAGCGCAGTGCTCGCATCACGAAGGATCCGAAAAGCCACGAAAACCAATCCAAGCCCGACAACCAGGGAGAGAACTTGGAGGATAATGAGGGCTACACCCATCGACTGCGACATAGAGAATCACCGAATCTTGCCGCCAGCTACCACCACGTCGCCATCATAGGCGACTGCGATCTGGCCAGGGGTGACAGCCTTGACTGGTTCATCAAAAACCACCTTTGGGTTTGTCCCACCGTACAGAGTAGCTGGTTGCGCAGTCATGTTGTACCGGATTTTGGCCATCACACGGATCGGTTCCGCTTGTTCGGCGGTTGCTGACCACACGACTTCGCTCAAGGGAACCTCAGTCTTGAGCAGATCTGCCTCTTCCCCAACCACCACTCGGTTCTGTTTGGGTTCGAGCCCGATGACATAGAGCGGCTTACCCTTTGCGACTCCCAAACCTCGGCGCTGCCCCACTGTGAAGTCGGCAAGTCCCGCATGGTGTCCAAGCACCTCCCCGTCCGGGGTCACGAGCTCGCCCTTTTCAAAGACTTCTGGCCGCGACTTGCGAAGAAACTCCTTATAGCCCCCAGCGTCACTCACGAAACAAATCTCCTGGCTATCCGGCTTGTCGGCGACTGGCAAGCCAGCTTCCCGCGCCATCTGGCGAGTTTCAGCCTTATCCCCCAGTTCGCCAAGCGGAAACATCACCTGGGAAAGTTGGGTTTGGCTCAGGGTGTAGAGCACGTAGCTCTGATCCTTGGCTCCTCCTGCTGCGCGCAAGAGCTCATAGCGACCTGTGACAACATTCTTCCGAACGCGGGCGTAGTGGCCAGTGGCGAGGGCATCGCATCCAAGCTCTTGCATCTTAGCGAGCAATGCTTCGAACTTCACCTTTTTATTACAGGTCACGCAGGGGTTCGGCGTCCTTCCCTTGCTGTACTCCTCGATGAACTCATCAATAACAGTCTCACGGAAAGTATCTTTGAAGTTGATCACGTAGTGGGGGATGTCGAGAATTCTGGCAACCCTTCTGGCGTCTTCGACCGCTCCCAAGCTGCAGCAACCTGCGTGACGAGGGTCTGTTTGGCTCTCTTGCCAGATCTGCATCGTCACACCGATCACATCGTAGCCCTGCTCACGCAGCAAAATAGGGACGACGGAGCTATCGACTCCGCCCGACATGGCAACACAAATGAGTGGCTTCTTCTTCATCAAGGGGCTCCCTCTTCGCTTACTGCCTCAAAAGACTGGCATATGGTTCCCTCGCCAAAACCCCTTCCAACTTGTCGATGGTGGTTGCTTCGACTTTTCCGTTT
Source organism: Fimbriimonadaceae bacterium (assembly GCA_025455775.1). Taxonomy (GTDB): domain Bacteria; phylum Armatimonadota; class Fimbriimonadia; order Fimbriimonadales; family Fimbriimonadaceae; genus JALOLT01. Next base: position 22,078 of record JALOLT010000007.1, read on the forward strand.
GCGATCACCAGGTAAGTGGGTGTGGCCTGAATGCCGAGCTTCAGGGCCAGGCTCACGTCGGCCAAAACTCCTTCGAGGCTCGGGTGGTCGTCTGCGTTGATCGCATTGCCAACTTCCGCCGGATCCAGTCCGACATTGGTTGCAATCGAGATCAACCCATCCAGCGTCTTGACCCTCTCGTTGTTGCTGGCATCGAAGACAGCATCCATATATTCGAAGAACTTACCCTTGCTTCCGGCGAACTCAGCGATTTGGGCAGCCTGACCTGCGTTTTCGTGGCCTGGCCGCTTGATCGGGAAGTGTCGGAAGCCGAGGCGCAAACGACCCTGGTACTTGTCAAAAATCCTCTTCGTCTGACTCCAAGCGAGTCGGCAGCCTCCGCACCGGATGTCAGCAAATTCTACAACTGTCACCTTTGCATCCTGGTTCCCCTTTGTCTTCATCGGGGTAGGAATAATCTGATTCGCTTCGACGGCACCCAAGGAGGTTGGCCGAATCTGTTGATTGATCGTTTCAAGCCCTGCGTTCATCTGGGCCGCTGTGATACCAATCAAGGCGAAAGCAGCCACGAGCCCTAACGCGCCGAAGGTGATGGGCTTTTCAGAGCGGTACTCGTCGGTCGCCTCGCCCACTTGCGTCATGTAAGCATGGATCAAACAAATCGCGATCATGGCCCCGGCTGAGGCAAGGCACCAGTTGCAGGCTTGCTGCATCAACCCCAGAGCGGCAAACGTGAGCCAAAAGCTCGCCAGAGTCCCGATCGCAGAAATGATGAGTCCTACGGTGGTGTAAAGCTTGAACCGCTCTGGCTGGAAGAATCGAAGAATTCCAAGAGTCAAAAGAAGGCAGTAACCAACAAACCCGTAGTAAGCCACAGGAAGACCAAGCCAGCTCCCAAACGGGCTACTGGCAAGCTGGGCGCAGGAACTCGAGCCAGCAAGACAAGGAACTTGCTTATTCGCTAAAGACGAATAAGACATCACGCCAGCCACAAAAATCCCGAGACAACTCAATAGGATCGTGATTCGATTCAACCAGACTAATTTCACGCGACTAAAGTATACGTTCTTAGTCCTCGTGGTGATTCGGACTATTCCCGCCACCTGGTACCCTACTCCCCACTGCACCCATGACTCCTCTTTCGAACGTCTCCTTACTCACGAACATCAGTCGCCCCACGTCTGGTTCCCGCACCCAGAGGGGAACTTACTTTATCCAAACGTGGGGTTGCCAGATGAACGAAGAAGACAGTGAACAGATGGCCCTTTATCTGCAAGAACTGGGGTTTGTTCCTTCTCAGAACCCCCGAGAGGCCCACGTGGTTTTGCTCAACACTTGCTCGGTTCGAAAGAAGCCTGAAGACAAGGCCTTTTCTTTTTTGGGCGAACTCAAACTGCTGAAGGATAGCAGGCCGGACATGGTTGTAGGCGTCTGTGGCTGCATGGCACAAGTCAGGGCCGACGAGATCAAGCAAAGAGCCCCCCATGTGGACTTTATCGTAGGCACTGCCCAGATCAGCTCCATTCCTGGCCTCGTCGAAGAAGCCCTCCAAGGTAAGAGGTTTGCGAAACGTCTTGAGTTGCCAGAACGGAAAGGAGCAATCGTCACCCAAATCCCTCAGCGCAACGTTGAGCGAAAAGGGAAACTAAAGGCCTTCGTACCGATCCAGTATGGCTGCGATAAATTCTGCACCTTCTGTATCGTTCCGACCACCAGAGGACGAGAGCGCAGCAGACCAACCGAGCACATCGTGGAGGAAGTTCGGCGGTTGGCAGAACTCGGAACCAAAGAGGTCACCCTCCTCGGCCAAACCGTGAATAGTTACGGCAAGAACTTGGCGGAAGGCAGGGTGCCCTTTAGCAAATTGCTCAAGATCCTCTCTGGCATCCCAGGCATCGAGCGGATTCGCTACACCAGCCCCTATCCTCGCGATTTCAAGAGCGACCTAGTCGAGGTCATTCGCGATGTCCCCCAGGTCATGGAGCACTGCCACATGCCATTGCAAGGTGGGCACGATACCTTGCTGAAGCGGATGAAGCGACTCTATACGGTCGAGAGCTATGCCGAAATCGTGAGAGAACTCCGGGCAGCGGTTCCCTGGATCGGCCTCACCACCGACGTGATCGTCGGATTCCCTGGCGAAACCGAGGAGGAATTTGAGGGAACCATCGCAGCAATGGAGCGATTCCGATTTGACGGGGCGTTTATGTTCAAATACTCCCCGAGGCCAGACACTCCTGCCGCTGAGATGGAGCAAGTGGACTCTGCCCTGGCCAGCCGACGCCTTGATCACCTGATCGATATCCAGCGCAAGATCACGCTCGAAATCAACGAAAATCTCGTCGGTCAATCCTTTGAGGTGATGGTAGAAGGGCCAAGCCACAAAGATAAATCAGTCTGGCAGGGCTACTCCCGCTGCTTCCGCATGGTTCACTTCACGCCGACAGACAGTATTACTCCTGGCGACCTGGTGAGTGTCGTCGCGAAGCGCGGCCATCCCTTTGGCCTTTCTGGCGAACTAGAGTAACAAACTAAGCAGGCTCCGGCTCTGGGTCGCCGGTACCATCCAAGAGTCTCCGTCGTGTCCTCACCACATCGAGGAGAGCCAGAGCAACGGTCAGGATCACAGGCCCAACCATAATTCCGATCGGCCCGATGAGAAGAACCCCACCCAGAAGGCTAAAGAAAACCGCCATGTAGTGCAGCTTGGCATTCTGCCCGATGTACAAAGGCCGGAGAATGTTGTCGATGTTCGAGACCACAATGAATCCCCAGAGAGCTACCCCTATCGCCTGAGGCACGTTTCCTGTCGCCAAGAGATAAAGGCTTACAGGAACGTAGATGAAGGGAGCCCCGAGCAGAGGTATCGTGCAGAGGAACATTGTGAGAAACATCAAGGGCAGGGCCCCAGGAACTCCCGCCACAAAATAGGCCAGGCCAGCCAATAAACCCTGAATCACAGAAACAGCGATCACTCCGTAAAAAACAGACCGAATCGTCTGGCCAATCCGATTGATGATCGCAACGGTTTCGTCCTGAGGAATCGGCATCATCTCACAAACCGGGGCTAGGAGCTTTTTGCCATCAGTGAGCATAAAGAACATCGTGAGCAGTGCGATTACGATCGTGAGAGCACCGACCGCCACGCTCCGAAAACCATTTGTCAAAGCAGGAGCCAGTCTTTGGCCAAGGTCATTGCGATTCTCGGTGATCAGCTTGGAGACCTTAACATTATTGGCCCCGACTGAATCGAGCAGAGGCTGGAAAACGCGATCAACCTCTGCGGCAAGACGATCTTCAATCTCAGGGCCAGTGGCTTTCGTCTGGACGAGCTCCTGAACTTGGCCAGTCAGTTGAGCCCCAGCAATGGCGACGCCGGTACCGATCGGAACGACAAAAACCGCCGAAACGACCCCGACGCAGGCCAGGGCTGCAATCGCAGGCTTCCACCCCATGGAGAGGAACCTCTGATAAAGGGGAGCCGTGAGAACAGCAAACACAGCTGCCCAGCTGATCGCGGGAACAAAGGGGTAGAGCATCACAGCGACAAGCACCATGATGAGGACAAATACGCCCCAAAAAATCAGCCGACTACTATCCTTGCCAATGTCTGTCATCGTGATTCGATATCCCCGAGAGCTCTTGCTCCATTTTCCCCGATTACGGTGCTAGGGGGTGCCAAGTTGCGGGCCTCGCGAAGAACCATCGCTCGCGCACCGTCGAAGTCGTTAGGCTCAAGCTGGCCCTCGATCACCTTTTCTGCCAAGAACTCTTTGAGCTTTCCTACCAAGGGGCCAGGAGCAACACCAGTGAGAGCCATGATCTCGCTACCAGAAAGGGGGCTTTCCCACAAGGTCTTTGAAGAAGATCCCCTCACCTCTTCGATCTTTTCCCTGATTGGCAGAAGATCTAGCCGCCGAACGCCTTGCTTTAATCCGTTTGCATCAGCCTCGGTAAGTGCCAAGAGGCGATCTAGTTCTGGGCCTAAGTCACGCACCAAACGCCGAGCGGCGGGGGTCGTCAGATGTTCGGTCGAACCGAGCCTCATGTGGTTCTTGACAAGAAGCATGACACGCTCGATGTCCTCGTTAGAGAACTTGAGCCTTCGCAAGATATTCCCTGTCAGACTTGCCCCAACCGCCTCATGACCAAAGAATCTGATACGGCCATCCTCCTGGATCATCTTGGTCTCTGGCTTCCCTACGTCATGGAGCAAGCAGGCGAGCGTTAGAACCAAGTCACCGTGCCCGGCATTTTTCATCACCAACAGGGTGTGGTGCCACACGTCGAGATGGTGGTAGTGACCCTGCTCGACTCCCTCCATTGCGACGAGTTCTGGCGCGATGAGCTCCAGCAACCCCAACTGTCTCAAGTCCTCCAAACAGTCTGGCCCAGCTGGGAGCAGGAGCATTTTCAGCAGTTCGTCCCGGATCCGCTCGGCACTGATGATCGAAAGGCGTTCCTTATTAGCTTGGATGGCTTGCCACACCTCCGGGACAGGGGTCGCCCCCAATTGGTGCTTGAATCTCACTGCCCGGAGCATCCTCAGGGGGTCTTCACTCAGGATGAGGTTCGGATCGCTGGGGGTGCGAAGGAGTCTTGCCTCTAAATCGGCCAAGCCAACCCCCAGAGGGTCGATGATCTGATCGTCATCCAGGCGTCTCAGAAGACTATTGACTGTAAAGTCTCGTCGCATGGCATCGTCCAGCAAGGATCCTGGTTCCACTTCGGGCTTGCGACTCGCGCCCCGGTAAGACTCCTTTCTGGCTGTCACAAACTCCGCCCGAACGCCCTGTACCATGACCATCGCTGTCCCGAACTGAGGATAGATCACAGGGGGGATGGTCGAGACCTTCTTTTTATATAGGAATTGGGCGAGGGCTACCGCATCCCCTTCGACCACGAAGTCCAGATCTTCAGGCATCGGCTTACCCAGAAGCTGGTCTCTCACGGCTCCCCCAACCAGATAAACTTTGCCCCGGAAGGGAGATTGGCTAATCGAGACCCGGAGCGTTTGGTAGGCGGGAACCACAGGATCATTATGGAGAAGGCTTGGCCCGTCACTGAAGCATTTGCGCTGGTATCCTTCGACCGTCTATGACGACTTTTCGACAAAGGACTGTCTTTTGCGCTGAACTCACCCAGGCCAATGCTGGGCAAGAAGTGACCTTAAACGGCTGGGCCCATCGAGTCCGCAATCTGGGCGGACTCTTCTTTGTCGATATGAGGGATCGGAGCGGTCTCATCCAGCTGGTCTTTCCCGAGGGTGCGAATCCTGACCTGCGCAGCGAGACCTGCATCTCTGTCACTGGTACGGTCGGACTGAGGGATGAAAAAAATCGCAATCCAAACCTTGCGACAGGAGACATTGAGATTCGCGTCCTGGAGCTCGATATCCTCAACCAAGCGGCAGTGCTCCCCTTCCCTGTTAGTGATGAAGGCCAAATGAGCAAGGTCAACGAAGAACTGCGAGTGAAGTACCGCTACCTCGACTTGCGACGCCCCTCCATGGCCCAAAAACTCCTCATTCGGGCAGACCTGATTCGCAGAATTCGCTCCTATCTTGACGAACGAAGCTTTGTTGAGATTGAGACCCCAATCTTTACCAAATCGACCCCAGAGGGAGCGAGGGACTACCTGATCCCCTACCGACTGGATCCCGGAAAGTTTTACGCCCTCCCCCAAAGCCCCCAACAGTACAAGCAACTCCTGATGGTGGCGGGGATGGAACGCTATTACCAAATTGCCAAGTGCTTCCGTGACGAGTCGCAGCGCGCCGACCGCCAGCCGGAATTCACCCAACTCGACTTAGAAATGAGCTTCGTCACCCAAGAAGACATTTTGCAGCTCATGGAAGGCTTGACCCGCGAAGTGGTGAATGGAGTGATTGAAAAGTTTTGCCTGCAAAAAGAGCCGGTGGCAGAATTTACTCGTTTGACCTACGATGAGTCGCAACGGCTTTACGGAAATGATAAGCCTGACCTAAGAATTCCCCTCCAAATCTTTGACGTGAGTGACCTGGTGGTCGAATCAGGATTCGGAGTCTTTAAGACTGCAGTTGCGGAGGGAAAGGTCGTTCGGGGCCTTCGCTATCCAGGAGGCCACGGACTTAGTCGCAAAGAGATTTCTTCCCTCGAAGACGTTTGCAAGCAGTACAAGGCAAAAGGGATGGCGACCCTTGCCATCGAAGATCCAGCGGCAGAGGTCGAAGGGAGTGTCCTGACCCCAGCTGGGCGACGCGTCAGAAGCTCGATCGCGAAGTTTCTGACCGGCGAAGAGCTCGACCAACTTGTCGACAGGGCCCAGGGACAAACCGGAGATTTGTTATGCTTTGTGGCTGATACTTTCTCAGTTTCCTGTGAAGCTTTGGGCCGTTTGCGGCTCTTGATCGGAGAAGCCTGCGGGTACCGCGACCCCAAGAAGCTGGCTTTTTGCTATGTGGTCGACTTTCCTTTGGTGGAATGGAATGAGGAGGATCAACGATGGGATCCCTCTCATCACCCCTTCACAAGCCCCAAAGCTGCCGACCTGGAGCTTCTGGAAAATGACCCGGCTAAGGTGCGTGCCGACTGTTATGACATGGTTTGCAACGGTACAGAAATGGCCTCTGGCTCAATCCGAATTCACCAACCAGACGTGCAGGCAAGAATTTTCCGGCTGATTGGCATCGACGAAGAACAGCAAAAGGCTCGGTTCGCTCACATCCTCGAGGCCTTCACCTTTGGAGCCCCTCCCCATGGCGGCATGGCTCCTGGCATCGACCGACTGGTGATGCAGCTCGTTGACGAAGAGAACATTCGCGAGGTTATGGCCTTTCCGAAGATGGGGAATGGCTATGACCCCCTTATGGATGCCCCAAGCGAAATTGACGAAGCTCAGTGGAAGGAGCTCGGGCTCAAGCCTCGTTGATCGACTAGAGCGGCTGACTAAGTGCAGGATCTTGCAGGTAATCCTTTCGATATTTCATTCTCTGCAAGATCTCTCTCTCGGCGGATCGAAGCTGAGTGAAGGTTGTGAAGCCCTTTGAAACCATCACTTCTTGCACAACTGCTTGGAGATTGCCCAGGTTGCCGGTATTCACCTTGCGATCCATGAGCGTCGCAATGCCTGCCTCGCTCCGGATGAAATCGCTCACCTTAGCTGTAATGGTTTGACCACCCAAACTAATCGAAATCGGGTCATTGCCAGGGTGGTACATTCTCTGGGCAACCCTCACCTGGGAAACTCGGAACGAGAAAGAGAGACGACCAGCTCTGGCAAAAACAGCGATCAGGCGTGGATCGCGAATGATCGAGAGGTTTGCCCCTGGGCCGATGGTTTCATCCAAAGTGTCGATTCGAAGTGCAACCAGGCGACCCTTGGGCGTCACGCTCAAGCCATACTGGCGAAAATCGTTTTGAAAGGCGATGGGATCCTCTCTCAGGTAATCCAGCAAGACCTGCCCGAGACTCCCTGCCCCAGCACTCAACGAGGCAAATTGGATCACTCCAACCGATACAAAGCCTGTGTCGTAGGTATTGACCGAATCAAAGCCTCCTTCGAGCAGGCTGACCGCCACCATCACCCTGAGGTCGCTCTCGCTGAGACCAGCGGCTCGGAAAATTCTCTGCTTTTCCGCCAAGGAGAGATCTCTGGCATGTTGTCCCACATCCATGACTCCTTCGTTAAATCGGTAGTAGGCGTATTTGCGCCTCATAGGCACGTGATCTTCGTAACGAAGCTGCAAATCTGAAAAACGCACTCTGTGTAGCCTTGGACTTACACTCTTCACAAAACGAGGCGGCATTCCAGCAAGAGCCACCATATCGGCTGGGGCGTCCCCCGGATCGGTTGGCGAGGTCAGCAAGAATTCCTCGCCTCTCTTGGCGGCACTTTCTGCTTCGGCAAGCCACTCGTCCAAGGCGTACCTTTGATCAATCCAGGCATCCCATCGCTTGTGCTGCTCAGATTCGGCTTGGGGGTCGCGCGTCGGGATCAGTTTGCCTTGTTGCCCCCTAGCACGATAGAAGTCAAACAACCAAGTCGAGCCTTCTACGGACAGAATCGCTCGCTGGGGCAAGACCTCTGTCTGATACACGCCTGGGCTGTTCCAAAAACCCTGAATCGCCTCCTTTTCAGCCTGGGAAAAAAACGCGGTTGGCTGTATTTCGGATGGCATCGTCGTTTGTACCCAAGTTAGGAGGTTAGCCACGACAAAGGGGAGGAATGGCGCCATTGTTCTGTCTACTTAGACGCTCAGCCCCCGACGTTCGTAACTGGTCCACTCGCTGGGGGCTTTTCGTCGGGTCGAGGCAAACCAGACGCGGCAGAATCAGAATCCATGAGCCTGGTGGGGGGTTTAGCTTCCGTCGCAGGCCCTCGTCCCTTGTTCTGAGCAAGAGATGAAGCGACAGCTTTTGGACTTGGAGCACTGTTCGGGGATTGTGACGATCCGAGGCTTGGCTGTGCCTTCATTTGGGCGAGGAGCGCCAACTGGTTTGACGGGCGGCTCAGATTGCCGCTGGTTAAGAAATTTCGGCGATAAACAATCCGTTCCAAAACCTGTAGCTCCAAGAGCCTTGCCTCAGCCAAGGTTGTGACCCCATTGCTTTGGTAGACATCCTGCAGCACACCTGGCACAGATCCAAGGTTCCCAGTATTTACATAGCGATCCATCAGGATCGCGAGTCCCGCCTCAGATTGGATGACATCCCCCAGCTTGCCAGAAAGTGTGACGCCGTTCACGTTAAAGGAGAATGCCACGTTGGTGGGGAAAAACCGCCTGGCAGCCGAGGCAATTTGAGCCAGACGGTAGCCCTCACTGACCTTTCCAGCCCGGTGAAAGACTGCCGTAAGACGCTTGTCGCGGATGATCACTTGGTTAGCATCTGGCCCAGCCGCCAGTCGCGCCGTTCTGGGGTCAACCACCACGAGCATTCCGCCAGAGGTGATGTCGATTCCATATTTGCGGAAGTCGCGTTGGAAACCGCGTCGGTCTCGCCTTTTGTATTCCGCAAGCATCAAGCCGAGCGAGCCGCGCCCTTCTTCCAGAGAAGCAAACTGGATAAACCCGACGGAGACAAAGCCTGTGTCGTAGGTGTTGATCGAGTCAAACCCTCCTTCCAACCGACTCACTGCCGCCATAACCCTGGCTTCTTTGCTCCCCATGCCGACCAATCGAAACATGGTAGCCAGCCTCGTCTCATTGGGAAGAGAACCAGCGACGTTGACTCCGTTCACGAATCGAAAGTAGGGATACTTTCTCGGAACATCCACTGCCTCATTGTATTTCGCGGCAAAGTCGCTGAGTGTCACGTTGTGGGTTTGGGGTGTTCCCGGCTTATAGAAAAAGGGGGGAGAGCCAAACTGGCGTAGGAGTCCAGTTGGAGGGGCAGTGGCTCTGAGATTCGGTTGGGTCGCGTTGTTATCTCCCCTGTTCAGTCGCTCGGAGGTTTGAGTGGCGGCAAGTCGATCCCGCTCCATCGTCTGGTCAATCCAGCGATCCCAGGCTGCTTCTTCGGAGTTTCGGGGGAGAGGTAGCTCTGTTGGCTTGACTTTGCCATTGGCCCTTGCCCGATAGAAGGTCAGAAGCCATGCCGAAGCTTCGGGGGAGTAGACAGCGCGGTAGCGACCTGGTTTGCCATCTGCGATTGAGGTGACAGAGTATCGACCTGGCTGATTCCAATAGGCGAAGATTTCTGCCCGCTCGGATTCGGAAAAGAGATCCGGGACAGGAACGCTGAGAATCCGTCCAGCCGAGAGAGCAAGAAGTAAGCTCGTAAACACGGAGCCTCTAGTTCATTCGAGCCGTCTTGATGCGAACAGTGGCTCGTTCGATGGCAGCTGTTGCCTGCTGGCTCGTCATGCTGCTTGCTTCTCCCCGGAGCGCCTTTCGTGCATCTTCAAGGATCTTTTCTTCGAGGGCGAGATCAATTTCTCGAGACAGCTTGGCCTCATCGGCGAGTACGATCACGTTGTTGTCGCTCACTTCGGCAAAGCCGCCGGTGATGGAGACGTAGTGGCGAATGCCTGTTGTCTCGACGTACTCGATGATGCCAGGGCGTAAGGCGACGATGAGAGGCTCGTGGTTGGATTGAACTCCCAGGTAGCCCTCGATGCCAGGCAAAATCACACTTTTAACCACATCCTCATACACTGTTCGGTCGGGAGCGACAACGGAGAGCTTAAAATCTGCCATGGCGAGTCGAAAAGAGTTATACCTTTGTGGGGCTGGAGTTCTGGGCCAGAGGTCAGAAGCATTGCATTGGCACACCAATCATCAGTCATACTCCCCCCATTCCCACCTCAGGAGGTGTTGAGAGTGACTTTTCTAATTTAGTAACCCTGCCGAGAGTTCCGTCTTCTGGTCTGCTCCCCAATGCCCCTCATGGATTTGAGCGCCCCCCCCTCCTGCTTCTCGCGCGACTCAGCACACGCTGTGAGCTATGGCCACTGACCGTGCGTTGGGAAGTGTGATCTACGCCCTAAACCTTATCAGAATGCAACCGGAATTTAGTTTTAGAAAACTCATCCCTACCGAAGATGCGGACTTAGCTGCTGCCTTCGTGAACGACTTCGCCCCTGACCATTCGACCGATGGCAGAGACCTCCAGAGATCGTGGAGCCTGGACTCCGGGCGGGGAGTGACGGAGCGGATCATCGCGACGCTCGACTCGCGACCTGTCGGCTACCTTGGCCTTCACGAGAATGTTCACACGGACGAGCCAGGGGTCTTTGAAATCTCCCTTCGGGTGATGAACCGCGACCTCTCTCTCTGGCCCAGTCTTTTCGACCAGTTTATGGAGCAAAAGGTGATGGTTCACGGGCCGCAGAAAGTTCAAATATGGTTGCGGACAACTCAGCCGACTCTGACAGAAACGGTCAGAGCTAGGGGCTTTACGTTCGAACAGAGCAATGCCTTTAGTTCCTTGAATCCTCAAGAATTTGACGACACCCCTTTCTTGCTTCAGATCGAGAAGGCCAAGGGAGGAGGATTCGTTCTCCGCACGGTGAAGGACTTAATGACTGAGTCTGAGTCTTGGTTGAAAGAGATCTATGATTCAACGATGGAGGTCTGGCGGGATGTCCCGATGCCGACCCCCTTTGTTCCTGAGCCGATCGAAGAGTTCGAGCAGTATCTTCGCGAGTTTGATGATGAGTGGCCCACCAGTTGGACAGCGGTTTCTGGAAGCAAGATTGTCGGGATCGCTGCGATCTACCCCAACAAAGTGGATCGGACTTTGGCTCATACTGGCCTGACGGGGGTTTTGCGCAGCCACCGCCGCCTTGGAATCGCAACTTGGCTGAAGGTGAACGCCATCATGCAGGCAAGGGAGATGGGCGTCGTTCGACTCCTTACCGACAATGAGGAAAACAATCCGATGCTGGGGCTAAATGGTGCCCTTGGGTTCCGAAGGGACTATGAGGGCATCTGTTGGGGGAAAAGGTTCAGCTCTGGAGAGTAGCTGCCAGAGCAGTCACCGAGGATGTAGCAAATCCCTCCACCCGTTTTTTGGGTGGAGGGATTGCGCTTTTCGACCAAAGTCTTTTGGGATCTTGCGGCTGCTGCAGGATGATGGGGTGATTAAGGTGGTGCCCGGGGTGGGACTCGAACCCACACGACCTTACGGTCAACGGATTTTAAGTCCGCTGCGTCTACCATTCCGCCACCCGGGCAGGCGAACGCCCATTGTACCTGGGGGTAGGTCCTTGCCTTGAGTCACGACTATCGACCATAATGACATTCCGCCCAGGACAACAGGGAATCGGCCTTGTGTCGGCCTGTCTGAGGGCATCGATTTGATCCACTCCGCAATGGGAGCCAAAACATGGCAAAGAAGAAAGGCGAAAAGCGCGAAATCATCCGCCTCGTGTGCACGGAAGACAACAAGCACTACGTGGTGACAACGAAGAACAAGCAAAACACTCAGGGCAAGCTGGAGCTCAACAAGTACAACTCCAACTTGCGCAAGGTCACCCTGCACCGAGAGAAGAAGTAAGGAATCAGTCATGCCTAATCCTAAGCGTAAATTTTCCCATCACCGCACGGCTCGTCGCCGCACTCACTGGACGACTTCCCTCGTTGAAATCACCGAGACCAAGAATGTCCAGGGTCTTCCCTTCCGCCTGAACCACTGCGCCAGCGCGGACGGCTATTACAAGGGCCGTCGCCTTCCTGGCTACAAGGACAAGGCGTAGGATCTTTCTTTTTTCGCGGAGTTAAGGGCCTCCCTCATGACACCATTTGGGGTCTGAGGGAGGTTTTTCGTTTTTTCCTCTTCTTCGCGGCGGCCCAAAGCCGCGCCCTCCTCGGCCCTCGCTCCGCTCCAGCCTCGTCTGCCCCGCCGCGACGAAGAGTTCCAAGAAGTCCGAAAGCACCGAGCCCCAAATCCGCTAAGCCTCGTTCGGCCAATTTACCCCTCCCCCAGTAAAAATACTGGGGGAGGGGCTCTCAGGATCCGAAGAAGCAACCAAGTCGTCAACGACCCAAACAGGGCAGAACTCTGGCCCTGTGGTCCCGATTTCAGACCGATCAGCCCCAAGCAAACCACAGAGTCAAAAGCAAGGCTCCCCAAGGCGTCATAATGAACGGCGATGACAGACCGGCCGAGCTGGGACGCCTACTTCATGCAGATCGCTCATCTGGTGAAGACGAGGGCAACCTGCCCCAGAAGGCAAGTCGGGGCTGTGATCGTTCGGGAGCGCAGAATCCTCGCCACTGGCTACAACGGTGCCCCGAGGGGTCTTCCCCACTGCCCAGAAGAAGGCCACCTCCACGACTGGCCCAAAGGCTGCATGAGGGCTGGTCACTGTATCAGATCCCTCCACGCTGAGCAAAACGCCTTGCTACAAGCAGCGATGATCGGAGTACCCTGCGAGTCGGCCACGATTTATGTCACCTGCCAACCCTGCAACACCTGCGCCAAGATGATCATCAATGCAGGCCTGAGCCAAGTCATCTACGAGGGGGATTATCCAGACGATTTCTCTCTCGAACTCTTCTCCCAGTCGGGAATCAAAGTCGCCCGCTTTGTCGGAGGAGCGCTCGAACCAGTCGGAGGGCCGACATGAGGTGGCTTGAAGACGTCCTCTCCTTAATCCCAGGCGGACTTTTTCGCGGATTTCGGGCACCCCTGGTCGCAGGACTGCTGGCAGCCTTTGCCACCTGGGCTCTGACGCCGAGCGTGATCCGCTACGCAGTGAGCAAAGGAGCCGTCGACGACCCGACCAGGGATGACCGACGAGTTCACACGACCCCCACCCCCCGATGGGGAGGCATCGGAGTCTATGCGGGATTTTTGATCGCCACGATCTCCGTGCTCCTGCTTGCTTACGAGCATCAACCCTTCCCGCCCTATCTCATCGGAGTCTTTATTGGGGGGGCAATCCTCGTCGGGTTCGGGATGTGGGACGACGTCCGCCCAGCCTCGGCCAAGGTTCAACTAGCCGTTTTGCTCTCGGTCGGAGTCCTGGTTCAGTTGCCAGGCATGATGAACGACAAAATCGGCCAGGTCCAGTTCCAAGGGGTCACTCTTCCCGGTGGCCAGTGGTTCGAATTTGCCGAGCCAGTTGCTGTGCTCCTCACAGCGATCTACATCTTCATTGTCACAAAGACAATGGACACAATCGATGGCGTTGACGGACTCACGAGCGGAATCGCAGCGATCTCTGCCACAACCCTCTGCATCATCGGGGTCCTGAGCGGCCAACCAAGGGTCGCGATCCTGGCAGCTGCCGTTGCTGGGGCTTGCATCGGCTTCCTTCGATACAACTACAACCCAGCTCGCATCTTCTTGGGGACTGGTGGTGCCCAAGTTCTGGGCTTCCTCTTGGCTTCTCTGAGCTTGGTCGGGGTTATGAAAACGGCTGCAACCTTGGCCCTCGTGATTCCGATCCTCGTCTTCGTGGTTCCCATCTTCGATGCTCTCTTTGTGGTGACTCGCAGGATTCTCAGCCGCCAGCCAGTGACCCAAGCCGACAAGCGCCACCTCCATCACACTCTTCTGGGGCAGGGTCTGAGTCAAAGACAAGTCGTCTGGGTGCTCTATCTTGTCGGAGTTTGTTGTGGAGGGCTCCTCCTGTTTTTGGTGAGACGATATGGCTAAACCAAAGGTGATCTTCGTGGTCGGAACGCGCCCGGATGCGATCAAGAGTGCTCCGGTGGTCAGAGAGTTCCGCAGGTACGGGTCTCAGGTGGAAACGAGGCTCGTTTCCACCGGGCAGCACAAAGAAATGCTTACCCAGGCCCTCAACGCATTTGGCCTGGAAGCAGACCGCGAATATGCCGCGATGCAACATGGCCAGGGATTATCACAGCTTTCCGCCAGAATCCTAAACTCTTTAGATGAATGCTTCGCGGAGGAATCACCCGATGGTGTCTTTGCCCAAGGTGACACGACCACGACCTTCTGCGCAAGCCTCGCCGCCTTCTATCGCCGGATTCCATTCTTTCATATCGAAGCTGGCCTCCGAACCACCACGGTCAAAGACCCCTTCCCCGAAGAGTTCAACCGCAGGGCGACCGGACTCCTTGCAGATCTCCATTTTGCTCCCACCACCCTTTCGCGCGACAACCTCCTGCGAGAAGGAATAGATCCTCGCCAGATTTTCGTGACAGGAAACAGTGGGATTGATGCGGTTAAGTTAGTAGCAACAAACCACCACAAAGAGTGGTACGGAAACCATCCTGGTCCGGTGATCGTCGTCACAACTCACCGCCGCGAAAACTGGGGGGAGCCCCAAGTTCAAGTTTGCCGGGCTATCCGAGAAGTCGCCAATCAAAAACCTGAAGCGCTCTTTGTAGTCGCAATGCACAGGAACCCTCTGGTGCGAGAAACACTGCAAAGCCACCTCGCTGGCCTTGCAAACGTGGATCTGATCGAACCGCCTGACTATGCCGACTTTGTCAAGCTCATGGAACGGATGTCCTTCGCTTTGACAGACAGCGGAGGAGTCCAGGAGGAAGCCCCGGCTTTTGGCAAGCCAGTCCTGGTCCTGCGTAACACGACGGAACGACCAGAAGGTGTCACGGCCGGTACGGCCAAGCTCATCGGAACCAGCTACGAGATGGTGCTGACAGAAACTTTAACCCTCCTCGAGAATCAATCGGCTTATGAGAGGATGGCTAAAGCCGTGAGCCCCTACGGTGACGGATCTTCTGCCCAGCGGATCCGATATGCTACTCTGAAATGGCTGGGGATCGAGACCCAAAAGGAGGAAATGTGGCAGTAACAGGCGAGCCAATGGGACTCCTTCAGGCAATCGTGATGGGAATTGTTCAAGGTCTGAGCGAGTACCTGCCTATTAGCTCAAGCGGCCACCTCTTCATCACAGAGCAACTGGGTAACCGACTCTTCGGCTGGAAGGTCGGGGGGGCTGGCTTCACGGCAGTGATCCAAATCGGAACTCTCATCGCAGTCTTCCTCTACTTTTGGAACGATATCAAAACTGCCTTCAATGGGTGGGTCAGGGGGCTGTATGATCGCTCCCTCCGGGATACACCCGAATACAAGATGGGTTGGGCGGTCTTTTTAGGGTCGATTCCCATCGCCATCATTGGTTTTCTCCTGAAGGATCAGATCGAAGGGCCATTCAGAAATGGATATGTTGTTGCCGGATCCCTTATTCTTTTCGCACTTCTCTTGGGCCTCGCCGAAAGACAAGGCAAGCAAGAAAAGGGCTACCGAGACTTCACCCCCATGAATGGCCTTCTCATGGGGTTCTACCAGTGTCTCGCCTTGATCCCTGGCTCAAGCCGTTCGGGATGCTCGATTATGGGAGGCCTCTTCATGGGGTTCGACCGGGCAACCGCTGCCAGAACGTCGTTCCTCCTCAGTATTCCTGCGATTTTGGGAAGCGGCTTTTATGGGTTGATCAAGCACAGAGCCGAGCTCCTGGATGAAGGCCTCATGCCAACTCTGACCGCGACAGCGGTCTCCGGGATCGTCGGCTTCCTCGCGATCAAGTTTCTCATGGGATACCTTCAGCGTAAGTCAACGGCAATCTTCATTTGGTACCGACTCGCTTTGGGGTTGGTCGTGATCGGCCTGACCTCGGCAGGGTTTTTAGACAGTCACACCCCTTCCACCGAACTAAAAGTTTCGGTTTTGGAGAAGAGGGTCTCGTGAGCTTTTTTCGTCGCAAGCCGAGTCAGCCTCAGGCAAGTCCAGTTGCTTTGGTGGTTGGACTTGGCAATCCTGGATCTCAGTACAAAGGCACTCGCCATAACGTCGGCTTTGAGGTGGTTGAGGTCTTGGCCCACGAGGCTGAAACTCCCTTCAAGACGACTCTCCACCAGGCCCTCGTTTGCTTCCCGCTGATAGCCGGGAAACAGGTTTGCCTGGTCAAGCCTCTGACTTACATGAATTTAAGCGGCAATTCGGTAGGGGCTCTCGCAAAAAAGTTCGGAATCAAACCAGAGTCGATCCTGGTCATCGCCGACGACCTTGACCTGCCAGTGGGGAAGGTGAGGCTCCGAGCAAAGGGGTCGGCAGGAGGCCACAATGGCCACAAGTCGATCATCCAATCTCTGGGAACCCAGGATTATCCTCGACTCAAAATTGGGATCGGGAAAGGTGGGGAGACGATTGACCACGTCTTGAGCCGGTTTACTCCCCCAGAACGCACAGAAATCAACGAGGCCGTCCGCAAGTCACGGGAAGTCGTTGAAGTTTGGATCGAAGGAGGGATCGAGAAGGCGATGATTATCGCGAACTCGACGCCTGGTCAAAAGGAAGAGGATTCACAGCCAGATTCTGATGAGAAGCCTAGACCTTAAGCGATTCTTGTGGCTTGAGGGCAAAGGTGTGCTGGGGCGCGAGAATCGACAGACATCCGCTCGCATTCACCCAGACGGCCCTACTTCTCCCCATATAAGAGTAATAAACGGAGTAGCCTTCCTGCTTATGGCACCACCTGGGGCGACCTGGGCAGGTTCGCAGGAGGCAATATTGGCCAGGCATGAGGTCAATTTCGTCCGGGATTACGAAGAGGGCATCGGAGAGATACGGCTCATCAACGGCTGATTCTGCCACCAGGGCGTGTCCCCTCAGGTTCGCTCTCATGGATCCCTGATTTTGCAAGACAACAAACTCCTGCGTTGCGTCTTCTGATCGTTGAACACCGACTATTCGAATCATGAATCACCTGGACTGGTACAGTTATCCTAGAAGACGGTCCTAGGACTGGTAACGATTCACAGTTGCAGAGATAAACAACAGTAATTCGCCGATTTGTCGTAGTTTAGCTCTTTAGTCGAGGTCGATTTCGAGTTTCCCGATCATGTGATTGAGAACTTTCGTGCAAGTTTCCACATCTTTTGCAGATATGCCCCTCATCATAAGGTTCTCGCAATCGTTTAAGAGACTTCGGATTTCGTCCAAAAGCTCAATCGCTTGGTCTGTGAGCACCAATCGGCGTACTCGGCGATCCATGGCGGAAGGGACTTGTTCAAGATAGCCCTTTTCGACATGAGCCTGAACTGTCTCACTCAGGGTCGCTGGGGTCACGCCGAGGCGTCTGGCGATTTCTACTTGGCTGGCAGTTTGTCCTGCCGACATCACGGTCATCAGGAGCTGGAATGTACTCCAGCGAATACCCTTTTCCCGCAATCGAGGCTCCAGCCAGGCGGATTGCAGTTCGTAAAGCGTGGCAACGCGCGTCCCGAGTTGTTCGGCGATCATATCAGCAGTATAACGTATCTTCTAGTGTATATGTAGTTTTCTTTATGAAAAGTCATTAAATTTCCTGACATTTGACTCATTGTTTTTTCGACCCGAAGGAAAATCTAGTTCCAAATCCCTCCTCGTGGTGACATTTATTGATCCTGAGCCGTGGCTATTCTCTTCGCGAACTGCAGCTGATGAGACCTCGCGCGCCGAATCTCAAAATGCGATGGGACGCTCCTCTCTTTGGGTTTTCCACGCCTCAAGCCCTCGTAAAGATGCTGGAATAAAGGAATCCGATCTTGTGGTCTGAGCAACAATAACCGACGATCCCAAAGGTGCAGAGCATACAGTCAACCAAAGGGAGCATTCTGACTTGCTTGGCAGATCGAGAGGATTGCCACTTCGTGACTCAGTTCACGCAAGGTTGTCACAAGGACGCTGCGACGCTGGAGGAACTTCTCGGATTCCTCGATCAGGTTGATCCGCCCCTACTCGTTGTGGGCCAGGAAGTATTCGCTGAGAGATTGCGCGAGATTACCAGGGCGAACGTAGGATTGGCCCCTGCCATCGCCCTGATTCGCTGTCCGGGACGCCTGGCGCGGCTTCCATCCATCTTTCCTGCCTTGAGCGAGAGACACTTGTTGCGCACGATCAGTTGGCCATACGACGCGGATCATTTCCGGAGGACAGCGGTTGATCTGCAGCTTCGTTCTCAGTATCGCTGGGAGATTCTCGGCGAGATCAAGAAATCTGGCCTAAGCGAGAGACTCGCGAATTTGGCTTAGCGGTTCTGGAGTGATCATCACATGGCAAACACGCCGCAAAGGAATCCCCCTCTGCCCAGTCAGGCAAAAGGGGGGGTAGATCCAAGCCAAAGTCTGGTTTTGCGAGATCCGGTCGGGTTTAGGAAGAAAGGGGCCAGGTCGCGACTTCGACCGTTTCCATCACTGCTTTGACTGCTTCCTCTGGATTGTCCCGTGAATCTCGGGGAAGAGCGACAATCTTCTCGACAACATCCATCCCCTCGATCACTTGACCAAAAACTGAGTATTGGCGATCGAGGTGGGGTGAGGTGCCATGCATGAGAAAGAACTGGCTCCCGGCACTGTTGGGGTTTGAGGATCGTGCGGCGGAAAGGATTCCTGGCGTGTGGGGAATGTCGTTAAACTCAGCTGGGATGGAATAGCCTGGGCCGCCTGTTCCATGAGTTGCGCGGGGGCCTTCTTTGCTATTCGGATCGCCGCCTTGGATCATGAAGCCGGGAATCACACGGTGGAAGCGCACGCCATTGTAGAAGCCACTTTGGGCTAGGTCTTTAAAGCTTTTGACGTGAAGGGGTGCCTTCTCGAGGAAGAATTTCACAACAATTCTGCCGTAGTTGGTTTTGATCACGACCACTTCGTCGCCGGCATTCGGAGCAACCGCGCCTGGGGCAGCAGTCAAGGAAAGAGCATTTTCTGACATCTCTTCCCTACTTTACTAGGTCTGAGGCAAGCGACCCGCGACTCTTGCGAACCAAGTAGATGGGAACGATCAGCTATCGGCGAATCCGACGATCCTGGTTGTATCGCTTCACCAACTGGTTTAGGTTATCCACGAATGTTTGAGGAGTGGTTCGCGAACTGATGGACAATCGAGCATAGGTCTTGCGATCAGGAGTGATCAAGAGCACAGTCGGAAAGCCAGTGACCCGGTAGGTGTTGGCCAGGGCCTCGTTTTGTCGCTTGATCATGTCGGACTGAGCTTTCCGCTCGGGAAAATCGACCTCAAGCAGGTGGACGTTCGTACGAGCCCAATTCCGGAAGGTTGAGGTTGACAAGATCGTCCGAGTGAACTCTTTACAGGGGCCGCACCAGTCACTCCCGGTAAAGAAGGCGAAGACCAGCTTCCCGGACTTCTTGGAGGCTTCCATGGTCTGGGAAAAACTACTACTCCAAGCTGCTGGCGCAGGGGCAGGTCGATTCTGGTTTCGATTCTGGCTTGTGCTGGGAAGGGCGAGGGCACAGATCAGAAAGACGCTCATCCAGGGACGCAACATGACTCTCATATTACAACACTCCTCCAATTCTTAATGTTGAGAGTCTGATCTCGTTCCAGAGGGTTCACGCTTGCTAGATAAAAAGGCCAAAGCCAAGAAGGTTACGATCCAAATGACCCCGCCGATGGGGGTGATCGCCCCGAACAGCCGAATCCCTGTCAAGGCGAGAGCCGTTAGAGAGCCAGTAAAGAAAACTGTTCCCACCGCGAGAGCCCAAGACGAACGCAGCAAAATCTGCCGGTCGAATCCGAACGAACCACTCACCAGAATCAGCCAGGCCAAACCAACTGCGAGATGATAGAACTGACCTGTTTTGAAGGTCTCAAGGCGTGCCTCGGTCAGAAAGCGAGCCAAAGTGTGAGCTCCGAACGCGCCGGAGGCGATCGCCAGGGCGAGATTTGCCCAAGCCGCTGACCTCACTCTGCCACACCCTGAGTCAACATCTGGTGAAACTGATGCACACCGTTTTCACGAGCTGGTGAGTACCTTCCCCTGTGATAGAGGCGAGAACGGAGTCCGACTTGCACCATTTCCACCACTGCTTCGTCTTCCCGCTCAACTCGATCAAGGGCTGCACCAGCTCCTTGTCCGATTTTGGTCTCATCCCAGACAAAGGGGATGAAGCTCACTTTAGTCTTGCTCGGGCCAAGGGGACGAACGACGTTGACACTCAGGCCCCAGGGATAGAAGTTCAGCATTAAGTTCGGGAAGAGCCAAAAATAGAACGCTGCAACTCGTTCGTTGGCGTAGGGGTGATTGGGAGGCAGATCAAAAGCCTCTTCTGAATCGCTGGCCACTCCGAGTTGCAGGTTCCCGTGGGGCAGGAGAATCGTGCGGTAGTTTTTATAATTGAGAGTCGCGTTTAGATCTGCATGGATGTAGGGTATGTGGAAGCCCTCAAGATAGTTATCCACGTAGAGCATCCAGTTGCCGTTTACCAGGTAGTCCCTGCCGCGTTCTGGGACATGGCGGAAGTCCTTGAGAGGCATAAAGTCGACCAATTCCTTCACTCCCGACAGCATCTGATCGAGAGAGGCTCCCGGCAGAAGTTGGCTGAAGATCATGGGGCCCCACTCCTCAACCTGGACTTTGGGCAAGTTATCCTGGGCACAGGGGAACCCCTCGACTCCTTCGAACTCTGGCATAAATTCGCAGTGGCCTGAAAGGGAGAACCTTCGCCCATGATAGCGACATCGCAGGCTGTTTACGGTGCCAGCTCCTTCGCAAACGAGGTTCCCTCGGTGGGTGCACACGTTGCTGAGGCAATGGAGCTGATCCTCTCGATCCCTGGTTCATGACGAAGGGAAAGACCGAACCGGGAACTTTGAGCTGATCGGTGCGAGCCGCATATTGCCAGGAGGGAGCGAAGACCTTTTCAATGAGTCTTTGGTGGACTTGCTCGCTGGTGTAGAACGAGCCTGGGAGAGTCCAAGCCTTCCCGACTTCTGGGTGAATGTCAACGTTCCACGGCTGGTTCATGATGTTTAGGCAGACTACCTGGTAGAGGGGATATCTCGTTTTGAGTCGCTGTGAAGGTTTGCGCTCCAGGGCCCGCGGCCAGACCCGACCGGTTCCCGGCTTGGGATGTTCCGCTCCGAACACTCGTCCGGTCCGCCCCCCTGGAGCGCAAAACCGGAGACCACCCCAGCCAGAATCACCCACTCCTCCCCCAATCTGCGACCCCAAGAGGCCTCTCAGTGAGAACCAGAGTAAACTACGCTCACCAATGGCAGATTATGTTGTGAGCGTGGGAATGGAAGTCCACGCCGAGCTGCTCACCCAGAGCAAGATGTTTTGTCGCTGTAAAGTGGCCTTTGGCGGAATGCCCAACACCAGAGTCTGCCCAGTCTGCATCGGGTTGCCAGGAACGCTTCCAGTGCCAAACCGAGCAGCGGTGGAGATGGTGCTCAAAACTGCCCTCGCCCTCAACTGCACCATCGCCATCGACAGTGTCTTCCACCGCAAGAATTATTTTTACCCTGACCTCCCAAAGGGCTATCAGGTCAGCCAGTACGGAGATACCAATCCCATCGGTTACGACGGCTATCTCGAAATCCCGACTCCAGAAGGTGGCACCAAGAAGATCAAGATCCGCCGAGTCCACTTGGAAGAAGACACTGGGAAACTCATGCACCTCCCAGGCGGGGGGAGTGGCGTGGACTACAACAGGGCAGGGGTTCCTTTGATGGAGATCGTCACAGAGTTCCCGCCAGACATCGAGAGCCCCGACGACGCCCGGGAATATCTGGTTCAGCTCCGCTCTCTGCTCGTTTACCTGGGGGTGACCGACGGAAAAATGGCGGAGGGGTCTGTGCGGTGCGAACCAAACATCTCAATTCGCGAGAAGGGATCTACCCAATACGGCACCAAAACCGAGCTCAAAAACCTGAACTCCTTCCGCGCGGTCCAGCTCGGGGTCGCCTTTGAGGCAAAGCGCCAGGCGGAAGTGCTGGAATCGGGAGGGACAGTGAGGCAAGAGACAAGAGGCTGGAACGAGGCGACCGAGTCCAGCTTTCTCATGCGCACCAAGGAGTCGGAACAGGATTACCGCTACTTCCCTTGCCCTGACTTGATCCCAATGCACTTTTCTGAAGAGCAAATCGAGAGAGTCAGATCCACCATTCCAGAACTACCCCTCGCGAAGCTGCAACGCTACCGAGCAGACTACGCCCTGAGCGACTACGATGCTGGCCTCTTAGTGGCCGACCGCGATTGGGCCATGTTTTTTGAGGAGGCCCTGGAACTGGGGGGCGAAGCAAAAGCAATCTGTAACTGGATGAATGGCGACTTTGCAAAGATGCTCAATGAATCTGGTCAAGGGGCGATGGCAGGCGGCAAGAGTCACCCCGAACGCAAGACGAGCCTCGTCCGCCCCGAACATCTCGTTGACCTAGCAAAACTCGTCTCCGACGCGACGATCAACGGAAAGATGGCGAAGGAGATCTTTGCCGAAGTCTTTGATACTGGAAAGATGCCAAGCCAGATTGTCGAGGAAAAGGGCCTGCGCCAGGTGACCGACACAGGGGCGATTGCCTCGGCAGTTGCCGAAGTGCTCGCGAGCAATGGATCCCAGGTTGAAGCCTACCGAGGTGGAAAGGAAAGTCTGATCGGGTTTTTCGTCGGCCAAGTCATGAAGAAAACCCAGGGTCGCGCCAATCCTCAACTTGTACAAGATGAATTGAAGAAACAACTGAGCGGAGACTAGTTTATGAAAAAACTCTTTTGGTTTACGTTTGTTCTGGTTGCGTCGCTGTGCATCGCGACAGGTCAAAGACAGTCGATGCCAGTGCCGCCTCCCCAAGGAGGGGATGGAGCGACTCCGGCTCGCCAAGAAGGCTTACTCGGCCGGACAGAGACAGCGGCGGGAAGAATCAAGCTGGAGGGCACGAACCAAGAGGTAGTCGACGAGATCTTTCAGGCCTTTCGTCAAACAGGATCAGCCCAAAGAGAAGTCCTTTTCAAGGACGGCGACTTTCCCTACATCATCGACTCTCTTCGCCTCACCGTCGATTTAGAACCTTGGAACTACGAAGATTTTACGAACCTGGGATGGATGTACGGCAACCTTCAGCGCAAGGATATGGAACTCGTCACCTACATCCGGTTCCGCCAGCTAAACCCGGATGACATCGATGCCCCCTACCCGGAAGCCCAGTTCTACTTTTTCACTTCGCAATCGATTCAGGTCATAAATCTTCTGGAACCAACCATCCAGCAAGAGCTAAAACCCCACCCCAACACGTTCAGGCTTCTCGCTCATTCCTACCGTCGGCTGGGGATGTACCGCGACGCCCTCAGAGTTTGGGACGAGCTTTTGAAAGTCACCCCTGGCGACCTGACGGCAAAGAATCAACGCAACAGAATGGCGGAACGTTTGGGCCTTCCCAGACTGCCATGATGAGATCATTCTTCCTTGCCGATGATTTAACCTAGCGGAGAATTCGCATCAGTGGCTCACACCCTGCTTGAAGTGCTGGTTCAGCCAGGCGCCAAGCACGTCGCGCTCACGATTTTGGGGCAGACCAAGATCAAAGTGGCGATAAGGGCGCGAGCTATAGAGGGTCAGGCGAACAAGGCAGTCCTTGAACTTCTGACGGATCGACTCAAGATCCGATCCTCCGCCATCACGATGGTGCGTGGTCAGCAGTCACGGGAAAAGGTCTTTCGAATCGAGGGTTTGGAACCACCGGAAGCAATGAAGCTTTTGCGGGAAACAAGCAAGTGAAGGGTAACCAACCTAGCAAGGAATGGAAGGGAGAAGAACTGGACGGATTGAGAGATCCGAGCCAGCTAAGATTTACTGGCATTGGACTCATCGTATCGCTGATTCTCACCCTAATTTTTTTCTCCAGCAGCGACTGGCTCGCCGCCAGAGCCAGCTTCTTTGAAGAAACGATCTTTCCACTGAATCGCTTTGCTCAGAATCTCAGCCAGACGAAGGATCTCCCTCGTGAGGAGGTGCTCCAACAGATTAACCAGGGAAGCATCTCACTAAAAGGGTACGAGGATAGCCTCTACGCGGCGGACGAAATCATGGCGAAGGGCTTATTTAGCCTATGGAGTTCAATTCGGCGCAAAACTATTTCAAACCAGTTTCCCGAAGGTGAAATCCACCAGTTGGCAGAGACAGCGCGAAAGGGAACGAGTGAACTGAGCAAACAAGCAAGTTTCCTCAAAACTGCAGCAGGGTGGACGACAGGTCTCAGCTACGGTGGACTGCTGGCATTGACATTTTCTGCCTTTCTTTTGCTTCGCCAGAGAAGCGAGAGAGTTGTTGTGCGAAAGATCGTTGTAGATCGGACTGGGCAACAGGGGAATCTTCATCCAGAAAAGCAGGAGGCCCACCAGGGCCTCGCTTCAAACCTTGAGCTTCAGTACATCCCCACCCCCTTTTGTAGCTTCCAAAGCGACGGACAAGTTGAATCCTGGAATCAGGCAATGGAGGGACTCACCGGGATTGCGGCAAACGATGCGATTGGCAAGAAGTTCTGGGACGTGATCGGATGGATGCCAACCGGTGAGGTCGGAACAGGGGTTCTGGCCCAGATTTTCCGAGGAAACCGGGTGGATAATGTTGACTGGGTTTTCTTGCATCCCACAGGCGAACGGCTCGACTTACGAGCGACTCTCGTGCCAATCGTACGCGAGATGGGAAACATCCAGGGAGTCGTGGCGTCGATCCAAGACCGCACCCTTTCTTTGCGCCAAGCCAAACTGCTGCAAGATCTTGACGTGGTTAAGAACTCCCTGATGTCTGCTGTGCCAGAAACTCTCATCCGACTGGATAGCTACGGAAGGGCAGTAGAAGTGCGCGATAACGCGAAGTTTCTTGGGTCCAAGGCAAAGGAGATCAGTGGCACGACCCGTTGGCAAAGGCTTCTGCCGGCGCAAATTGTTCAGCAAATCCTCGAGGGATCACGTGAGGTTCGCCTCCACCAAAAGCGCAAAACTTTCCATCTTGAAGACGGGACGAGTCAGTCAGAAACAGTCTTTAGCCTGTCTCCGTGTGGCCAGACGGACGTCTTACTTCTCATTCAAACCATTTCTCACCAGGCACCCATTGCCGAGTGCGCCACAGTCCAATTGATCTTGCAGGACATGACGGAACCCTTTGTCTCCATTGATGGCAGGGGTCAGATCGTTTATCTCAACGCAGCGACGGCAGATCTTCTGCAGAAAGGCAGTCATAAGATCGTCGAAACGGCGCTCGTAGATTGGCTCGCTCCGTCCTCCCGACTGGCACTGCTCAAGGGCC
Organism: Fimbriimonadaceae bacterium; assembly: GCA_025455775.1. Classification (GTDB taxonomy): domain Bacteria; phylum Armatimonadota; class Fimbriimonadia; order Fimbriimonadales; family Fimbriimonadaceae; genus JALOLT01. Next base: position 47,516 of record JALOLT010000007.1, read on the forward strand.
TGGGGGATCTGGTCCAAAACCCCACAGTTCCCGCACTGTTCGATGTCTCGTTCCGGCTCGCGTCTGGCCCTGAGATCCCAGCTCGAATCAAAGCCACGAACCGCTTGAGTGATCCCCAGATTGGGGCGATTCTCATGCAAATTACCCTCGTGCCGCAAGAAGAGACCCTTCACGGACGGTCTGCATAAGGTAGGTTTTGCAAGCACTCTTTGTGCCACTCCACCATGAAAATCTTGGTTCACGATTTTGCCGGACACGCCTTTACGGCTGAATTGAGCCGCGAACTGGCTCAAAGAGGGCATAGTGTTTCTCACGTCTTCAACAGTTCGTTCTACGGCCCCAAGGGTGCGAACGAGATCAAAGAAGGCGATCCTCAGACTCTGACTTTTCATCCTATTGACTTGGGAGGCAAGATCGAGATCACCTCGCTGTTTAAGCGCAGAAAGGTGGATCTTCAACACGGGAAACTCGCAGCTGATTTGGTGAGAAAGATTCGGCCAGACGTCGTTTTGAGCGGGAACGGCAACCTGGACACCCAGATTCCGATTCAGAAGGTTTGCAGAGAACTCGGGATTCCTTTCGTCTTTTGGCTCCAAGACATTGTGGGGGTGGCTGGCCGCAACATCCTGATCAAAAAACTACCGGTTCTCGGATTCTTTGTCGCGAACTATTTCGAATCGGTCGAACGCAAGCTCTTCGCCAAGAGTGATCACATCATCGCGATTGCCGAGGGATTCCTCCCCCATATCCACACGGATCACAGCCAAGTCTCGGTGATCGGTAACTGGGCTGCCCTCAAGGAGCTCCCGCCCAAAGACCGGAAGAACGAATGGGGAGCCAAACATGGACTCCACGACACGAAAAATGTAATCTATAGTGGCACCCTGGGGCTGAAGCACAACCCAGAACTTCTCGTGCAACTCGCCCTCGCCACGCGCGAAGATCCGGAGGTTCGCGTCGTGGTCTGTAGCGGTGCCAGAGGCTTTAAGTACATCCAAGAACGAAAAGAAGAGCTAGGGGGCCTGCCGAATCTTGTGCTTCTCCCCTTCCAGGAGTTTGCCGATGTGCCCCTCGTCTTCGGGACGGCAGATCTCGTCGTCGCCCTCCTGGAACCAGACGCCGGAATCTTTTCCGTTCCGAGCAAGGTGCTCGCCTATCTTTGTGCGAAACGGCCCATTCTGATGGCAGTGCCTCTCGAAAATCTCTCGGCAGAGATCGTCCAAGGGAGTGGAGCCGGAGTGGTCGTTGCGCCGAGCGATACACAGGCGTTTGTTGCGGAAGCACAGCGACTCCTCAAAGATGAGTCACTGGGAAAAGAGATGGGGGAAAAGGGACGGGCTTATGCCGAAGCTACCTTTAACCTCACCATGATCGGTGACAAGTTCCAAGGAATCTTTGAGTCCCTTGTGCGACAGAAGGGGTGAGTTGGAAACAAAACCCGGCGGAACAGTGTCTAATTTCTACGTGAAGCGCGCCTTTCTCCCCCTGCTCCTCATTGGCATGGTTGGAATCTCCAACGGCCAGGGATCGACTCTCCAAGACGCGAGAGACCTCCTGACCCCTGTGTTGGGCGATCTTGCCATGCGGAACAGCTTTGCCTTCTTGGTGGCGGGGGAAGAGGAGGTTCGGGGCAGGATTGTCCCCTTCGAAACCCACCTTGCGATGCAAAGAGGAGGAACCTTGGAGGCCCCCACCCTCTTCATCGAGATGGTGAGCCGCCGAGACGGGAGGCTTGTCGAGAGACTTGTTGCGGACGGAGATCACATTTGGATCTATGATGCAGTCGCTCACACCTTTGGCAGCATGAGCTACCAAAGAACAGCCCCTGGGATTCGATCCGCGATCGACACCCTCCGACGTCGTTCCACCCATGCAAACTTGGCAATTCTCACCCTTCTGGGTCAAGTTCAGCGAGCAAGGCTCGAAGGAGCAGCTCTAGCAGCGAACAGCTGGGTTCCGACTTCTCCTCTGGCAGAGCTTCAGGTCACAGAATCTCAGTTGATTATGACGAGCCAAAGCCCAGCCTGGAGTCGCACGATTTTTGATCTTGCCGTCATAAACGGGCAGAAAACCCTGCGCTCGATCCAGTTTGAATCTGTGACGAGGATTGCCGGGCGCGACACTCTTGCCAGTTGGAACGCCACCTTGCGCGACACTGTGCCTTCTTGGGTCTCTTACACCTTTAACCCAGGTACCGCCAAACCAGTTTCGCTCGGCCTCAGCCAGCGAGGTTAGTTCTGCTACTCCACTCCGCCGCCAGTTGGATAAAACCTCTTGGCATCCTTGGGGGGAGTGTACTGGGCCCTGGGATGGAGGCGGTTCCAAACCAGGTTGCTGATCGTTCGAATCGCCACATTGCCGGGATTGTCGTCCACCCACTCTTGGTTCTTTTGGTCGTCGGTGTAGACCGTGAGAATGTAGGGCCGGCTGGGAGAGAACACGATCGCGGAATCACTCCTGGATCGGTTGAGTGCCCCCACCTTGGCAGCGACTGCCACGTTTACCGGCACACCACTGCGAATGAAGTCATCCCAATACTGGTGCTGCATAATCCGAATCATCTTCTCACAGGCAGAAGGACTCGCAGCTCTCCGCCTATAGATGAGTTCTAGGAGAGTCGCCATCTCCGAGGGGGTCGTGACTCCCATGTTGCGATAAACTCTTCTCAGGTCAGACAGGCGACGGTTGGACTCCGGTACATTGATCGTGACCACTGTGTTCTTGAGCCCGAGCACCCCGAGGGTTCTTTCGATATTCTCGACTCCCAGGTGATCACTCAGCATCACAGTGGCAGTGTTGTCGCTCACATTCATCATAAGGTTTGTGAGACCATCGATATCGACTGAAATGTCATCTCGCAGAAAATTGACCCACATAGAGGGGTTTCTGCGATTGGCAGGCGGGAGTTTGAGTTTGTCGTTCCACTTGATTCTTCCTTCCTCAACTTGACGAAACACCTCGACCATAACTGCCGTTTTGATGGTGCTCGCGCTTGGAAACCTCTCTTTGTCTCGCGTGCCAATCTGGACTCCTTCGTTCAATAAGCGGAGGTGATAGCCCAGCTTCCCTTCGAACTTCTGACAAATCTGATCAAGTTCACGTTCCAGTTGGAGAAGCTCGCGGGGGGGAGATGTGGCTTGGCCGAGAAGCGCCACCAGAGCCAGAGAGGAAAACGCCATTCCCCATTATGGCCCCCCAGCCTGGTTGAGCTTGGGGGGTCGGTCGTGGTCACTTCCAGCCGTTTTGATAGATCATCATCACGACGGCGTGGGACATCAATTGCTCGTACTGTTTGAGTACGGTGGTTGATTTCTCAGCCTGCTCGTTTCCTTCCTCTTGCTTCCGGCGCGCCTGAACGGTCGGCCTGGCGAACAGCAGGGGAAGAGCGAGCCACTTGTTTTGAATCATGCGGTCTCCTTATCCGAAGGTTCGCACGTCTACCCGTGGAGAGGCCGGACTGAATCACAGTCCGCAAGCGAGACGATCCCTGTCCCGCAAAATGGCTGTCGCAAGCGACGCGACAACGATATTATCGCCTATTTTCCAAGTTTCGTTACAATGCCGGGGCAAAGGGCGGGGGCCGAAGGGGATGGTTTGAATCTGAAGAGAACCAGGCACAACTCGGCGGAGGCAGTATCGAATTAGCCCTTTGTGGGTTTTTTGGGGGGCAGCCTTACAGAAAAGACCCCATTTTTCAAAGTCCTCCTGCCGGCAAGCCTTGGCTGGCAGCTGGCCGAACCAATGTTCTGGGTGTGACGCAAACATCCCCGCGCAGGCAGGCCCACGGCCTCCCCGACCGGTGCATCACCAGATGAGCAAAGCCCAAACACTCGTCCGGTCTGCCCCCAGCCTGCGCGGGGGAGCCTTCGGTTTCATTTTTTGGGCGCGTACCAAAAGCATCAACTTACATGCTGGTTGCGAATTTGGTTGTCTATTGGATCGTTCTTGGGAGTGGCTCTCGCCTTGCCCGCCATGCCTTAGCCATAGAACTTCGATTCCCACCTCCTCGGTGAGGAAACCAGCTAAAGCACACAATCTACTTCTCAAATAGCGTTTCGGCTCGCCCGGGGAACAAGAATCCTCACGACATGTCACTGGAGCATTCGAGTAGTCATCTGCGACAGCCCGTGAATAAATCTGGGGAATCGGCGAAGCACCTCAAACCCTTTGGACACTCCAGAACTGAAAGCCCTGCTTCCCAACATCTCAGCAGACGCTCTTCACAGCCCAAGCGACGATTGGGGGACTTTGTTCATGATGTTTATATGAGAACTTACACTTTTCGTCATCGCGGCAAGCTTCGCAAATGGAGCGTCTTGGAAGAAAGCTTTTCGAGAACCTTCAATGCAGTGCAGACAGTTGAGCGGATCTGGACGGGTACTAGTTCTACTCCTGGCTGGCACGCTCGTTGGGCTGGAAACACCGGTTGGGCTGAAGGCTTTTATAGATCCAGACTCTTCACAAGCGACCCGACTCAAAAGTTTGGTCTCTGGGTAGGGCAACAAACAGCTACAGGCAGCTGTACTGCTCAGGGTGGCGAATCCTGGCTTGTTTTGGTTGATCCAGAAGTCGCATCCGGGACGGATGCTATGATGTACACATCAGATGACCCTGCCCGCGTCTGGCCTAGTTTTATTGCTGAGTGGAGTCCATGCATTGCTCGACAGAGAGGTGGGGTGCGGTACGTCACGGTGCGAAATAAGAAGATTTTTCCAGTTGCGCCCTAGATCATGAAAAAGGGAACTTTAAAAAATGTATAGCTTGCTTCTGTTGCCCTCGCTTTTGCTGTTGTCTGAAGTGCCAAGCAAGCCGAGCTTACTTGTTGTGAGAGGCGACTCTCCGCACCGAGAGGTTGATATAAACTTGCCGCCACCGGAAAGAGAGAGCCGCCTCCTGAACCTGGGATTTACCAAAGTCGAACTTTCTTCAGCGATCGTTTATACCTATAATGATCCTTTTAGTTCCTCTCGGCTGAAGCACCTTGTCACCTTAATCAGAGATTTAAGCAATGGCCAACTTCGCAAGGATGGAACATTCACGCTAAAGCTCGATGAGTCAGCCAAAGGGAGGGCTGCTCGGGAATGGGTTGAAAACTTAAGCAGGTCAGGTGGAGTCGTTCCTGGAAAGGATCAAGAGGTGACTTTGGGACTTGCGGTCGGTGTTCAAACAAGAGTTTCTAATGGCACCAGGGCCATCGTCGATTTTATTGACTATTCCCCAGCTAAATACCTTGAACCATCCCAGTTCTTACCAGTCAAAGGTGACCAAAAAAAGACTAACGTGTCTTTTGAGCGCCTTGGCTTTTGGAGCACTGAGCGCTGGAGGACAGTTTTTCGAGATATCGAAGAACATGAACGACGTACAGCAGCTGATCTGATGAGTACTCTTCAATCTTCTCGCTCAGAACTATTGCTGAAACTCACGTCGCAGGCTCCATCACAACTACAGGCCTATTTCGAAACTTTGGAATCTCCAGACGCACCTGCCAGTCAAGCGCTTCAAGATCGTATTCGACAAACTCCTCAGACTTATGGCCTTCAGGACTCTGAAGTGGATTCCTTTTTAAGAGGAGCAAAAGTAATATCTGTTAACCGAGATCTCGTTCTAGTGCTACGCTTTGTTGATCAAAATGGCTCTGTAGCTGTTGCGGAATCACCCATAGGTCTGCTGCCAGGTTTCTTACCTTAATCAGGAATTGGTTAAGACCTCACGCTGAAAGACGAATAGGTGGGACGGCTCTACTCACTCAAGTGAGACAGATTTCGGGGAGCACTCCAAAGGCATTCCCAAGAAGATGCCGACTGTTTTGATTTCTAGCATGTTTATCGATGTTATCAAATAGTATCATGCTAAACTTAATTGCGATTTGGGCGGAAAAATGCCAGGCAGGCGCGCATAGCATCTGCCGCAGAGCCTAATTGCTTGGTGTACTGAGTGAGGGCGTTTGGGTCGCTTACTTCGCCTTTGAATACATCAACGATGAACCGGTAGAGTTCTCGAAAGCCCTCGGTCGGTCCTACAAATTGCTGAACTTGGATCGCAGACGCTCTTGGATTACCGATAATTTGCGATTCCAAATCGCAACTCAAGTAGTCTCTAATAAAGGCGGCATTATCTGGGTCTCGCGTCCAACCCAACAAGCCGCGGATTATTCTCCCTTCTGAATTTTCAGTTGAGTTAGGGGTCTCGTTGTCTTTTATAGCAGCAAGAGCTGATAGAGACGGAGCGTGCTCTGCCAGAAAATCTATTGCAACGTTTTTAAACGCTTCACTTGCTTCGAGCCGAGGGTCAAAACCGGCATACGCTATGATCTCCGCCATAGCTGGCTCACTCTGATACATCATTGTGAGTAACAAAACTGAATGCACCCGTGGTAGTGTTTTCATGTGGTCCATGCAGCACTTGAGCATCGCCATCTGCAGCGATCTACTGCGCTCAGCGACATCGGTGGCTACCATTCCCAGCAAATGGTCAAAAACTGGGTAGCTGTCTGTATGAGGTAGATAAGTATTAAATAGCGTGGTGGCAAGATTAGTTGGTAGTTGAGGGAGCTCCCCAAATTCCCTGCGAATTTCATACGGCGATTTAGTAATCAAAGATGGTTCTATCATTATCTCTGAAAGAGATTGATTTCCTCCGTGGTGATGGCGGATTGGTTCCTTCATGACCTAATTACTATTGCCCCACTTAACTGCTTCGTCGTGTGTTAGTTAACAGATGCCACTTATCTGAAAACTCCCGTTACTCTCCTGGACGATATAAGAAGGGCCTTCCCCCCTGGATGAGTGCCAGCTCCTTGACCGGTGACCTGCGGCAAAGCGCCGCACCCGCCCATAGCCGGGACCGCCAGCCAAGCGAGTTTCGCGACAACGCCCATCTCTCGCTTGTACCCGAGTTCAACACGCGGTGGAAACCTCCTCGCTTCAGATGCAGCCCTCAGTCCCCCGGATTCAGGTAGCGCTTTTCCCGGGAGGCAAAGAGACCATCCTCAGCGAGAGTGTTTTAGTGGTCAAGGACGCCGAAGGCGCTCGCTACCATCCTTGACCACCGAGACATTCGGAGCGCATCACCAGGCCCCTCCCGGGAGAGGGGCGAGCGTTCTTGGCCGGGGAGCTCGTTGCGTTTCAGGCCCGGAGTTAAATCACACTGACCACTCGTTCGACGTCCTTCATCAGCAGATACAAGTGCAACGGGTTGCTTGGGCACTCTTGCATACCCATTCGAAGATACAAGGCTTTTGCATCGTCATCCTTCGCGTGGGTCATGAACGCCCATACGCCGGCCTCCCTCGCCACCGAGAGCGAACGCTTGAGCGCGTCCTTGAACAGCCCCTTGCCAATGCCTCTCCCCTGAAACTCCTTGTCCACGGCAAATCGCGCCATGAGAAGGATGGGAATGGGATGTTTGGCGAGCCCCTTGGCCATGCGCTCGGGAGCTTCGTCGAACAGAACGGAACCCACCGCGAGGGAGTAATAGCCCACCACCCGATTATTGTGGAGACCGACGAAGATCCGCGCGCTCCCGTTGGCCTGATTCGCGAGGGCGTGGCGAGTGAGAAAGGTGTTGAGAGGCTCCTTCCCGCAATCGAAATCCAGAAAATCGTGGGACTTGGTGAGCAGAACCGGCCCTGAGAACTCGGTCACGATTCAAAGACGCTCGGACGGCTGAAGATCTCTCGAAGGGCAGGAATCTCTTGGGCGGGCTCTTCCAGCTTGGCGAGGAGCCAGTCGTATTCTTCTTTGGAGACTCGGATGAGGCGCTGGTCGGCGATGACTTCCTCTGCCGCATCGAGCGACTTACTGAGCACGAACTGACTCACGTTCATGTTCTGGAGCCGCGCCGCCTCCGCAAGCTTTGCCTTCTGCGCGGCGGAAGCGCGGATGTTCAGTTGCTCTGCTTTCTGGGTTGATGGCATGCGATACACCTCCTCTTCTGTTCCTGAGATTCTACCACATTGTATAGACGTTGGCCACACAGAATTGTTTCGGTTTCTCATCTCAATTCTTCGAGTCCCTCGGTTATGAACCGGTCCAACTCTACGGCTGACACCCTTGTCAGGCGTCCAACCTTGATGGACTTCAGAGCTCCCGAGGCGAGCAGCTCATAGACCTTTGAGCAGCTCATCTGTAGTCTCGCGTCGATATCTTTGACGGCTAGGAGTCGAGGTTGGTCAAGTGGTGACCGAGTTCCGGCGCTGGACTCGATGACCCGAACAAAGATAAGCTGCGGCAACGTTGCGATCAGCAACTAGCCTTGACGACCGAGCTCGTTGAGTCCTGCTGTGGTGAGAGGAAGCGCCTTGTATTCACAGGTAGTTCGTGTCGGCTTCACGACCAGTTCACCTACCGTCCCATTTCGTGTTCGTTGACGAAGGTTTCCTGAGACCTGAGCTGACTTTGAAAGCTCACTTGCCTCAAGTCGATGTGCGGCAGATCGAGCCCGTTCGCTTTCTGATTCCACTCATTCTGAGGAACGTGATTGAGGGAGTCGTTGGCTCGACCGGCGAAGGCAAGGTCAAGACGGTCAGTTCCAGGACTGAATCAAACCCGAGCCCCAGCTGGCTGGTTCGTCCATGACGGCTCGGTGTGCGGTTCAGCCCGACACCTCGGAGTTCGGCTTCAAGCCAATGGTGGATCCCACAGACAAGGCAAGACTGGACCTGAGGAGGTGGTTCCTGGTGAGGGTGTTTGGCCCTTTGAAACGAGTTTTTAGACGAAACCACTCCGTTTATTCAACGATTCAGGCCCATCTCACCCAACAGCCTCTCCTCGGTCCTCTCATGAGATACGATGCAAGAACTGCCACTGAGGATGGTTTATGATCTGCCTAAACCAGGATGGGATTGAGTGAAGGAACAACCACGTGGCGCCGCCAAGAGGGTTTTGGACCTCGTCACCCTGGAGTCCGCTGGAGACGTTTGCGCGGCGGAGGGCGGCCCGGATGAGTGGTCGGAACATAAGACTCGCAAGGTTGAAACTCCGGGCGGGCGAGGCTGCGGGCGAAGCCGCGCAAACGAAAAAACGAAAAACCCGACTCCTAAGAGATCCCCTGAGATTCCCCGCCGCGTGCGGATCTCGGTCACGACACCCGTGACGATCTCTGCATCAGACAGAGCTTCCTCCACCGACCCCTTCGCGATCCAGACGAATGAGGACGATCTCCGCCTCTAAACCAGGCGAACGGAGGTGAGCGTGGCCCGGCAAGACAGGACGATCCGTCCCTGCCACCGTATGAACAACACCGGAACATCGAAGCACCGATTCCAAGAAGGCATCCCTGGCAATCGACCTCGTGTCATCTTCTATCTTGGCCCTAGCCTCTTCGGTCGCCCAGCCCAATCCAACGATCCCAAGAAGGTTCTCGGTTCCCGCCCTCATCTCCCTCTCCTGACCTCCCCCCACCAGCAATGGCTTTACCTTTGTCCCACCCCTCACATAAAGAGCCCCGACCCCCTTGGGGCCATGAATTTTGTGGGCACTGACGTTCACCAGGTCTGCCCCGATGGAGTCCACTGTCCAATATCCTGGGAAAGTTTGAACGCAATCACAGTGGAACAAAGCCCCTGCGTCGCGGCACACTTCGGCAATCTCCGTTACTGGGTTAATGACCCCTGTCTCGTTGTTGCCATGCATCACGCTCACCATCAAGACCTCTTCATCAAGCAGCTTGCTTACGTCAGCCACTGAGATTGAGCCATCACGGTTCGCAGGAATCAAAACCACCTGAAAACCAAGTCCTGCGAGGACTTCTTGACAATGGAGCACACAATGGTGCTCCGTCGCTCCCAAAAGAACTTTCTTTCGGCTCCCGTCTCTGGCAGCCCAAGCCACCCCAAGAATGGCCTGGTTTGCTGCCTCCGTTCCACTCGAGGTGAAGACGACTTCCCCAAAGAGGCAACCCAGGGCGTTGCTCACCTGCTCTCGCGCCAAGTCAATGAGCTGCTTAGCCTGACGGCCGTCATGGTGCAAACTGCTCGGATTTCCGTCCATCTGCCCCAAAGCCTCCTGCATCATCCCCAAAACTCCAAGGGACAAAGGGGTTGTGGCAGCGTGGTCGAGATAGATGCGCTTCATAAGCCTAAATCAAAGTCAAGCAAAAGAGAAGCAAGATCAGAACCCCATTGTGGATTGCATGAACGATGATCGCTGGGAGAAGAGACGTCGTCCGAATCATCCCGTAGGCCATCATCGCCCCAAGCGTCGCCAATCCAATCGCAGCAATCGGCCCCTGGGGGTGGATCAGAGCGAAGAGCAGAGACGACACAATGACTCCCCACAAGGGCGAAGCGAACTTCTTGGCCAGAGCCGGAGCCAGGAATCCGCGAAAGGCAAGCTCTTCCCAAACTGGGGCTACTATCGCTGCCGTCACAAATATCGCGATAAAGGTGAGGGGCGAAGATTCCGAGGTCACAAGATCTTGAACCGGGTGGCCAGGACCCTGACCAAAGCGACTCGTCAAGAAACCGACGATCCCCAAGGCGACCGCCGCGACAGGAACCATCGCGCAGTAATAAAGGAGACCTTGCAGAACCTGCTTACCCCAGTCCTTCCTCTCACCCATCACCAAGGTCAGGGGATCGCTAAATCCGAAGATTGGAAAGCGGGCGATGAGAGTATAGGCGACTGCGCAGAAGCCGAGACCAGCCAGAGCCATAAAGAGAGGAGCCAAGCTGGGAGCAGCCAAGGCAAAGGGTGCAACCAAACCAGAAGAGAGAAAAAATCCCACGATGAGCAGGATCGCGCGCAAAGCCCACCTTTCACTATCCCCAAGGCTGGGAGGAATCCATGGCCAGCTCCCAACTCGCCAGGTCCCAGACGCCTTTTTGGAGATGGCGATGCCCCAATAGACAAGCCCTGCAACAAATGCAGTACCAAGAAACCCGAACAGCAAAAAGAGTGCAACGAAATACTGAGGCCGAACCAAGGGCGAATAGGGATCTCGCGCCGACTGAGCCCTGAGGGCCTGGCTCGCGAGCATCCTACCGTAATAGTCAGAACTCTTCAACGCTTGGATCTGCTCAGGTGTGACTTCCCTCCCACGACCATTCGCGAGGAGCAGGCTCGCTCGATTTACCTCTTTTTCGCTCTTTGCCAGCTCCTTTTTGGCAGATTCCGCAACTGGGGCCTTCAATTCCAGACTGAGGGCAACGAGGGCTCGTGCCTCCCCGCGATTCTCAACCCCGTTCTTTAACATGTCCTTCTTCGCCTTATCCAGAACGGCCAAGATCTGCTCCTGGCCAGCACGTGCGGCTGGCTGGTTTGCCGTCTGAGGCGATAAGGAGAATTGCCAGGCATTGAGCCAAGTCTGCATCATCGCCAGCTTGACCTCGCTTTGGTGCTTTCTGGCTTCGCGGCTGACCTCTTGGTTCGAACTGGTTCTGGCAGTGGGAGACTCTGGAGCAACTGCCCCCACCGTTGCCTGGAGAATCAGGAGCCCAAAGATGCCGTAGAGCACCCACCACACCCAGGGCCGACGAGGAGCCCTTCCGAGTTCATCTCTGCCACTGAGGATCGGGGGGGGAACGATTGGCTCCTCGTACTCGCTCATCTCTCCTTCCATTAACGCAGAATCGAAGAGGTTTCTGCCTGAATTCAGACGCAAAAAGGTCCAATTCAGGCGTATAATTAAGACAGTGGTAGACAAAGTACGACTGAAAGATCCTTTAGGAGATAGGCCGCTCCGCGTCCTGTTTTTGGATCTCAACAGCTACTTTGCCAGTGTCGAACAGGCAGAATCCCCCGAGCTCAGAGGAAGACCGGTGGGGGTCGCAGCAACGCCTGGGGACTCTGCCACGATCATCGCAGCAAGCTACGAAGCAAAGGCCTTTGGGGTCAAGACTGGCACCAAAGTGGGAGACGCGCGGAGGATGTGCTCGGACATCGTGATCTGTCCCGCTCGTCCACAAGTCTATGTCGCCTATCACAAACGAATTCTGTCCGTGCTCGAGAATGTCTTGCCGATCGATAAGGTCTGCTCGATCGACGAAATGAGGTTTCGCCTTTTGGGGGACGAGACCTTGCCAGAGAGAGCGAAAGAGACTGCCTATGTGATGAAGAGACTGCTGAAAACGGAGGTCGGGGAGAATCTGACCTGCAACATCGGCATCGCTCCAAACGCCTTTTTGGCAAAACTCGCGACGGAATTCCACAAACCAGATGGCCTGACAGTCTTGACGAAGGAGGACTTGCCGGAGCGACTGATGGGACTCCCCCTCACGACCTATCCAGGGATCAACGTAAAGATGGAGGCTCGCCTCGTGGCAGCTGGTATCACCAACTCCCGGGCCCTTGTCACTGCGACCTTGCCGGAGCTGCGCCGCGCTTTCGGGGGGATCATCGGCGAAAGATGGTGGTACATGCTCAAAGGCTACGACGTGGACAGCCAGAGCGAAGGGGGGAAGAGCCTCGGCCACAGCCATGTCCTCGCCCCCGAGTTTCGAACGGATGAGGGCTGCCGGGAAGTGATGCTCAGACTAATTGCGAAAGCCTGTGCGAGGCTGCGGGCCAACCACTACTGGGCTGAGAAAGTGAGTTTCTCGGTGAAAGGGATGAAGCGTAGCTGGGCTACAGAGGTCTCTCTGCCTCCCACCCAAGACACGATCACAATAACCGACCATTTTTTGAAAGCATGGGAAAAGCGGAGTTTCTCTGCCCCCCTCAAGGCCTCTGTCACCTTCACCCACCTGAAGCCAGATGCTGGGGTGACACCTTCCCTCTTCGAAGATACGAAACCCCAAGAGGAGCTCAGCCGAGCCCTTGATCACGTCAACCAGAAGTACGGCAAGAATTCGATCTTCTTGGCAGGCCTTTCCCGGGCTAAGGATACTGCCAGCGAAAAGATCGCCTTTAACAAAACCTGGCTCTTTAGCGAAGGCAAAGGCGACCACGAGGAGGTGAACTCCCGAACAGGAAAACCCTTTTTTCCTCTCGAGGATTAGGAGACCCGAAACGAGTTATTGATCTTGAGCGGACGAGCCACGAAGTCTCTTGGATTTTCGTCCAGCGATAATCCCTTTGTCGTGATCCTTCATCCGGTTTCGCAACACTTGTTGCATAAACAGAAACTCCTCTCTCACATCTTTCGGCAACTCATACTTTAGCAAGGTTGAAAGGTATTCATCGGCAGCTTCAAGATCTTTTCTGGTATGGGTGTAAAAATATCTCTTTGAATAACCATGGTATAAAAAACTGAAGCCAACCCGATCCCGAGGAAGTTCCTTTCGCAGTTGAGATCCAAAAGAAATTAACTCGTTCGTCGCATCGAATGAGCCTTCATAAAGGAGACTCACCCGAAAAAAGCGGAGAGCTTCAGGATCATGCTTCCCGTATCTGAGCATCTCTCTCGCCAGTCTGACGCTCGTCTGATCAAATGAAATATGATTTAAAAGTATTCTGTTCGTAAGGAATTTGAGATAATTGAGGGGAATTGTTCCCTTCATAATCCTTTGGTAAACAGTTGTGACCAGTTCTTCTTCCTCAAGGGTAAAGCCACGACGTTTTGCCATACTGGAATGGTAGACAATTACAAAAGACATCTTGTCTTCGAGACTCGCTTGATCCTTTAGAGCCAAATTCTTGAGTTGTCGGAATTGCTCCTCATTACGGTACTCGAGGGAAGCGATTCGTTCCAGGCCTGGCTTCTCCGGCCCAATCCGAGTTTCACGGAAAGAGATGTAGGGTTGTTTCAAGTCATAAGGCCAACGCAACTTGTGATTCTCCCTCGTTGGCCCAAACAGGGCAAAAACCAAAATCATCTGGGCTGTACTAATCATTGCAGAACGCTGTCCCCCGCATGGAAAAATCTTCCTGCTCCCATTCGCGCCTCTGTAAACTGCTGAAAGTCAAAGAGAGTTTGCCCAACATAACCAGACTCTGCAGAATACTCCGAAAACTCCCAGCGGGTGGTTTTAACTCCTCTTCCCCAACGGAGATAAAAGCGATAGTTGGCGATCTCTGGGTCATTAGGATCTGGCTCCCTTATACTATAAGGACTAGCCATGGCATCGCTCCACGAAATGCCAATTGTCTCATTTGGCACTTCTACAAAGCTGAGGAGCGTTTGGGCGACACCACAGATTACTGCTACAACATATCCATAGGGTGGATAAAATGTAGCTATAACCGCATCAGCGCCTTGTGATCCTTCGAACTCATGCATCTCTTCCCCTAAAAACCTTCCACCTTTAAACCACTCGCAACATGCGGTGGGCGATTTCGAAATATATGATAAGCCCCGTCGCATCGACAAACGTCGTGATAAAGGGGGCACTCATCACGGCTGGGTCGATCTTGAGTTTCTTTGCCGCCAAGGGAAGCATCGACCCGATCGTTCCCGCCCAAAGGATAATCGCCGGCAAGGCAAACATAATCGTCAAGCTTAAGTCAAGTGGAGTGTTCCACCCAAACCTCGCCCTCGCGAAGCCAGCCAAACCCAAGAGAAGTCCCACGAGCAAAGCAGTGACCACCTCGCGCCTCATCACCACCCACCAATCTCCGAAGGTAATCTCTTCGAGAGCCAAGGCGCGGGTGATGGTCGTCGTGACCTGGGAACCACTGTTCCCTCCAGCCCCAATGAGCAAGGGGATGAAATAGGTCAGGGGCGAAAGGGCCAGATCATCCATCTGTTGGCCATAGTGCCTCATCACCATCCCGGTCATGGTTTCCGCCACAAAGAGGCCAAGCAGCCAAGGAGTGCGACGCTTAACCAGATCCCAGATCGAAAGGGACAGATAGCTTTCCACCCGCCCCGAAACTGCCCCCAAAGCGAGGACGTCCTGTGTTTCCGCGTCCCGCAAGACCTCCTGGGCATCGTCTCCCGTGAAGAGTCCCACCATCTGACCTTGGGAATTCAACACTGGCAGGGCGTAAAAGCCGTAGCGGGCCATCCTCCTGGCTGCTTCTTCGGCAGATTCTTCGCCTTCTGCCGTCACCAGGTCGTCATTCATAATCTCGCCTGCTTCGGTCGAGGGTTCGACGCGGAGTGCCTTTCGGAGACTAAAAACGCCGAGCAACACCCGGTTCGGGCTCAAGACATAGATGTCATTAATGGACTCGTACTTACTCGAGCTTGCCTTGCGCAGATCCTCGAGAACCTCCGCCATGGTGGTTGAGGGAGACACCTCAAAGAACATCTCGGTCATCAGGCGTCCGACGGAATCTTCGGGATAAGCTAGAAGGCGACGAATTTCCCGCGCGTCCTCGTCGGGTATGACCTCCAAAAGATCATCGAACTTGTCCTCCCCCAGCTCTTCCCGTAAGTCCACGGCATCGTCCATCGGGAGAACATCCAGGTAGAGGGCGATGACCTCATCTGGCATGTGTTTGATGACTGCCTTCGCAGTGGATGTGGGGGCTTCGGTGAGAATTGTGGCAGCATGCAGCGGCTCAAGCTGCATCAGGAGATCAGCTGCTTCTTCTGGTTCGACTCTCTGAATCGCTCCCGCGAGATCCTCTGGCCTTTCGTCGCCGAACTCTTCCTGAACCTCACTCTTAGAGCGGAATTGGGTGAGACTGCGGATTCTCTCTGCGAGCAATAGAATGGGGTTCATCGGCAGTCTGGCTCCTATGGGTTCAGTGTACCAATCCTTAAAGACTGTCCACTAGCCTTTCGTTGGGTGTCTTGCGCCATATCTTGGCTTCTTCGGCGAGCCATCTTCCGTTATAATCGTTTGCATGAACGGATGGCGAATCGTGCTGTGGGTGGCAATTGTGGCTGCCATCCTTGGCTTCTTTTGGGCTGTCCGTACAGTTCTCCTCCCTTTTTTAGTGGCCTGGTTGATCGCAGTCCTGCTAGAGCCAGTGGTAAGGAAGCTGCGCTTAAAAGGGATGCAGAGGGCACCGGCTGTGTTTTTCATCACAGGGGTGTTCTTCCTGATTACTGGCACCTTAATCGTCCTCGCGATTCCGCGGATGACCGCCCAAGGTTCCGAATTGCGGACTCAGGTTCAGGGTCTGGTAGACCGTCTCGCCCAAGAGTCAGCGACCGACAATCCCTTTTTGCGGTGGAATCCCGTCGCGAAGGCTCAGCCACCAGGGCCCCTGGCTTTTGTTGACAACATCCTAGAACAGGGTCGCCCCCTTTTGGAAGTCGCTGGACAACCCACAACCCGCCGGGGACTTTTGCAGCAATATGTGGAGCCTTATCGTGAAGAAATCGCCAAAGGAATTCAGGGCTTCTTTAACGGATTCATCGGGATCGTTGGGGCGGCTGCCAGCCAGGTATTTCTTTATGCGTTTGTGCCTCTCTTTGTCCTCTTTATCCTCTTAGACCTTGAGAACTTTCGCGTGAGGATGCGCACCTGGATTCCCAACTCGATTCGGGCCAGTACCATATCAGTGTTGACAGATGTTGGGGATGTCTTTAAAAGATACTTACGCGGCATTTTGCTAAACATCACCATTTATGGCGCAGTAGTGACGGTCGTTTTCGTCGCGATGGGGGCTCCCTATGCCTTCTTGATGGCACTACTCGCTGCCGCGCTCTATCTCATTCCTATTTTGGGTGGATTGATTGCGACCATCACCTTGATCGTCATCACAGGTTTGAGCGGTGTCAATCAGATTTACGGCTTTACCCTGCCCTCATCTTGGCACTTTGCAATCCTCCTAGCCCTTGTGTTCTTCGTGATTAACGTCACCTGGGATACTCTCGTGACACCGCGGGTAGTGGGGAAAGCAGTTGACCTCCACCCCTTGGTTGCGATGTTTGTCGTCTTCTCTGGCGGAGCACTCTTCGGGCTTCCGGGAATGATGATCGCCTATCCCTTGGCCGGGTCAATCAAGGTCACCTTAAATCGCCTCCTGAGGGTCGCGAACGCCCCCAACCAGGAGGCATTGGCTTTGCCTGCCGTCCCTCTGCGCCACCGATCCAGCTAACCCCTTACTCTTCTTCCCCCGCTTCTTCGGCTGGGGTCAGGGCTTCTTCGCGAGCAATGTGAAAGACGGCATCTCCCCTTGTCACCAAGGGGGTTCTGGTCATTCCGATCACCAAACCTTCGTAAGCAGACACAACGCTAGAACGCTTCTTCCCATAGATATCCGTTACTGTCCCCAAAAGTTGGCCCCTCTGAATCTGGTCACCCAGTTGGATATCGTGGTGCAAGACTCCGCCCCTTTGGACGCGGATCCAAGAGGACGAGGCAGCGACAACTGTTTCTTGTGGCTGGGGCTCTAATTCACTAGACAACATGCCAAGGTGGGACATGCAAGCGATCACCCCTTTTACTCCTACTTCCAATGACCAGTTGTCGAAGCGATGGGCCTCCCCTGCTTCGTAAACGAGCATCGGTAAGTTCATCTTTGCCGCAGTAGCGCGCAAACTATTGGCCCGAATTCGGCTTTGAACCATCACTGGGGCGCCAAAGGCCAGGCCAAACTCACGAGTCACAGGATCATGCAAATTGCATCGAACCTGAGGCATGTTCGTCCTGCCATCGCTTCCAGTATGAAGGTCGATTCCGTAGTCACAGTTCTTGACAATCTTTGTCATGAAGAGGAAGGCGATTTGGGAGGCTAGCGAGCCTTTCTTGGATCCGGGAAAGCTCCGATTCAGATCTCGCCGATCAGGGAGATAGCGCGAGCGAGTGAGATAGCCAAAGACATTTACGATCGGAACAGCGATGAGGGTGCCGGACAGTCCCCTCGGCTTCACTTCGTCAAGGACTCGGCGCACGATCTCAACTCCGTTGATCTCGTCGCCATGGATGGCGGCACTCACGAGCAGAGTTGGGCCAGGCTTTGACCCATGAACCACTACAACTGGCAGGCTCAAGACGGTACCAGTGGAAAGGGACGCAATGGGAATCTCAAGCGTTACCTTAGTGCCGGCCAAGATCTCTTGGTCGTGGATCAGGATCGGTTCGCGGGGGGCGGGAGAGTCTTTGCGTCGTTGGGGCATCTAGGGGCGCACGAGAACCATGCGATCCATCATGGTTTTGGCAGATCCCTCGGAGAACAGACCACCCACAAAGCCGATATCGCTGGCTCCTTTCTTAACAGAGACGAATGTGTCACCCGAATGGACGCTCACTTCAAAGACGTTTTGACGCAAAACCCATCTCATATGGTCTTCTGGCTTGGTGGAGGAGTTGGATTTAACTAGGAGTAGGTCAAACCAGTTCAGATCCCTTACGTTCGAGAAAGTGAATCGCACGACTGTTCTTTCCCCCAAGCGGCCGAACGAGCCAACTCTTGCTGTTTCGATTGCACGGAGGTGATAAAACTTTGGTGTTGAGTCGGGAACATACAGGGGGAAGCCCACTCGCTTGGCCGTTTGGCGCACAGCATCGTTTGAGAGACTCTTGGTACCAGGTTCGGGAGAAAGAAACGTCGAACCAGAAACGAGCAACGTTGTGGTAAAGCTGATCAGACCAAGCATAGTAGGATTCTCTAGCGCAGTCAAGCAGCAAGAATCAAGCCAAGGTGGCGGGGTGGAAAGAAGAAATGCGGGAGGAGCTTCCCTGCTCCGTCCTCCGTTACCACCGATCCCTGGTGAACTGCCGCAAAACTAGGTTAGTCCATTCTCGCTAGGTTTGGCCAAAAAAGTGGCCCTTTGACCCTACGGTGGGCTCAGGTGCATAGGAATTTTAATTGCTTATGCAGGGTTTTCGTCGGTGAAGGCAAGCCTTAAGGACTCGACAGAGCTGAGGAGTCGGTCCAATTCCTGATCGTGAGAGTCCTCGATTTTTTTGTACCAAGACTCCATCTCCTTGACTCGCTCCGCACGAATTTCGCGACGCAAGCGACCTTCCAAAAAGCGGAGCTTGTCCTCTCGCGATTCGCAAATGAGGCGAGGCACTTGGGCTGGTTTCCCATCCTGCAGAGCGACCATTGTGACCCTCGCTGTATTGACGTGTTGCCTTTGGGCCTCTCTCAAGTCAGTGGCGTGAACCTGAATCGTTACTTCGATGGAGGTGCGACCGACATAGGTGACGACTCCATCCAGCTCGACGAGCTCGCCGATCTCCACCGGCTTCAAAAAGTCAACCCGGTCGAAAGAGGCTGTCACACAGGTCATGCCACAAAAGCGACTCGCTGTGGCAGAGGCAGTGAGGTCAATGAGGGCCAGAATCGCACCGCCGAAGACTTTGCCCAGATAATTCGCATCGTTTGGCGTCATCATCTGAGCCATTCTCAGCTTAGTTTCCGAGACAGGAATGGCGGCAGGTCTGGTTCCCATCTTGATCTTAGGCGCTCGAGATGATCTGTAAGAAGCTCTCGCCGTCTAAGCTGGCTCCGCCGATCAGCCCGCCGTCGATGTCTGGCTGACTAAAGAGTTCCTTCGCATTGTTTGGCTTCACAGATCCACCGTAGAGAATCCTGACATCCTCTGCCACCTCTGGATCGGCGAATTCGCCGATCGTGGCGCGGATGAATCGGCAAACCCTCTGGGCCTCCGCAGTATCACAAACCTTTCCCGTACCGATCGCCCAGACAGGCTCGTAGGCGACAACAAATTGATAGAGTTCACTGCCGTCTATCCCTGCCAGAGCCCCCAGAAGCTGAGTCTTGATGACTTCGTCCGTCTTTCCTTCTTCCCTCTCCGCCAGAGTTTCGCCAACACACAGTATGGGGGTGATGCCGTAGAACAGAAGGTTTTTGATCTTGAGGTTGATCGTCTCGTCGGTCTCACCAAAGAATGGAACCGTGGTCTCAGGCACTTCCAGGACTCCGAACTTGCCTCTGGTTTCCGAGTGGCCGACGATGCAGAAGTCGACGCAGAACTCGTGGAGTTGCTTCGCGCTCACCTGCCCTGTATAAGCTCCATCGTCTTTCCAGAAGACGTTCTGGGCTCCGAGCTTCACGGCAGAATTTCTCACGACGTCCCGGATGCGGGGAATCGAAAGGAAGGGAGGGCACACGACGATATCAACGTCGTCGCGTACCTCAACCCTCTTCAAAAATCCATCGACCAGGGCTGCCCCTTGGGTCGAGATTAGGTTCATTTTCCAGTTGCCAGCGACGAGCTTCGTGCGCATGGTTCCCAGTTTATCAAAAAGCCCCTCGGACTGCCTGGGGTCAGAGTCTAGTGACAGTCGGTTCAATCACGATCTCGACCTTGCCGCGCACTGTGTTGGTCACGATGCAATAAGCGTCCGCCTTGTGGGCCATTTCCTCTGCTAGCTTTGCCTGATCGTCTGTCGCGTCAGCTGAAAGGGTTATGATAGGCTTTATTGTCACTTTCTTGTAAACAAAGCTGGCTCCGTTCTCTTCAACTTCGCCAGTCGCTTTCGTCTCCAACCCAACGAAGGGAAGTTTGCGGGCATTCGCTACAATCCCATAAGTGATGCTGTAGCAGCCGGCAATCGCATCGGTCAGGAGTTCCTCTGGGTTGGTTCCGGCCCCGCCATTTCCCCCGAACTCAGGAGGAACAGCTAAGTGATTGATAACTTCCGACCGGTCCGCCATGACGGTGCCTCGTCCATCTCGGCCTCCTGACCAGGTCACAGTGACAGGATATTCATGGGTCTTGCTTGCCATACATCCCCTTTCTACGCGATTCTGTTGTTGTTCTGCTTGGCCAGGCCCAGAGACATTTCCTCGCAGAGAGTCCCGCGTTTGAGCCACATTTTCTGGTAACTTTGCTACCTCGGTTGGCGCAGTGCCCAAGTGGTTAAGGGAAGGGACTGCAAATCCCTCATTCAGCGGTTCGAATCCGCTCTGCGCCTCCAACCCCCTTTTGCGCTTGTGTCTCCCAGACTCGCCTCGCCAATCAGAGTTTTCATTGGAGGCAGAATCTGAGTGGTTCAAAGCATCCGGCAAGTTCGTGTTGCAAGAGGGAAACACAACGATGCCCCAGCCCAAAGACATTCTGCCAAAGGAAGCCCTGTCCCCATTTGGCTTCGGTTCCCCACCCGATCTTCATATCGAGTGTGAGGCCTTTACAGGATCTCTCGGGATGCTCTTTCTGATGGTCAAGGATCGCAAGATTGACTTGCTGGATGTCCCCCTTGCTCCCATCTGCGAAGCCTATTTTCGCTATCTGTTACAGAATCACAGGGAAGACTTGGAGAGATCGGCTGCTGCCTTAGCAGCTCTCGCCTATCTGCTGGAGCGCAAAGCCTGGGCTCTCATCCCTGCCCCAGAAGAAGCAGAACCAGAAGGCGATGACCTGCTAGAAGAGGTCGAACCCTATGTCCAGGACTTCCACCCAGCGATTGTCGAACTCTTGGGGCGCAGAGAAATCCGGGAGAAACTCTTCTTCCGAACTCCAGGACAAGGGGAGCTCCCCTACGAGCTGCCCTTCGACACCAGCGACGTGACGGCCGGAGACTTGGCAAGAGCATTCGAACGGCTCATGGAGCGGGCCAAGCCAGACCCTGTCACCCCGATGAGCAAGCCGCGCCGGAGCCTGACTGAGATGATGGTTCTGGTGATGAAGGAACTCCCAGCTGATTTCGCGAGCCTCGACGTCATTGTCGTCGGAGACTTCACCCGCAGCGAGGTTGTCTGGTGGTTCTTGGCACTCCTCGAGCTCATTCGCCTCGGGCAAGCAGAGGTATCCGTTTCTGAAACCGACGTTTTCTTTAGGAGGGCAGGCCATGAGACTGATTGATAAAGTCGAGGCAGTGCTCTTCATCGCAGATTCGCCTCTCACGGCCGACTACCTGGCTTCTTTGATCGGAGTCCCGATCTTCGAGGTCGAGGATGTTTTGGAACGTCTCGGGGGCAAACTCCAAAACAACGGCCCTCTCCAACTCATCCGGATCGCCGGAGGGTTTCAGGTCTGCACAAAGCCAGAATACGCAGATCTGGTTGCTCAATTTTTACAACCTCAGAAGCATAAGCTAAGCAGATCACTCCTGGAAGTTCTCGCAGTGGTCGCCTATCGACAACCGATTACCATGGGTGAAATCGACGAGATTCGTGGCGTTCAAAGCGATTACGGGCTACGACAGCTGGTCGAAAAGCGACTCGTGGTAGAGATCGGCCGAAAAAGCTCACCCGGCAGGCCTCTCCTTTACGGCACTACCCAACAGTTTTTGCATACTTTTAACCTGCAAAGTTTAGAAGAACTGCCAGATATCTTCGGCCGCAAAGCCTTTGAGGCGATTGGAAGCGATTTGCCCCCCGAACAACCGGCTCTCCCAACTCTGGAAAGCGAAACCGGTGGACTTGTGGAAGAGGAAGGGGCCGATTAGTGCATCTCAGAGCCTATTTTCTTGCCATTATCGCGGCTTACTTGTGGGTGACTCCTCACTTGGGATCAAGTCAACCAAAGGTTGGCAGCCCAACTGAGATCCCGAAAGCTATTTCTCCCGTCACCGTTCCCGAGAATCCCGCTCAGCAACCGACCAAGGAGGATCGACTCTCTCGGACTTTCCAGAGCCCCTTCACCGCGACTCCTCCCCCTCCCCTCAGTGCCTTGAGTGCCCTCGTGATGGATGCCGGGACAGGAACAGTTCTCTGGGCGAACGACCCGGACGGTAAATACTTCCCTGCCAGCACAACCAAAATCCTCACTGCCCTCATCGTTGCAGAAAGAAGCAGCCCTTCCGACATTTTCACCACTCCCCTTGAGCCTCTGCAAAACGTCCAAGGCTCTAGTCTCCATCTCCAGCCAGGCGAGACTCTCTCGAGCGAAGACCTGATCCACGCCTTGATGATGCGGAGTGCAAACGACGCATGCGCCGTTGTTGCCCTGCAAATCTCCGGCTCAATCGAGGCCTTCGCCGAACTGATGAACCAAAGAGCCAAGCAAGCAGGGGCCACGAACAGCAGCTTCCGAAACCCTCACGGCCTCCACGACCCCCTCCACTACTCGACGGCGCGAGACCTTGCCATCATTGCTAGGGAGGCCCTCAAAAACGAAAGAGTGGCGAGAGCATCCAAGGGCCAAAGATATCCCCTGACATCGCGCAGTCTGAACCAGCGGGATACCCTGTTGGTATCTCGAAACGATCTCCTCTCTAAAGACCCAACCATGATCGGGATCAAGACTGGCTTTACTAACCCAGCCGGGAGATGTTTTGTAGGGGCCCACACCAGGGACGGGATGACCCTGATCACAGTCATCCTCAACTCTTTGGACTGGCGAGCAGATCAGGTCGCACTCTCTCAGTGGGCACTGAACTCTTTTGAACTCCGAACGACAGTGCCGGCCGGTACTGTCGTCGCTGAGGCTGAGGTTCGCGATGGAAAACAGGATTCCGTGGCCCTCGTCACGACCCTCGAAGACCGCCACGTCGTTCCGAAAGGGTGGCAGCCCACAACCTTGGAACTCAAAGAACCAGTCACTCTCACTGCCCCGATTTCGCAAAACAAAGAAGTCGGCTTCTTGCGCTACACGCTTTTCGACGGATCCACGGTGGAAATCCCTGTGAAGACCCAGAATTCCGTTTCTGCCCTCGAGTGGTATGAAAGAATCAACTTGGGAGCCGTCGCGACCACTCTTCTCACTCTTGTGTTGGGAGGGGCAGCATTCCTACTTCGCCGGAGGGCCCAAAGAATTGCAACCGAAATCGGATGACATCAGACTCCATCGCTACATTGCTCAGTGCGGCCTCACAAGCCGCCGAAAAGCAGAGGACTTGATCCGAGAAGGACGAGTCCAAGTCAACGGAGAGACAGTGACCGAAATGGGGGTGAAAGTTGGGCGAAGCGACGAGGTTCGGGTTGATGGAGAAGCTCTCGGGCTACCCCGCGCCGTCACAGTCGCTCTCTATAAGCCAAAAGGTGTCGTGACCACCCTTATGGATCCCCAACGACGACCCACGATCGCGCAGTTCGTCCAGGGAGTTCGCGGAGGAGTCAAGCCGGTCGGGCGGCTCGATATGGACACAGACGGTCTGATCTTGCTCACAAATGACGGAGAGCTCGCGTCCCGGCTGAGTCACGCCAAGTATGCCGTTGAGAAAGAGTACATCGCGACCCTGAATGGCCTCGCCCCAGACTCGGCAATCGAGCGAATGAGAAACGGCGTTGTTCTCGATGGCCGCAGAACCGCCCCCGCCAAAGTAGAGATCATCGACCGCGACGAGAAGAAGTACCGCACAGTCCTGGCGATCACCTTGAAAGAAGGGCGCAATCGCCAAATCCGCCGCATGGCAGAGATCGTTGGATTCCCCGTGACTGCCCTGCGCCGCGTCAGAATCGGCCACCTCCGCCTGAAAGGAATGCAACCAGGCGAAGCGATCATCCTCGGCCAGAAGGACGTCGAGCGTCTCCGAAAGTCAGTGGGACTGTGACCAGCCCTCGCGCCAGCCAGCTATAATCCTGTCAAGCGCAAGTCAAGACCGCTCTCTGACAGTTTCAGCGCGGAAACAGTGAGAAAAAAATGTCCGTCACCCCCAGCACCCCGACCCTCAATAAGCTCGATTTCCTTCGACTCATGATGCTCAGCCGCGAAGGTGACCGTCGTGAAGGAATTCTGCTCCGCCAGAGCAAAGGCTGGTTCCAAGTCAGCGGGATGGGCCACGAGGCTGTCGGAGCCCTTGCTTATCTCCTGAACGAAGAAGACTACCTCTACCCCTACTACCGGGATCGCGGATTGATGTTGGCGCGAGGGATGTCGAACTATGACCTCGCTCTCGCCTACTTTGCCAAGCGCGAAAGCTCCAGCGGTGGCCGCCAGATGCCAGGGCACTATAGCAACAGAGCTCTAAACGTCATGAGCGTCTGCACCCCGACCGGCGGAGGCCTCATCCCAGCGGCTGGTACTGCCTGGGGAATGACCCTGAAGGGGAAAGATAATGTTGTCGTCGCGACGATTGGAGACGCTGCGATGCGCCAAGGAGAGTTTTACGAAGCCTGGGCCTTTGCTGTTCAGGAAAAACTTCCCCTCGTCTTGATCATCGAGGACAATAAGTACGGCATCTCAACCCCCACCAGCAAGTTTATGCCCCTCAACTTTGGGGGAGTCGTGAGCGAAGACCTGATGGTCAAGTGCGACGGCCGACGAGTCGACGCAGTTCTGGAGGTCGCAGGGAATGCGGTTCAAAAAGCCAGAAGCGGCTCCGGGCCGACCCTTATCTGGATGGATTTGGATCGCCTGAGCAGCCACACAAGCAGCGATGACCACAGGGTCTACCGCGACCAAGCAGACATCGACGAGATGTTCAAGCGCGATCCGATCATCCTGCTGAGAGACGAATTGATCGCCTCGGGAGCCTTGACGTTGGATCAGTTTGAGGCGACCCAGGAGGAGATGGTTCGACTTGTCGACGAGGACTACCGAAGGGCGGAAAAAGCAGACGACCCTCGCCCAGAAGATGTGATGCTCCACTGCTGGGGCGAGGAGACAGCCACGCCCCTCCCTCCTATCGAAGTTGGTTCCCAGACAATGGTCGAGGCGATCAACAAGACCCTCTTCCGAAGCCTCGAAAATGATCCGAACGTAATCTTCTTCGGCGAGGACATCGAGGATCCCAAAGGAGGAGTCTTCGGGATCACCAAGGGTCTCAGCGAGGCCTTTCCGAAACAGGTTTTCAACTCCCCCCTGGCCGAGGCAACCATCTTGGGTGTTGCGGTTGGCCTTGCAGCCTATGGCATGAAGCCTGTCTTCGAAATGCAGTTCATCGACTTCATCACACCAGGATGGAACCAGCTCGCGACCAATATCTCCACCACTCGGTGGCGCAGCTTTGGCGAGTGGAAGACTCCGATGGTGATCTACGCCCCCTACGGGGCTTACCTGCCAGGCGGCTCCCTCTGGCACTCCCAATCGAACGAAGCTTCTCTGGCTCATATGCCAGGGCTTAAGGTGGCTGTTCCCAGCACCCCCGAGGACGCGGCGGGACTCTTCTGGACTGCGATCCATTCGGACGATCCCTGCTTTGTGCTCGTGCCCAAGCACATTTTCCGCAAGAGAGTGACAGTTGGAACGGTCGAGCCAGTTCCCTTCGGCAAATCGAAGGTGGTTCGAGAAGGGTCTGACGTCACGCTCGTCACCTATGGCAACACGCTGGAGTTGGCCCACGAGGCAGCAGAGGCATTGGCTGGTGAGGTCTCGGTTGAGATCATCGATCTCCGGTCGATCGTTCCGCTGGACGTTGAAGGCATTACGGCATCCCTGGAGAAGACGGGACGACTCGTGGTCCTTCACGAAGATACGAAGACCTGCGGCTTTGGCCAGAGCATCATCAGCGAGATGACCAGCCACCCGGATCGGTTCAGCCTCTTTTTGGCCTCGCCTCAGCTGGTTTGCCGCGGCGACGTCCACATTGGCTATAACCCGATCTACGAATATGCCGCTCTGCCAGAGAGTCCGGAAGTGATCGACGCCATTCGATTGACAATGGAGTAAGGCTTTGGCTTGGGCTGGTGGGGATTCCTGGCTCACCCTCTCGCCTCCCGCTCGGCGAGAAGGGGTTTCTTCATGCAAGAAGCTCCCGACTTAGACTCAAAGTTCTTCTTTTCAGCTGAGCTCGGCTTCACCGAGTTGCCCCTTCACCCCCACCCCTCTGCCCCGTATAAATACTTGGGAGAGGGGCTTTTGAGTCGGTCACAATTGCCGGAAGGTCACCTTTTGGTGAAGAGGGACAAGGAGCTCCTCCACTGTTCGCAGGTAAGTGAAGCCGAGTTGGCTTTCGCCGGGAGGCGAAAGGGTCTCACTCGACTCGAAGAAGCGAATGGCAGTCTCCTTGGGGCCGCTGGTGACTTCCCGCCAAAAGCGATGGACAAGCCAGATGGAGTCGAACCAATCATCTGGCTTGAGGTTGGAAAACAGGGTGGGATCTTGGGAGATTTCGAGGACGAGACGGGGGATGAATCCAAGCATAGCAAAGTGATCGCTTCCCTCTTGGCTGCCGATCCCGCTGAGGGGTAGCTGCGGAAACTTCTGCACCCCGCTGATCCGCAGCGAGATGCTAGCCTGGGTGCAGTTACCCCACGTTTGCCACTTGGCGTGAGTCACCACCCAGGTCAAGTCGTATGTGGACATCCCTCTCAGGGCTAAATCTACTCGGTGCCGGAGCCCGGGAACGGCAGCAACCACCTGACCCAAGGCCTGGACTGCCGCCTCGCGGACATCCGAAACCTCATCCTCGATCAAGCCGGTCAGGAGGGACAAGACCTCGTCCCCCTTCTCCGGAACAGCAACCACCACCTGACCCAAGGCCTGGGCCACTGTCTTGCGGACACCCGAAACCTTATCCCCGATCAAGCCGGTCAGGAGGGACAAGACCTCATCCCCCTTCTCGGGAACAGCAACCACCACCTGACCCAAGGCAAGGGCAACTGCCTCGCGGACATACAAAGGCACATCCTCACCCCCTATCAAGCCGGTGAGGAGGGACAAGACCTCATCCCCCTTCTCGGGAACAGCGACCACCACCTGACCCAAGGAATTTGCCACTGTCTGGCGGACATTCCCACGCGGATCCTCACCCAAGATCAAGCCAGAGAGGAGGGACAAGACCTTATCCCCCTTCTCGGGAACAGCAACCACCACCTGACCCAAGGCCTGGGCCGCTGCCTTGCGGACATACAGATCCTCATCCCCGATCAAGCCAGAAAGGAGGGACAAGATTTTGCGAGAGACTCCCTCGCTCCCCCGGATCCATTTCGCTCGCGCCCCAAGCCCCACCCCAGCTCTTGGCAGAGAGCCAGCCATCTCCTGATCAAAATCGTTCGAAACGAAGGCCAGCTCCACCAACCGACGATCCACGATCCCGCGAGCGATCGACCGGACAGTCTCGGAAGCAAATTCCTCCGGACAAGTCGCGACGCACAACCAGACCACCTTGTCCCGAACGCCGAGCAACTCGGGAGCCTTCCCTTCGCGACTCAGAGTCCGATAGAAGGAATCCACCCGAGATCGCAAAGGAGAGTTCTGAAACTTATCACTCGCCGCCGGCAGAACATTCACCAAACAGTCAGAGGCATAGACCAAAACCTCCTCGAATTCTGGAGCCCAAGCCGCTGCTTCCACCAAATCCAGGTCTACGGTGCCCCTCCGAATCGCCTCTGCCAAAGCTCTTCCAGCAAGGTATTCCCACAGAGCCAAATGGCCAGTCTCTAAGACACAAGTATCCAGCACCAAATCCCCCACTGCCGGACTCAGGATTCTGGCGCGATGGAATCGGTCTAGCCATGCAACGTAGAACTGGTCGAGATTCTCGATCCCTGCTTCCGTACCAAAGTCTTTAAAGTTACGAACTGTGAGGCTTCTCTGACTCAGGCTCGTTTCTCCCCCTTGCAAGACCCGAAGGAAGTGAACGAGGGAAACTCCCCCCACCAACGCCCAAGGCTTGTTGCACCCATGGGCCTCGGCATACAGAGTTGAGATCGCATGGTCGAGCACCAGGGCTGGGGTCAGAAACTCTCTTTGGAGAAGGCTTCGTCCTGCTTCGCTCTTCGCCACCTTGAGAATCGCCCCCAGGAGGAAGGGAACCTCTGTGATCGACTGGATGTCCCGTCTGGTGGCGGTTTTCTTCAAGATATCCTGATCCAACCCCTCTCCTCCGATCTCCACGATCTTTCTCCTTTCTCTTGGCTTGAGGGGCACGACGTCGAGCCAGTTTTGCGCCCCCTTTGTCACGGCTGTCTCGGGAAAACCATACTTGCGCCCAGCGATGACGAGCTTGATTTCTGGCCGGAATTGTTGCCAGGCCAGGAGAGCCTGGAAGAGGGGTTCCCTCTCCGGGGCTTCATCCAGGGAGTCAGCCAGGAGGACGAAGCCTCTTTGCTGGAGGGTGGCAATGAGGAGGGTGCGTTCCGCTTCATCCTTGGTGCCAAATGCCTGGGAGACTGCCTCACACAGGACTTCGTCGAGGTCGCTCCCCCTTGCGGCAAGGCGAGCGATAAGCCCGGGATCTCCTTGGTTCTGGATGGCCTTTATCAGATCTGGGAGCTTCACGTGGATCGGGAGAAGGGAATCCCCTTTCCTCCATTCTTCCGCTTGTTGGCGGAAGAATGGAGGAAAGGGCGAATGACTTTCCGAGCCCGGGGGTGCCGCGCAGAAAGCTCAGTTGTCGGGAAAGGGCCGCGACGGTCAGGGGCACATCTTTCTTTTCTGGTTCCAGGTGGTCGTCTTCGGAGTTCTCCCTTGGGGGCCTCTTGGTTGGTTCCTCAGTTGTGGATTCGTTACTTTGCTCTTTTCCTGGCTCGGACGAACTGCGATTGCTTTTCGGACGGAAGGTGGCGACCGTGATCCCAACCTCGTCGAATTCTGTCTCATTGTTGCCGATCAGGTCTGTGTACTGGCCGAGGGCAATGGCTTTGATCGCAAGAAGCTCATTCAGTCGTTGGGTTTGGTTTATGACTTCTGTAAAGACCGTGTGACGGTCTGTGAGTACCTTGTCAAGGTCCGCGTCTTTCCCGCTTGGCTCCTCACTGAAAACGCTCTTGGTATTTTGGTAGTTCTGTTTCTTTCGCAGCTCGTTCAAGGCAGCCATCTTGGCGTCCACGAGATTGACTGGTTTGATCTGCCCTGTTGAATCAATTTCACCGGTAAAGCACCAGTTTTCCCGCAGGGCGAGCCCAGACCAGAGGCAGCGGAGGGCGACATAGAAAGCGAGGCCGACCGACGTGCCATGAAAGCCGACAGCATGGTCGCAATCGTCCGCCAAACCATCGATGAAGATCTCGACTCCGTCCTCGCTTGTCTTTCCCGAGTCTTGCCATGCGTGGGAGGCAGCATTTCGAAAGGCTTCTACAACGGATTCTTCAAACCAGCGGCTGATCAGGTGGTGCCTTGTACAAGCAGTGGTGAACTGGGCCCGACCAGGGGAGACGACAGCGACGCCTTTTTTTCCTGGGAGTCGTCTGGCGCGAATTTCGAGGATCCCACCCCTTGCTTCTGTTTCATCTTTTGAGGCAACAGGGAAAAGGATCCGGATTTCTCCCCGGGACGTGTTAGGGATCGCGTCTTGCTTGGTGATTTCCGAGGTTAGGATTTGTTTCGCGAGACTCGTCCCTTCCTCTGGGGGCCAGGCTGGCCAGTTTTTCTGGTTGATGAGGTCTTTTAGTCCATCTGGTTCAAAGTTGCTTCGCCAATCTTCCCCCTCTTCCGCTCCGAGGTTGGGATTCGAGAGGTTTAGAAGGGTTTGCGCCCTCTCTTTCATTTTCCTCAGAAGCTCGCTCCTTCGTACCCCGGGAAAGCCTTTGGGCGGCTCTTCCGCGCCACTGAACCCGTGAGAGAACGAGCTTGATGTGACAGCGAGCTCGCCGCCGAAGCAGATGGTTCGGAAGACGTCGCTTGCTTTCCTGAGTTGACTTGGCACTCGCTTTGATCCTTCTTTGTCAGGACAGTGCTGGTGGCTTCACAAGGCCGGTCGTTACTTCGGCAGAGTGGTCTGGTTGAAGTTCGAATTGGACGAGATAACCTTCGTCATTGGGGATGGTCTGGAGAATTGGCAGACCCACCACTTGATTGTCCTGATTGCGGATGACGATGACAGCGGTGAGGTCGCCTTCGATCAGTTCTTCTTCCTTGCTCGAGATAGGGCCCCTCAGATCCAGGGTCAGCCTGTTGTCTTGAGAGGATGCTTCGATGAATTTGAAGCCTTGTCCTCGGAGATCAATTACCTTTCGTCTCCCTTCCCCTGGTGTCGTTTCAACGTAGAGATCCAGGCCTCTTGCCGCGAGGCCGAGAATTCCGGGAGCAGATCCAGTCACGGTTGCGACGGAGGTTGGGGCATAGAGGGTCATAAAGCTATCGACCATTTCCTTTGGCCACTTGCCTGCTTGCTTTGCCTTGATTGCCAAGAGGTATCCCTTGAAACGAATGGACTCAAGCTCTCCTGGTTGGAGGGTTGCTTGGGCTTCTTCGTCCCCTTTCAGGGCTCGGAGAATCAGGTCATCTTGGTCCAGGCTTGAGGACGGCCAGACTTGGTCGTCTGGGGAGAATTTGATGTCCTCCTCTTGGCTTGAGAAGATTTCATCGAGGATCTTTTTCATGTTGCTCATGGCTTTTGCTCGTTAAAGAGGTAGGTTTTTGGGAGGGTGGCAGAGGGTTGGGACTATTTGGGGGGCTTGGTTGTAGCCTTTTGCGGCGAGGCAGCTTCTGAGGCTCTTGTAGGCGACGTTGATTTGGTAGCGCAGCGGTTGGAGGGCGACCTCCAATTGGTCAGCGATGTCCTCGTTGGATTCTCCTTCAGCCTTGAGTTCTAGGATCAATTTCTGTTGGGTTGGGAGTTCTTGCCAGCAGCTTTCCAAGGCCGCGGCGAGGTCCTTTGAGATCCCTTCGTCTTGAAGTTTTTTCGCCATGAGACCGTCGTTCTGCCAGTCTTCCATCTGGTCGAGGGGGATGTCTGTTCTTTCGTCACTTCTTAATCTGAGACAGACCCGGTGAAGAATGGTGTAGAACCAGCTGTCGAGGAGGTGGGACTCTTGGAGGTTGTTCAGATTGCTCCAGGCGAGGGCAGCCGCCTTTTGCACTGCGTCTTCCGCGCTTTCGCGGTTTCTGAGGATCTTGTTTGCGAAGCGGAGGAACCTTGGGTGATTTCGGACGAACCAAATGCCGAATTGTTCTTGAGTCATTGTTTGCCCTTCTCTAGCGCGAAGCGGCCCGTTCCCCTGTGCCTCTCGCCCCTCGTCTTTCAACGTACTACGCAGTTCCACAAAAGATGAGAGGCAAAAAGCGAGGTGGTTGGCAGTTTTTTTTCGCTTTTTTGAGGGGACATTTGTTCAGGGGCTGTCTCAGAAGAGGCACCCCCGTTTGCGCGCTCCGGGGGCGGTCCGGACGAGTGTTTGGGGCGGAACCTCCCAAGGTTGGGGCCGGACGGGCGTGGCCGCGGGCCCGTGCGCGCAAACCGCTGAAGTGAAGACCCGAAAGGGCCAGGCCTAACCAGTCACCTCAAATACGTTCCGAGCTGTTTCAAACAGACGAATGCGGGAGAGCTTGGCTGGCAACTTCCCATCCAAATGGTTAAATATTTCCTGGGCCACAATCTCGCTCGTCGTATTCTTCCCCAACAATTCAGGCACGTCCAGATCCAAGTTATGGTGATCATAGCGATCCACCACCAAATGGTTAACTACCCTGTCCAGCTCATCAATATTAACCAACATCCCAGTCTCCTCATTCGGCTCACCTATCACAGTGACCTCCAAGACATAGTTGTGACCATGGCCATTCTCGTTATTGCATTTCCCAAAAAGCCTCACGTTCTCCTCGTGAGGCAGGGCCGGAACATGGAGGCGATGAGAGGCTGCAAATTCGTAAACGCGGGTGAGTTTTATCATGGGGGAATCCTTTTCCCACTCGCCATAAAGCAGAGGGGTTTCTTCGAGCTTGAGATGGGTGAGAGTGACGGAGCCTGGCAAGGACACCAAACGATCCCGTAAGTTGAAGAGGAGGTTTTCGACCGAAGGAGCGACGTCCAAAAATCCAGGCACCTCGTCGTTGATTGACTTCTGGTCAAAGGGGCGAATCACTTTCTCCTTGATCACGTCGTCAATCCATTTGATGTTGACGACCATCCCGTTCGACTCATCCACTTCCCCTTCCGCCGTGACCCACAAGACGTAGTTGTGGCCATGGTTGTAGGGGCTGGCCCAGGGGCCGAAAAGCTGTCTGTTCTCTTCTTCAGAAAGGGACGAGCGCCAGTAGCGATGGCCGCTCGAAAAAGCGACTTTGCGAGTAAGTGCGACGCGACTTCCCATACTTACTTCTCTCTACGATAGGGCAAGCCCAGGGCCATGGGGACACTGGTTCCTTTTCCGACGAAGACCAAGACCGCCAGGGCCAAAACATAGGGCATGGCACGGAAAACTTGGTGGGGAATTCCGACTGCTTGGGCCTGGAGCAGGAACTGGGTCAGCTCTGCCGCCCCCACGAGAAGACTCGCTCCAAACACCCAAATCGGCTTCCACCTCCCAAAAGTTACCATTGCGATCGCAACGAATCCTCGACCAGCCGTCATGTTTTCGGCAAAAGAGCCAGCCGAAGCGATGGCTAGATAGCCACCCGCGAGTCCGGCGAGAGCACCGCCAAAGGCGATTGCCCCTGCCCGGAGACCCATAACAGAGTATCCTGCCGACTCCACCGCCGCAGGGTATTCGCCAGCTCCCCGCAAGGCAAGGCCAGGTTTGGTTCTGGTCAGGAACCATGTGATCCCGATCGCCAAAGGCAGCAACAAGACCATCCCGAGATCAAAGGGGCCGAAGACCTTGGGCAGATCAGGCAGGCTCACCAGCTGACCAGACTGACCAAAAACCACACGAAACAGGGTGGAGGTCAGGCCAAGAGCAAAGAGATTCACTGCTGTCCCAATCACAACCTGATCGACCAGCAAACGGAGGGTGAAGAATCCCTGAATCATCGCAAAGACAAGCCCCACAAGCAAGGCAGCCAAGAGTGCGAGCCAGGGGTTCCCCGTGCGACTCCCGACCAAGGTTGCAGCAAAAGCCGCGAGGAGCATCTGCCCCTCCAGGCCGATGTTGATCACCCCACTCTTCTGGCTTACAGATTCTCCCAGGGCTGCGATCGAAACAGGCGCGGCATAGCGCAACAAATTGGCGGCAAATTCGAGCGCTGCCATTGGATCTACTCCACCCCCTCCCGAGGGGAGCCAGCCAAAGCCACCTTCTTCGCGGAGGTGCGCTTGACCCATTCTCCGGCAAGACGTGGAAAGGCAACGAAGGACAGAACTGCGACAGCTTGGATGACATAAACGATGGTCGTGCCGATGGGAGTGAAGCGAGCCAGATTCTCACTTCCTGCGAAGAGGACGCCAAAATAAAGGCCACTCAAGAGAGTTCCGACTGGGTGGAGACCTCCCAAAAGAGCTACAGGAATCGCCAAAAAACCCCAGTTCTGGGCATGGCCAGACCCGAGGTGGCCCACAAGTCCTACATAGTCAATGGTGCCAGCGAGCCCGCAGAGTCCCCCAGACCATGCCATCGCAGATATCTGAATCCGACCAGTCGGAAGTTGGTTTGCTTTGCCTGCGTCCTGGTTGTCTCCCACGAACCGGAGCTTCAGGCCTGCCTTGCTCACGAACAGGAAGACCCACACGACCCCAACCGCGATAAGGGGAAAAATAACGCCACTGTGGAGGCTCGTTTGGGGGTCGAACCTCATCATCATCACAGCATCAGGGAGGGATTGAGTCTGGGGAAGTTGCCTCTTCGCTTCTTGAAGAGGCCCTCGAATCGCCCAGTTCACAACCTCAAAAGCAACGAAGTTCAAGAGAATAGTGGAGATGACCACTTGAACTCCGCGCGAGACTTGAAGCCAACCGGCAAAGGCGGCAAACAAAGCCCCAAAGACCGTTCCCACCAAAAGGATGGCAATGTTCACCACTGGGGCAGGAGCGATCGGTATCAGGATTTGGGCAATCCAAGCTCCCCCCAAGGCCCCCATCATGTACTGGCCCTCTCCCCCGATGTTAAACATGCCGGCTCGCCAGGCCACAACCATTCCTAATCCAGCCAAGACCAAAGGAGTGGATCGAACGAGAGCCGTCGCAAGGCCGAAGCGATTGCCAAGGGCTCCATCAAAGATCAAACCCAAGCTCCGGGGAACGTCCAAGCCAAAGGCAAAAAGAGTCAAAACCAGCGAGAGCACCAGCCCCAAGGCAATCGCCAAAATGGGGAAAACCTTCTTCACGAGATTTGCTCCAACTCGCCGTTGTGCATCACGAGAATTCGGTTCGAGAGGGCGGTCAGCTCGTCTCGGTCGGTACTGATCAGCAAGACCCCCGCTCCTTGTCGAGCAGCCATTCTGAGTCGCCGATGAACATATTCTGCCGCCCGGATATCAAGTCCTCTGGTCGGGTTCACCGCCACCACGAGAGGTGGATTTTGGCTCAAAACCCGGCTCACAATGATCTTTTGCTGATTCCCGCCACTCAAGCTAGCGACAGGATCGAGGGGCGAGCCAATTTTGATCTCGTACTCCTTGATGAGTTGAGTGGCCCAGTTTTTCACCCTTTGACTTGCGAAGAAGAGTCCCGAGCCGAGGCTCTTGTCTTCAAGACCACCGATCAGCAAGTTATCCCGGATCGATAAATTGAGGGCGAGTCCTTGCCCCTGGCGGTCTTGCGGAATGAAACCAATCTTGGAAGGAAGTTCGCGCAGGGTCGCCTGGCTTGGCCGAATCCCAACGACCGCTTCCGCAAGTTCAATTTGGCCGTTCCCATCGACACCGCCGATCCCAACCACCTCTCCAGCTTTGACTGCGAGGCTGATCCCTTTCACCGAGAGTTCGCCTCGATCACCGCGCACATCTAGCCCACTCAGGCGGAGGATCTCCTCCCCAGCCTGGTTGGCGATCAACTCTGGAACAGGGGGGATCTCGCCGACCATCCACTGAGCCAGCTGGTCGCGATTTGTCTCGCTCAGGAGAGCCCCTGCCACGAGTTTTCCCTTCCTAAGCACTGTCACCCTGTCGGCAATCGCCATCACTTCGTCGAGCTTGTGGGCGATTAAGATGATCGCCTTGCCTTGAGCTTTCAGAGTTCGAAGGACATCAAAGAGATCCTCAACCTCTGGGCCAGAAAGAACCGCGGTTGGCTCATCCAGAATCAGGATTTCCGGATTGCTCATCAGGGCCTTCAGGATTTCAACCCTCTGCTGGGCTCCTACCGGTAGGTCCGCGACAAGCAGGTTGAGGTCGAGCTTCCAACCTAGATCCTTAGCCAGGGTTGCCGCAACCAGAGTCTGACTTTTTGGATTCAACACGACCCCCTTCCCCCCGTGATTCGTGAGGCAGAGGTTCTCGGCAACCGTAAAGTTGGGAACAAGCATAAAGTGCTGGTGCACCATAGCAAAGCCCTGTTGCTTCATGCTCTCTGGCCTCCCCATTGGCGCAGGCTTTCCATGAATCATAAAGGAGCCCCTCTCCGGGATTACAAAGCCAGCAAGGATTCCCATCAAGGTCGACTTGCCAGCCCCGTTTTCCCCGAGCACACAGTGAATCTCCCCGCGAAAGAAGCGTGCCGAGACCTGCTCGAGGGCAAGAACCTTGCCGTAGGCTTTCGTGACCTCATCGAGTTCGACCAGAGCGTCAGGCGGAGACACCATGACAATCCACCCAAAAATCGGAGTAGTTATCGATTAGAACTCATCTTTCGGAACGGTGAAGGCTCCCCCGATGATGGAAATCTGAGTTTTGTCGAGTTGCTGACGAACGTCGGTCGGAATCTTGCTCGAGAGAGCTGGATTCACAAGGAATTCGATCGCTGGCACACCGTCAAAACTGTCGCTCATTCCAACCAGGCGGATGCCCCCTTTATAGGTGCCAGCCTGAACATCTTTTGCCAAAGCGACGAAGCCAGCTTTCGGTTGAATGATCGCTGAAGCAATCACGACCCCGCTGGAGTTGCCGTTTTGGTTCTCATTCGCGCCGAAGGCATAAATCGGCTTTTCGCTCGTCGTTCTTTCCTTCACAGCATCAAACACTCCTTGAGCTGCTTGGTTTGCCTGGTGAATCACGAAGTCCGCCCCTTGGTCGATGGCTGCGAGGGTGGCTTGCTTCGCCTTGGGGACATCTGCCCCTGACCCAGTGAACTGCTCGATCACGCGAATCGATGGCTGGACTGATTCTGCTCCTGCTTTGAAGGCTTTGAACGTTGACCTAATACTGGGAACGTCATCTCCGCCGATCATCGCGACGACCCCCGACTTGCTCATGAGGCCAGCCATTTGACCAGCAAGATAAAAACCTTGCTCCAGATAAAAACGAAACGCACCTGCGTTGGATGCAGTCGCTCCTCCGGAGCTGCTCACAAAAACTGTGCTTGGGAAATCACCTGCCAGCTTGACCCCCGGTGCGTTGTACTCAAATCCGTGTCCGATGATCAGGTGGTAACCCTGCTGGGCATAGCTTCTCATCGCGTCTGTCACCTTCGCTCCCATCGCTTCTTGGTTGTTGACTTCGGCATTGAGTTCGGTCTTGATCGCCATCAGACCGTCGTAGGCGATTTTGCTCCAGCCAGAGTCAGCGACGGAGCCAGGAGTAAGAAGAGCAACTTTGAGTTTTCCTTCAACCGGCTTCAGGCCGGTATCACTTGCTTCGGCAGTGGTAGAGCCTGAGCCTGACGGTTGGGCGCCTCCCGAGCATCCCGCGAGAAGGGCAGCAACGAGCAAGAAGGGCAGAAACAAACGAGACATGTAGAACTTCATACGGGGAGTACCAGGAAAAAATGAGCCGATAGGGGCAAAAGGAACCAACCGTTTATCTTTCACTACACAAACTGTACCTGCTCAACCCCTAAGCCAGAGCGGTATCGTTGGATCACTTGTCTGACTCTTCGGCTCCAACCTTCGCTCGCCTTTGGAAATTCTATCTTCCCTTGGCGATTTCCTGGCTTTTCATGGCGGCAGAGGGGCCAATCATCGTCCGCCTTGTGAGCGGAGGGCCAGACGCGAAAGTGCTCACCGCCGCGTTTCTCATCGTGATGAGCATCGCGATCTTCATCGAGAGTCCCGTCATTGACTTGCTCAGTACAGGAACCACAATGGGGAAAGGGCGCCAAAGCTATGTCGTGATCAGTAAGTTTGCTTGGTACATGATCGTCTTCGTCACGATTGTTCATTTCTTGGTCACCTGGACACCCCTTTATTGGCTCGTGACACTGCAGTTCTTGCAACTTGATCCTGCTGTTGCCAAAGCGGCCCATGTCCCCCTGATGATCATGGTTCCATGGAGCGGGTTTGTGGGTTGGCGCCGCAAACTCCACGGCTTGATGATTGCCAAGGGAGAGACCAAGATGATCGGCTTTGGAACGACGGTCCGCGTTTTGACACTGCTGACCACTGGGTTCGGCCTCGCTTCCACTGGGATGGGGGCCCTGGTGGCGGCAGCGTGGGCCCTCCTTGCTTCAGTTGCGGCCGAAGCAGCCTTCATTCACCTTGTCAGCCGCAAGGTCATCCAAGCTCACTACATGACGGATGAGCCTGGCTTTGTCCCCTTGACGATGAAACAGCTCTGGGCTTTTCACATCCCCCTCACCCTTTCCTCGATGGTGATTCTCAGCCAGAGCCTCTTCATTTCCCGCGCCCTTGCTGCCGCTCCTGATTCAGTCTTGGCTATGGCAGCCTGGCAGGTCGCAATTTCTGTCATCTGGCTCTTTAGAACCATGACATTTGCCTTGCCCGAAGTCGTGATTAGTCAGTTCCGCAAACACCCCCAAGCCCCCCAGGTACTCAAGAGGTTTTGCCTGACGGTCGGACTGAGCCTTTCTGTCCTTCTTCTCGTCTTCGGCCTCACTCCTCTTAGCACTTTAGTCTACGGAGGGGTTTTGAGAAGCGACCCAACGATTGTCCAAGCGGCGATCGGGGCGACATTGGTCTGCGTTTTGCTCCCCTGGATGAATGCCTGGATGAGCTACATCCGAGCTGCTCTCACCGCCTATCATCTTACTGTGGCTCGTCTGACCGCCATCTCTTTGGGCGTCGGAAGCTTGGTCGCGTGTCTTTTCATTGGGGTTACGCTCAAGCTGCCAGGCGTTCTTGTGGCAGGCTTATCGATCACCTTTGCCCACCTCGTAGAGATCGCCTGGCTAAATCATGCCTGGCAAAGAGGCAGACCAAAGCCGGAATTTGTCGAAGCTCAAGCCTAACGCACCCTTGGAAGCCCAGTTCATGCTCTAAACTGGAAGCAATGAACCAAAACCTCCAAAGCTGGCTCACCGACGAGATTCAAAAGCTGAAAGACCGACACCTCTACAAGGTTCCTAAAATCTTAGAGAGCCCGGCGGGTGGGGTTGTTCAGATGAACGGAAAGGAGGTTATCAACCTCAGTAGCAACAACTACCTTGGGCTGGCCAATCACCCGAAAGTACGCCAGGCAGCGACAGAGGCGATCGAGAAATGGGGAGTGGGGGCAGGAGCCGTGCGCTGGATCGGAGGCACAACCTCCGTCCACGACGAATTGGAAGAGAGACTTGCCAAATTCAAGAAAACGGAAGCCGTTTTGGTTTTCACGGGAGGATTTACCGCCAACAGTGGCTGCATCCCAGCGGTTCTCACCAAAGAAGATGTCGTGATCAGCGACGAACTAAACCACGCCTCCATCATCGACGGAGTCCGACTTTCTCCTGCTGCCTACAAGAAGTCTGAAGGGTGGGTGTATGGCCACAAAAACATGGACGAGTTGGAAGACTGCCTTTCCCGCGCTGGCCACTTCAAAAAGCGCATGATTATCACAGACGGAGTCTTTTCGATGGATGGCGACATCGCCCCCTTGCCGGAGATCGTAACATTGGCGGAAAAATACGATGCCTTTGTAATGGTCGATGACGCTCATGCCAGTGGAGTCTTGGGCCAGAACGGGGCAGGAACTGCCAGCCATTTCAGCCTTTACGGCAGAGTCGATATCCAACTGGGCACCCTCAGCAAAGCCCTGGGGGTCATTGGCGGGTATATCGCTGGATCCCGACCGCTTAAAAATTGGCTGATCAATCGGGGCAGGCCCTACCTGTTTAGCACTGCCCATCCCCCAGTTGTCGCGGCGGCCCTCATCGCTGCCCTCGACGTCATGGAAAACGATCCGGAACCGATGAACCAACTCTGGGATAACACCAGAAAATGGAAGCAGATGCTGGCCGAGGCTGGGTTTGACACGATGGGCAGCGAAACCCCCATCACCCCAGTTTTGATCGGCGATGAGAGGGCAGCCCAAGAAACAGAGAGACTCCTCTGGGAAGAAGGGGTCTATGCCCTCGCGATCGTCTATCCCACTGTCGCACTTGGAAAGGCCAGGATCCGCACGATGCCGAGTGCCGCTCACACCGAAGAGGATCTTTCCAAGGCCCTCCAGGCCTTTGTGAAAGTTCGGGATTGCCTGGGACTCTTCGCCAACTAAGCCTAAGCCTAAGCCTTGGACTCAGACGAGCCCGGCCCGCAGCAGATCCTTCACCATAAGGAGTCCGACCACGACTCCCTGCTCCACGACAGGCAGTTCGCCGATCTTCCTGGGATGATTCTGGAAATACTCCAGAGCCTCGAAGGCGGTCAGACTCGCCTCGATGGTAGCGACTCCCTTGGTCATGATTTCGCCGGCTCGCCCAGCCAAAGGATCCGGCTGGGACATGAACCACCGGCGCAAGTCGCCATCGGAAACGTAGCCGACCAAAAGACCGTTCTCAGAAGCGACGCAAGCCCCGCCTGCTCCAGCCCTCGTGATCCTCGCCATGAGATCCAGGACGGAGACATCTTCTGTCACGATCGGCAGATCTTCTCCCTGACGCATCACGTCTCGCACCATCAGGGTCAGACGCTTTCCAAGAGCACCAGCTGGGTGGAAGCGGGCAAATTCTTCGGCGGAAAAGCCCCGTTGCTCCATCACGGCAATTGCCAAAGCGTCACTGAGAGCCAACATCAGGGTCGTGGACGTCGTGGGAGCGAGGTTGTTGGGGCAGGCTTCGCTATCAACCCTTACGTCCAAAACGAGATCAGCGAGGAGCGCAGCCGACGACTGAGTCCTGCCGCAAAGCAAGATCGTCGTTGCCCCAATCGACCGGAAGGAGGGAAAGAGCCGAACCACCTCATCAGTCTCGCCGCTGTAGGTATAGACGAGCACAACGTCGCCCTCCGTGATCATCCCGAGATCGCCGTGAACAGCCTCAGCCGCGTGAAGAAAGAAGCTCGGAGTGCCTGTACTGGCAAGAGTTGCAGCAGCTTTTTCAGCGATATGGCCGCTCTTACCGATGCCGCATGTCGCAATTCTCCCCTTGCAAGCCAGAATGAGCTCCACCGCTTGACTAAAGGAGTCGTCGAGCCGCTCCCTCAGGGCGAGGAGGGCAGTTGCTTCTTCGGTCAAGACCCGAGAAATCGCGTTCTGGATGGCAGAATTCGCCACGTCAGGCATCTCCTCCCATCCGCCGGATCTTCTGGGAAGTTAAATGATCCCCCATGATGGTTTTACCGAACAAGGATGCGACCCACTCGATGGCCATCCTGGCTGTTTCGCCTTGGTGGTCGTTCAGAGGATTCACTTCGACCACATCCAAGCCGGCCAACCTCACGGCGGACTTCTCGGAGCTCAAAAGCTGACTCAAGAGCTCAGCAAGAAGGTGACCTTCTCGGTAAGTCATTCCTCCCCGAACCGCAGTGCCAGTGCCAGGAGCATAAAGGGGATCCAGCACATCCACGTCAAAGCTGATCCAAAGCCGCGACGCTCCGGTGTTCTGAAGCCAAACCTCAAACTGGCTAAAGACACCCTGA
This sequence comes from Fimbriimonadaceae bacterium, assembly GCA_025455775.1. Taxonomy (GTDB): domain Bacteria; phylum Armatimonadota; class Fimbriimonadia; order Fimbriimonadales; family Fimbriimonadaceae; genus JALOLT01. The sequence continues at coordinate 88,567 of JALOLT010000007.1, forward strand.
ATCCCGACCCGGTCGATATCCTGCATTGTCCAGGCGGTTGAGCCGCCCATTTCCGCTAGATGCCGAGCCTCCCCTTCGTCGACATCACGGAGGCCGATCCAGGCGACGTTCCCCTTGGGGAGAGACAGGTCGCAGAGGGTTTCGTCCAGGATTTTTGGCCAAGCTTCTGTAAGGGCCTGTCCCCAAGACCTCACTCTGCCAACCCGATCCTTGGTGGGGAGTCTGGTGAAGCCTGCGACCGACATCCCGTGAAGATTTCCACTCGGAGTCGTATCAGGCGTATTAAGATCCATGTGGGCATCAATCCAGAGCACAGCGAGGTCATCGGTTCCCTGGGTGAGGGCACCAGCAACACTGCCGATCGAGAGGGAGTGATCCCCTCCCATCACCAAGGGTAAACGCCCCTCATTGAGGCTCTCAGTAACTCTTCTGCGAAGCTCTGGCAGGTAGTTCCTTGCCTTCTCGTAACGGGTCGGCAGTGGGAGATCGCCATCGTAGTCGATTGCCACAACATCTTCGCTAGCGCACCACGTCACTCCAAGGCTTGTGAGTGTCGAGGACAGACCTTTAATGCGCAGAGCGGCTGGGCCGAGGCGGCTTCCTAAAACTGGGCCACCAAGGTCAAAGGGCACTCCGATGAGATCAATCATGGTGCGATTCTACTGGGCCTGGGGAAGGAAGAGAAAGACCTTGTAGACTCTCCTTCATGAGTTCGCTAGTCGGGGTCGCTGCTGTTCAGGGAGATTTTGTCAAGCATATCGAGGCTTTGCAGCGCTGTGGAGCAGCTGCTGTCGAAGTCCGATCTCCAGAAGATCTCGCAACAGTTGATGGATTAATCATCCCTGGCGGGGAAAGCACAACCGTGGGACTCCTTATGGAGCGCTACGGCCTCGGCGCAGCAATTCGCGAGAGGGCTGGGCAGGGAATGCCCATTTGGGGAACCTGCATGGGCATGATTCTGCTGGCCAGAGAAATCGAAGATAAGGAGCAGTATCGCCTCAACCTCCTGGACATCACCGTTCGCCGCAACGCCTTTGGAGCCCAGGTGAATAGCTTTGAGGACGAAGTATCGATGCCTTCATTGGGAATTCAGGTGGTGGGGGTCTTCATTCGCGCCCCGATTGTGACTCGGCTCGGTGAAGGGGTCGAGGAGCTTGCCCGATATGGGGATCACGTTGTCGCAGTGCGGCAAGGATCGATCATGGGAACATCTTTCCACCCAGAACTCACCGAAGACACCAGACTCCATGAACTTTTCTTATCCTGGGTGCGAGAAAGAAGCTAAAGGCCAAATTCGAAAGAAAATGGCCCCGCTCAGAGGGCGATGAGACGGGGCACTGTTCGGGGGAGGATAAGAAAAACGGATCTCTCTGTTCTGTCTGAATTACTCTTCTCACATAAAGACGTCGTTTGTTCCGGCCTTTGTTCCAATGAAACCTTGCCATATTTGATGTTTTCTTGCCTAAGACAACGAAATCAAATTTCGCGCTTTCCAAGGTAGCGGTAAGTGAGCCACAAATCGCGCCCGACTTTTTCTGTTTGAAGGAGCTCCAGGTCGATTCCCTCTGGCCCCCATGCATCGCCTGGGCCGAGCCATCTTGTGCCATCTCCGAAGAGCCGCGGCGCCAGGAACAGGTGGAGCTCATCAACGAGGCCTGACTCGACGAAGTTCCGGATGGTGACTCCGCCCCCTTCCACCAAGAGGCTCGTGACACCTCGGTTCCAGAGTTCTGCCAGGATCGTCTTGGGTTTGAGATTCGGGAGAAGAGTCCGCTTTGGACTGGGAATTGAATCTCCGAGCCAGAGAGTTTCGCCTGGCTGGCGGAAGACCTCTTCCTCACCAGAGAGCCGCTTGTCTGGATCGAGAACGACACGGAGGGGCTGATTCACCACTCCATCCCGCCTGGCCGTCAGCATTGGGTCGTCCACGGCAATGGTTCGCCACCCGACCAGGATCGCTGCTGTTTCTCCTCGGAGAAAGTGGGCGGCAGCCCTTGCCTCCTCTCCCGTAATCCACCGGCTGCTGCCATCTGGCCACGCGATTCGACCATCCAGAGTGATCGCTGCCTTGACGATGACAAAGGGGCGACCTTTTTCTTGGGCGGTCAACCAGATTCGATTCGCCTCTCTGGCTTCTTGTCCCAGGAGTCCGCTCGAAACAGAGACTCCGGCCTGGGCGAGAACCTCGGAACCTCCCGCCGCGACTGGATTCGGATCATTGACGGCAAAAACGACTTCAGCGACCCCTGCTTGGGTCAGAGCCGTCGTACAAGGGCCAGTGCGCCCAGTGTGATTACAAGGCTCCAGGGTTACGAAGGCAGTTGCGCCTCTGGCCAATTCGCCTGCTTCCTGAAGGGCGACGATTTCTGCGTGGGCTCCCCCAGTGTAGGCATGATAACCCTGACCCACCACCTTCCCCTTATTTACGATGACACAGCCAACCCTCGGGTTCGGGGCTGGAAAACCGTTCTGGCTGAGTTCGATGGCAAGAGCCATCGCCTCTTCAGGCTTGTGGATCGTCTTTCCTTCGTTTGTCATGATCTCGAAGTGTCCCTTCTACCAATTCGCGCAAGTTACGATCCGTTGCCGTCTTCATCTCGTTCCTGATTTGGCGCATCAGGATCAGGGCGCAGGTTGCGACTGCTACCCACGTTACCATCAGGCCTGTCACATAACCGAGCGACTTGGCCAAGTATTCTGCTTTCTCTCTGGGTGCAGCAGCAGCTGGCGGCATCGGCCCGATGACGAATGGCCAGAGCACCAAAAGGATCAAGCCGATGATGACCAAGGCGGTTGTGACCGTTTTGAGCTTCACGTCACGACCTCTCCAGCTTCTCGGACTTGCCTCAGCCCTTCCTGAATTGACGGAGTTCGGGTCAGATAGCTGCCGACGACGAAAACATTTGCCCCCGCTTTGCGCAAAGCCGGGAGGGTTGCTGGGTCAACCCCACCATCGACCTCGATGGGAAGACCTGGCCATCTCTCTCTGGCTTCTCGCACCTTTTGCACACAGGCGGGAATCAAAGCTTGCCCTCCCCAGCCAGGGTTCACCGTCATGATCAGGAGAATATCTAACATCTCTTCTATTGGCTCGATCATCGCCAAAGGGGTTGCTGGGTTGAGAGCGACCCCAACCTCAGTTCCATAGCTCTTCAGCTCTTGAATCAGCCTATGAGTGTGGGCGGTCGTTTCGACATGGAAAATGATTCGCCGGCACCCAGCTTGGCAGAAGGCTTCGAAGTGAAGCTCAGGGGTCAGCGTCATTAGGTGCGCTTCGACCGGCAAAGAAATCTGACTGGTGAGCGACTTGGCCAACTCAGCCCCAAACGTGATGGGGGGTACAAACTGGCCGTCCATCACGTCGAGGTGGATCCAATCGGCAAGGCCAGAAGTTGCGACCTCCTGAACCGGAGCCAAAAAATTCGCCGGGTCAAAACTCAGGATCGAGGGAGCAAGCTGCATGGTCACGAGGTCGCCTCCTTCCATTCTGACTTACTCAAGCCCTAGAACCCAAGATTACGGCGCGACTCCCTCAGCCGATTCCGTAATTTGTTTCACCATGACATTGTCCCAAAAGATCGTGAACATGGCATCTGGGCCAGCAGCTTCGACTCTGAGTGTCACGACCTGTCCCGGACGGTTGCTCGCATCGTAAACGATTTCCCTTCCGCGAGTGTCTTGGAGCTCCACCCTCATCCTTACGTTCCCGGTTCTCTCTCTGGGGATGGTGATTTTAAGCGTGTACAAGAAGCGACGATCCAGCGGCGAGGGAGCGTTCGGGTCTCGCTCGCCAGAGCTGAGGGTGAGACGAACCCTCGCCGATCTTTCGACTCTTCGTCCCGAGGCAGGTACCTGGGAAAGGACGATGTCAGAGGCACCATCACTGCTCGGCCTGTAATCGAGTTGATCCGAGATATCGAGTCCGAGACTTGCAAGCAGTTTTCTGGCCTCTTCCTTAGATTTGCCCCGAAGATCTGGCACAACCACAAAGCGGCTCCCCATACTCACGACATATTCGATTCGAGAAGATGGCAGAAACTCTTCACCGGCAGCAGGAGAGGTTGAAATGATGATCCCGTCGCCGAAGCGCTCGTTGATCTCCCTGCGTGCAATTCGGCCCCTGGCTCCCATCTTCGCCAGGTCTTCATTGGCCTGAGAGACACTTTTGCCTGTTAAGTTGGGAACGATGAGTGGTTTGGGTCGGCTTGAGTTGAAGGCCAGCCAGCCCCCCACCAGCAAGACCGCCGTGATGAGGGAGCACCACACCAAGAACATGAACCACCTGGGGAGGCCATCCGTTTCTCTCCTTTGGTTGCTCCTCTTTTTCTTCTGATCGGATTTTGATTGAGGTCGGGCCACGTTAAGCTCTGGTGCAACAGCCCTCGGCTGGGCTGATGTTTCTGGTCGGAGGGGCCAAGTCAGGGGTCGTCCGAACCGAAGGGCGTCGAGAAGCAGGCGAAGATCTGTCAGGAGAGCCGAGACTGTGCCGTAGCGATCTCGTGGATCTTTCTCCATCGTCTTTCTCACCAATTCGTCTAGGGCCTGTGGAACAGAGTTTGTGATATTCCTCAGGCTAGGATAGGGGTGGCTGGCATGTTTGGTGGCGATCGCTACCGGGGTATCGCCGGGATAGGGGAGCCGGCCAGTGAGAAGTTGCCACAACAAGACCCCCACCGAATAGATATCAGAGGCGGCACTTGGCATGGAGCCACTTGTAACTTCCGGGGCAAGGTAGGGCGACATATCGCGCAAAACTCCGATTGCTGCCTTCGTACTATGAGCGTAGGCTTGCCAAAAACCAACACTTGTGACCTTAGCAGAGTCGGTAGCTGTGCTCACGATCGTTTTTGCTGAAATGTCACCGTGAACCACTCCTGCCTCGTGAAGAGCTTCGAGAACTTCACAAATCTCGATCGCGATTTGCAGAGAAACGGGAACCGAGAGAGATGAAAGCCGCTTGATGCGGTCTTCGAGAGTTGATCCGGTCAGAGATTCGCTCAGAACATAGGAGACTCCGTGGTCTTGCTCCAACCCGATCACTTTCTCCAGTCCCTGGTGGGAAAGGGAGGAGGTTGTGGAAACCACAGACTGGAGCGCCGAGATGAATTCAGGTTCGCGTCCAATGTCCTGGGAGATGACGCGAATGGTCACATCCTTAGAATTCATCCGATCCTTGGCACCATAGGTGGTGAAAACCGGGCCCTGATCCACCTCTTGGAGAAGTTCGTACCTTCGGTTCAGGATCGTTCCAATCATTGCAACTCCTCTTGTCGATCCTCTGGTTCTTTGAAGAAGGCGAGAACGACGACTGCCGCCAACAACCCTAAGGAAAGCATCGGGATCGGGGAGGAATCTACTGCCTCAATGTATCGCGGCGCAGTGCCAGAGTGGTAGGCGACTTGGCTCGCAAAATAGCCCCCCGCCATCAGCACCGTGCCGACAAGTCCGATCACTAATCTTATCAGCTTCATGAATGTCTCAAAGACTGAAGCACAGTCTCCTCCGTGAGTCCTTTCACGATTGTACACGTCCCTTCGCCGGTAACCATGCAAAAGGTCAGTCCTTGGTGGTCTGTCTTTTTATCGAGCCTCATCGCCTTCACAATCTCTTCTGCGTCCAGGCCATCCGGAAGGCGGATAGGAAGGGCTGATGAACTGAGATCCTGTGCCACTTGGTGAGAGAGCCCCTTGGGGGTCATCCCTAAACGTTCGCCCAGTTTCGCCTCTTCTACCATACCGATGCTGATCGCCTCGCCGTGCAAGAGATCTTTGTACCCGAGCACTTTTTCAATTGCGTGACCGATAGTATGACCAAAGTTGAGCGTGGCTCGTTTCCCGGTCGTTTCGAACTCATCTTCTTGAACCACCTTCGCTTTGTTTTCTATACAACGCATGATCAGCCACGAGATCTCCTCACTTTGTTTCGAAAGACCTCCTTTTCTGAGACTTTGCAAAAGAAGGGGATCCATGATGAAGCCATACTTCCAAACCTCCGCCATTCCGTTGAACCAGTGACGCTCTGGGAGGGTCGCCAGGGCGGTGGGGGCGACCCGAACTTCCTTGGGTGGATAAAAGGCTCCCACTAAATTCTTACCTTCCGGCAGGTCGATCCCAACCTTGCCCCCAACGGACGAATCGACCATCGCGAGTAGCGAAGTTGGCACCATGATGAGTTTGATCCCCCTCATGTAGCTGGCAGCAGCAAATCCGGCAAGATCGCCGATGACCCCTCCTCCGAGGGCAAAAAGCGTTGAGTCGCGTCTCGT